>CAYXRH010000001.1:0-16713 GCA_964466355.1 uncultured Thermodesulfobacteriota bacterium
GACGCGGCCCAGCTCATGGGGGTCAGCAAGCTCAACATATACCTCATATCCTTGGGCCTGGGATGTGGATTGGCCGGCGTGGCCGGAGGGCTTTTCTCCACCATCTACGCCATCTACCCCGAGATGGGGTTCAGTTTCACCGTCCTGGCCTTTTGCGTGGTGGTCCTCGGCGGAATGGGCAGCTTCAAGGGCTGTCTGATCGCCAGTTTCGTGCTGGCCATCAGCGAAGGGATGACGGGCTTCATCTTCGGCAGTGGTTGGAAGCCTTTCGCCACCTACGCCATCATCATCGGCGTTCTGACCCTCAGGGGTCATCGTTTGGCCGCCAGATAAAAGAGGAGGAGCATCTTGGGCGTCAATCAACAAGAAGTCGTGATGGGGCAGAAGGGCGGGCCGGGCTCCGCCGCGCGGACGGGCAAGCTCCTATCCCCCAGGAACATCATCCTCGCCCTGGTCTTTGTAGCGTTTCTCTCGGTGCCATACATCGCCACGGGCTATGTCGTTTCTCTATTGGCGTCTGTCTTCGTCGCCGGCGTCCTCGCGGCGAGTTGGAATCTGATGGCCGGTTTTTGCGGGTACATCAGCTTCGGCCATCAGGTCTTCTTCGGCATCGGCGCCTACACGGCGGCCATTCTGGTGACGAGCCTGGAGCTCGGCGAGGGCTCTCTTATCTACAGCATCCTCCTCGGGGGGGTCGTCTCGTCGGCCATCGCCTTCGTCTTCGGTTACCCGGCCCTGATTTTGCGAGGACCTTACTTCAGCATTCTGACCCTCGGGTTTTCGGAATTAATGTACGTCATCCTGGTCAACACTCCCTGGTTCGGGGGCGCGGAGGGCTTGAACCTTCCTCCGGTGTACCTCCTTCCGAAGTACTACACCATCGTCTTCATCGTCTTCGCCGGATGTTTTCTCTTTCTTTACTGGATGCGAAAGTCGAAGTTCGGGTTCGCTCTCGCTTCCATTCGTCAGGACGAAGACGCCGCCGAGTCATCGGGCATCCCGACGCATTTCTACAAGATGCTGGCCTTTGCCATCGCCGCCTTTTTCCCGGGCCTCATCGGCGCCGCTTACGTCTGGTACATCACCTACATCGACGCCGTGGCCGCCTTTCAACTGCATCTGGTCGTGGAAATGATCGCCATCACCATGTTCGGCGGGCTCGGCACGGTGGTGGGGCCCTTGATCGGGGCGTTTTTCTTTGTGCTGCTCTCCGAGTTCTTGTGGGCCAGCATGCCGGAGCTTTATCTGGTCGTCCTGGGGGTGATCATCGTCATCATCATCCAGTTCATGCCCCGGGGGGTCGTGGTCCACGTCTTGGAAGCCCTGAAAATTGATTACGCCTGAGGAAGAGGGAGGAGACGAGCGTGAATCGGGACAACGGGGACGGCCTGCTGGTCTTGGACAACGTTTCGAAGAGATTCGGCGGCCTGATGGCGCTCAGTAACGTGAGCTGCGTCATCCCAAAAGGGAGGATCGTGGCCCTCATCGGTCCGAACGGCGCGGGCAAGACGACCATGTTTAATACGATCAGCGGGGTGTATCGTCCGAGCACCGGGTCCATTCACTTTGATTCAATGGACATCAGCGGCAAGCATCCCCACGTCATTTGTAAATTGGGCATCTCGAGGACATTCCAGATCGTGCGGCCTTTCTTGAAGATGACCAGCCTGGAAAACGTGATGGTCGGCGCCATGTTCGGGACGGAGAAGGGGGTCGGCTTCAAGGAGGCCTTCGAGAAGGCCGAGGAATACCTCGAGTTCGTGGGGCTGGCCAAGAGGAAGAACGTCCCCACCGGCAGCCTGACTTTAGCGAACCGCAAAAAGGTGGAGCTGGCCAAGGCGCTGGCGAGCAGCCCCAAGATGGTCCTCCTGGACGAGATTCTGGCCGGACTCAACCCCACCGAGGTCGAGACGGCGATGAACTTGATCAGGAAGATCCGTGATTCGCTGGGGATCACGGTCTTTTGGGTCGAGCACGTCATGGACGCGGTGATCAATCTCGCGGAGCAGATCATCGTCCTCAACTACGGGGAAAAGATCGCCGAAGAGACCCCGGAAGGCCTTCTCGAGAATCAGAAAGTCATCGATGCGTACCTGGGGGAAGACTATTCTTCCTAGGGAGGAGCAACCTTGTTTAAAGTAGACGACGTATCCATTGCCTATGGCAGCTTGCAGGCGGTGTGGGACGCCACCTTTGACATTCAGGAAAGAGAACTGGTCACCATCGTCGGATCCAACGGATCAGGCAAATCCAGCATTCTGAAGACCATCTCCGGCTTGATGAGGCCGCTGAAGGGATCGGTCATTTTCCGGGACCACAGAATTGATGAGTTGCTGCCGAACAAGATCGTTTCATTGGGCATCGTGCAAGTTCCGGAAGGCAGACGTCTTTTCCCCGAAATGACGGTTCTCGAGAACCTGGAGCTGGGGGCCTACGACAAGACCGTCAGGGACGGCAAAAAGAAGAGCCTCCGCCTCGTCTTTGATTACTTCCCCGTGCTTGAGGGCATGAGCGGGAGGATGGCCGGCACCTTAAGCGGCGGCGAGCAGCAGATGTTGGCCATCGGCCGGGGATTGATGGCCAAACCCAAGCTGCTCATGCTCGACGAGCCATCTCTGGGCCTGGCCCCGATGATCGTCAAGGAGATGTTTCGGATTATTCAAAGACTGAACCAGGAAGGGGTTCCCATACTGCTCGTGGAGCAGAACGTGCGCTATTCTCTTCGATTGGCCAACCGGGCTTTCGTGTTGGAGTCGGGACGAATCATCATGAGCGGCAAAGGAGAGGAGCTTCTCGAAAACGAGGACATACGAAAGGCGTATCTGGCGGGCTAGAGAGCAAAGATTTTGAGCCGCGATACGCTCGGCGTTCACTCCGGAGCGAAAAACACTCGCCGGGGGAAGTGCGGGACGTAAAAGGCGCTAAAAACCACGGGGCGTGTTTGCTCCGCCAAGAACTATCTTATGGGGAAGGAAGGAAAAATGACTCCAAGAATCAAAAAACTTCGCCAGGAGTTTTTGGCCTCCAAACCGCACCTTGATGTCGAAAGGGCCTACTTCTACACCCAGGCTTACAAGGACAACGAAGACAAGCCGGTGGTGTTGAAAACGGCCCTCGGTTTGGAGAGGGTCCTCAAGGGCATCAGCCTCAAAATCCACCCTCACGAGTTGATCGTGGGGGATATCTCCAAGATCCCCAGAAGCGTCAACATATTCCCCGAGGTGTGCGGCGGATGGTTGGAGAAGGAGCTGGAGTCTCTTGCCTCGCGGGATTGGGACCCCTTGATTGTGACGGAAGAGGATAAGCGAATCCTCAAAGAGGAGGTCTTTCCCTACTGGCGGGGGCGATCGGTCGATGAGAGGGTCTTCGCCACCCTGCCTGAGGAGACGAAGGAGCTTTGTTACGCGGACCCGGACGTCTATCCGCCGGCGGGCACGGCGATTCTTCAAAACAGAAACCAGACGACGAGCTACGTGGGCAACGTCTATCCGAACTACAAGACCGTTCTCCGCAAGGGCTTCAAGGGGATCGTCAAAGACGTCAAGAAGCGGCTCAAGGCTCTGGACCCCGCGGACACGAGAGACCTGGAGAAGATCTTTTTCTTGAAGGCCGTGCTGATCACCTCCGAGGCGGCGATGGGCTTTGCCAAACGCTACGCCAAGGAGGCCAAGAAGATGTCCGAGGCGGAGAAAGCCCCGGAGCGCAAGGCTGAACTGGAGCGAATCGCCGAAGTGACCCAGTGGGTCCCGGCCAATCCGGCGCGGAACTTCCACGAGGCCTTGCAGTCCCTGTGGTTCGTCCACCTGGTCACTCGTCTGAGCATGAACGGGAACGCCTTTGCCCTGGGAAGGCTGGACCAGCTGCTCAACCTCTATTATCAGCTCGACTTGGAGCAGGGCGTGCTCACCCAGGAGCAGGCCCTGGAGCTCTTGGAATGCTTCTACATAAAAGTGGCTTCGGTGAACATTCTCCGGGCCACCAGCGACGCCAAGTTCTTTGGAGGATTCGCCATCTGGAACCTCATCACCTTGGGCGGCCTCGCCGCGGATGGAAAAGACGCCACGAACGAGATGTCTTACATGTGCCTCGAAGCCATGCAGGAGCTTCAACTGCCCCAGCCGGATCTGTGCCTCCGACTGCACGGGGGGACGCCGCAGGATTTCTACAAGCGTTCCGTGGAGCTGCTGAAGCTGGGCTTGGGACACCCGAAGTACCAGAGTGACGAGATCATCGTTCCCTACATGCTCGAAAGAGGCGTCCCCCTCCATGAGGCCAGAGAATACGTGCTCACGGCCTGCGTGGAGGCGAGGCCGGAGAAGGAGGGGAACTACCTGACGGCGGTCTATTTGAACCTGGGCGCTCCTCTGGAGTTCATGTTCAATGAAGGCGTCCTGCGCTACAACGGCCGGAAGGTCGGCCTGGAGACCGGGAACCCCGAAGACTTCAAGAGCTTTGATCAGCTCAAGGAGGCGTACCATGAGCAGTTCGCCTACTTGTGCTATCACGCCGCCGTGGCCAGCGGGACGGCGGACGTGGCCAAAAGGGAGATGCTCGCCGCCCCCTTCATCTCCTCCATGAGAGAGGACTGCATCGAAGCGGCCCAGGATCTGTGGAAATACGGGGCCGCTTACAACGACGGGGGCGGGTACTGGTCGGCCGTGGGCGTCGCCGACGCGGTCAACTCGCTGGCGGCCATCAAGAAGCTGGTCTTCGAGGAGAAAAAACTGAGCATGAAGGAGCTGAAGAAGGCCCTGGATAAAAACTTCGAGGGGCATGAGAAGCTGAGGCAGGTTCTCATCAACCGGGCGCCGAAGTGGGGCAACGACGATGACTACGTGGACTCCTTGGGCAAGTGGCTCATGCTCACCTTCGCCCAGGAGTGCCACAAGTACCGCAACGGCTTGGACGCTAAATACCAGCCCGAGGTCACGACCCTCACCGCCAACATCCCCTTTGGGACCGTGCTCGGAGCCCTGCCCAACGGACGAAAGGCCGGCGTGCCCCTCACCGACGGGATTTCGCCCGAGCCCAACAGCGAGCGTGACGGCGTCATCGGCGCCATCAAGTCCGCCTCAAAGTTGTTCCAGTCCCCCAAGATCGTGGGCACCCTCCACAACATGAAGTTCAGCCCGCTCCTCCTTCAGGACGAGCGGGGCGTGGATAACTTCGTCGCTCTGCTCAAGAGTTACCTGATCGACTTCAAGGCCTGGCACTCGCAGTTCAACGTCATCAACGCCCAGACGCTCAAGGACGCCCAAATGAATCCCGAGAACTACCCCAATCTCATCGTCAAGGTGGCCGGGTACAGCGCCTACTTCGCCGAACTGGATAAATCAGTCCAGAACGAGATCATCGCCAGAACGGAGTACTGCTCCTGGGGTTGAGGACGGCTGGATGAGGCAGACTTCCAGGACAGCGGACATGATCCAGGGAATGATATTCGACATTGACCGCTACGCCATCCACGATGGACATGGCATCCGGTGCCTCATCTTCATGAAAGGCTGCCCCATACACTGTGAGTGGTGCAGCAACCCGGAAGGGCAGAACTTCTCGCCGGAAGTGGCCTTTTTCCCCGCAAAGTGCATCAACTGCGGAACCTGCGTCGAAGTCTGCCCTCAAGGGGCCATCCACATGGATGAGAGCGGCCCGGTCACGGATTGGGAGCGGTGCGACGACTGCGGCCAGTGCGTCGAAGAGTGTTGCGCCGGGGCGAGAAGGTTGTTTGGGACCCGCCTCGGCGTGGACGACCTTTTCAAAGAGATCAAGAAAGACATCGTCTTCTTCAGGAACTCGGGCGGGGGGGTGACCATCGGCGGGGGCGAGGTCACCGCCCAGCCGGAATTCGTGCGGGAGTTCCTGAAGAGATGCAAAAAAGAGGACATCAACACGGCCATAGAGACTTGCGGATACTGCCCTTGGGAGAGCCTCAAAGGTATTTGTGAGTACACGGATCTAGTCTTCTACGACATCAAGCACATGGACCATGAGAGGCACAAAAAAAGCACGGGGTTCTCCAACCAGAAGATCCTCAAAAACCTGATCCGATTGTCCCGGGAACCCGTTGACCTCATCATCCGCGTTCCGGTGATAACGAGGTTCAACGACGACGCGGCCAACATCCGGGCCACGGCGACCTTCGTCACCGAAAGTCTGGACACCTCTCGGCTCCGGAGAGTGGAACTGCTGCCCTATCACCGCTACGGGGCCTTCAAGTACGACCGTCTGGGCAGGAAGTACCGCTTGAGCGAGGTGGAGCCCCCTCAAGAAGAAGAGATGAAGGCCTTGAAGGAGATCGTCGAATCCTGCGGGTTGATCTGCCGGATCGGAGGCTAAATATCTCTGGAGGTAAAAAATGGATATGAAAGGTAAAATCTCGATCGTCACCGGCGGCGGACAGGGAATCGGCCGGGCGGCCTGCCTCACTCTGGCCCAGGCCGGCGCCGACGTTTTCGTGGCCGACATCCAGCCCGAAACGGCCGGGAAGGTGAGCGAGGAGATTCGAGGCCTGGGCCGAAAATCCGCCTCCTTTGAGCTGGATGTCTCAAATAAGGCTCAAGTGGAGGAGATGGTCGAGACCGCCTTGGCCAGCTTCGGCCGGATCGACGTTCTGGTCAATGTGGCTGGCATCGGGAAGAAGTCTCCGATCGAGGACGTCTCGGAGGAGGACTGGGACAGAGTCATCAACGTCAACCTCAAAGGGACCTTCCTGTGCGCCCAAGCGGTGGGCAAAGTGATGATAAAACAGGGCGGCGGGAGCATCGTGAACTTCGCCTCCGTGGCCGGGCACACCCCTCAGATCTTCCTGGGAGCCTACAGCGCCAGCAAGGCCGGCGTGCTGCTCCTGACCAAGCTCATGGCCATAGAATGGGCCAGGTACAATATCCGCGTCAACTCCGTCAGCCCCGGCCCCATCACCACGCCCTTGACGGACGCCATATACAACACCGAGGACTTGCGCCGGGGACGGGCCAGGGCCGTGCCGATGAATCGATTCGGCCAGGCAGAGGAAGTGGCCGTGGCCGTGGCCTTCCTGGCCAGTGATGAATCGACGTACATCACCGGGCATTCCATCGTCATCGACGGAGGCTCCCTCAACGCCATGTTCTACCTGACCGGTCTGGTCTCCCAGTGACCGGTTTTTAGGGCGGAGATAGGCAACCCACCCGGCCGGGACGTGATCTCTTTAAGGAGTGTGTACATGAAAAACCGGGCGGAGGTTCTCCAAAAAGCGTACCAGTTGGCCTTTGACAACGAGAGGACCTACACCGGCTGTTCTCAGACGGTCCTGGCGGCGCTGAGGGAAGTGTTTCCTGAGATCGGCGCGGACGTGGTTCGGGCGAGCAGCGCCCTGGCCGGCGGCGTGGCCAGACAGGGAGAGTCGTGCGGGGCCCTGATAGGGGCGGTCATGGCCATCTCGGCCCTCTTCGGCCGGGAGAGGCTCGAGGACATGGCGCAGTATCAACGGGCCATGGAGCCGGCGATGACGATTCACCGGCGTTTCGAGGAAGAAATAGGCCACACTATCTGCGCCGAGATACACAAGATCAGATACGGACGAGTCTACGACCTTTCCCGGCCCGAGGAGAGGGAGGTCTTCAGGGAGATCGGGTGCCGCAACTTGAAAGGTTGCCCGGTGGTCTGCGGCACAGCGGCCAGGCTGGCCGCCGAGGCGATTGTGGACATGAGGGAGGAGTGGGTCGCGGCCTGAGGGAGCCGATTGAGGGCCCCTGTGGGAAAACATCATATAGAAAGGGAGACGTATGAAGATCAGATATCACCACCCCATGCTTTACTCGGACGCTTTCGCGGGGTACGACAAGGTCTGCCGAGCCGGCTTCGAGCGGATTCTGAGCGACGGGATCGAAGTGGATCACACCTGGTCAAAGAGAGGGACCCAGTCAGTCCAGTACGACTCCAGCGATCTGCTGAACGCCCTGGAGACGGTCCAGCACGTGCTGGACGCCCAGGACAAGGGCTTTGACGGGGTCATCATCGGCTGCTCTCTGGACATCGGCCTCAAAGAGAGCCGGGAGGTGGCGACCATTCCCGTCGTCTCCTCCATGGAGACGGCCTTGTATGCCAGCTGCATGATGGGCCGGAAGTTCGCCATCATCTCTTTCGGCGAAAAGGCGCGTATCAGACAAGAAGAGCTGATCGACCTGTACGGCCTTCGCGCCCGCTCCACCAGGGTGCAGAGTTTTGAGATGACCCTCGAAGAGCTCGGCAAGGCCCTCGGCTCCGAGGCGGGCAAGAAGAATCTGCGGGCCATCTTCATGGCCGAGGCGGAAAAGGCGGTCAAGGAGGAAGGGGCGGAGGTGATCATCCCCGGCTGCGGGATTCTGGCCGCGCTCTGCGTCATGGATGAAATCGTGCAGATGGACGGCCTGGAGTCCATCCCGGTGATTGACACCTTTGCCCCGGCGTTAAAGATGATCGAAGCCCTCATCATCATGAAGCAGAAGCTCGGCGTGGACATCAGCAAGAGGGGTCTGTACGAGTCTCCGCCCCTGGATGTCATAAACCAGATCAGGGGAATGTAATAAAGAAGGCGAGATTAACACATGTTGGCGGACCGACGATTGGAGAAGAGAAGATGAGTCAAGACCTTTCGCAATGCGGCCGATGCCCTTTCCCCATCTCGGAGAGAGTCTGTCGAAATGAGGAGGGTAAAAGCCCGCCTTTCTGTCCGACGATAAACCAGGCGGAGATCATCGAGAAGTCCGTCAAAGAGTACCAAAACCCTGAAGTGCGGGAGATGGCCCGCCAGGCTTCCATCCAGGAAGGGGAAGGCTACGGCGACCGGGACCTGGGGTACGAGAAGGTCAAACCCATCAAGCCGCGCATCGTGGAGATCGTTGAATTCGCCCACAGAATGAATTACCGACGGCTGGGTTTGGTCTTCTGCGTCGGCCTGCGCCGGGAAGCCAAGGTCGTGGAGCGATTTCTGTCCTCCCACGGCTTTGAGGTGGTTTCGGTCATCTGCAAGGCGGGGCGCACGCCCAAGGAGACCATCGGGATTCGGGACGAGGAGAAGGTCGCTCCGGGGTCTTTTGAGTCGATGTGCAACCCGATCATGCAGGCCCTGGTCGTCAACGAAGAGCAGACTGAGCTGAACGTGCTCATGGGCCTTTGCGTGGGGCACGATTCCATTTTTCTGAAGTACGCTCAAGCGCCGTGCACCATCTTCGCCGTCAAGGATCGTGTCCTGGGTCATAATCCCTTGGCCGCTGTCTATAACATTGACAGCTATTATCGTCATCTCAAGAAGGGGTGAGGCTTCGAGCCTCTGGGCAGACGGGAAAATTATCTATTTTCTCCTTTTGTTGGGCCTTCGGCTCTGGCCGGAGAGTGGTCCGGGATTCCTTGATTGAGGGCCCAGTTTAGACGAGTGGCGAATGTGGATTTGTCGTCCGGGGAGTCTCTTGTAACCAGAGTCATTCAACAAAGGGACGTCAGGTGATGGAAAGGAATTATGCCATGACCGAAACAACACTCACCAATCACGTACCTTCGCTGAGAGGCTGGCGGGCGGAGGTCGGGGTGCTGACGCCGATGACCTGGATGTGCCGTGAATGGGAGGTCGCCGCCCCCGAAGGCGTCAAGTTCTCCAAGGCGGCCATGGGTCATGAGGAGCACACGGCGCAGGCCCTCAAGGATCTGGCCGACGCCGTGGAGGCGGAGTCAAAAAAACTGAACCACGGCCGCAAGTGCGACCTGATTGTTTTCGCCTGCACCTCGGGGGGGTTCATCGAAGGGCCTCAACACGCCCAGAAGTTGATAAACAAGATCGAGCGCGCTTCGGGCTCCCCGGCCACGACGACCATTAGCTGCGTCTTGGAGCTGTTTGAAGACATGGGCGTCAAGAAGATCTCCCTCGTGGGGCCCTATCCTGATTTCACCTTCGAGGAGGAGGTGAAGCTCTTCGACGCCTACGGGATCGAGACGCTTCACTGGCAGGGCATGGGGCTGGTGCCCATGGCCGAATACTGGGAATTCGGGATGAACCCCTACAGTTGTTACAAGATAGTCAAGGAGGGAGCCAAGGCGGCCCCGGAGGCGGACTGCGTGTTTCTGACCTGCATGGTCAGCCCCATGCTGGGCGTCGCCGACACCCTGGAGCGGGAGATCGGAAAACCCGTCATCTCCAGCCAGTCGGCGACCCTTTACGGCATCCTGAAGAAGCTCGGCATTCCTGACCCGGTCTACAACTACGGAGAGGCCCTGCGAAGGCCGAGGTGTTGAGAGGTAACCGCCAAAACGAAGGAGGAGGGTTGGCATGATCTCAAAAAAGAGATTTCCAAGGGTTTTTGGGCTTATTTGCATCGTCGGCGTTCTCGGCTTCGCCGCGGTAAGTTGGGCTCAAGCCGAGACGATCAAGGTCGGGGGAGAGCTGCCCCTCTCCGGGCCGACGGCCCCCACCGGCGCCCTCAACAAGGAGGGGATGGATCTGGCGGTGGAGATCATCAACAACAAGTACCCCGGGTTGACCCTGCCCTTTGCCGAGACTGAAGGGCTGCCCGCTTTGGGGGGCGCCAAGTTGGAGATGATCTACGCTGACGACCGCGGCGACCCCAACGTGGCCATGTCCGAGGTGGAGAGATTGATAGGGCAGGAGAAGGTGGTGGCCATCCTGGGGGGGTGGCAGAGCTCCTGCATCAAGACGGGGAGCATGGTCGCCGAAAGGCTGAAGACGCCTTACATCAGCGGCGCCGGAAGCTCCGTGGACCTGACCAAACGAGGCCTTCACTATTACTTCCGGCTCCTGGCCCACAGCGGGAAGGTGGCCCGGGCCTATTTTGACTGCGTCCAGGACATGGAGAAGAAACTGGGCAAGAAGTACCAAAAGGTGGCCGTGGCTTACGAGAACACCGAGTACGGCTCGGTCATGAACGAACAGATCGAGAACGAGGTCAAGAAAAGGGGCTACAAGATCGTGGCCTCCATCCCCTTTGACAGCACGGCCACCTCGGTCAAGCTGGAGGTTCAAAAAATTAAGGCCGCCAAGCCGGACATCTTCCTCCAGATTGGGTACGATCCGGACGCCATCTTGTTCACGAAGACGATGAAGACCTTCAACTACACGCCGCCGGTGTGGTTCGGGATGGCCGGCTACACCAGCCCGAAATACATCCCCAGCGTCGGGAAGGACGGCAACGGGGTTCTCATCTCCGGGTGGTTCCATCCCGGCTTCAACAAGCCCGTGACGCAAAAGGTGGGGGAGATCTACAAGAAGAAATACGGTAAAACGATGAGCATCCCGGTCGCCCTCAACTTCATGACGCCGTTCGTGCTCGCCGACGCCATCAATCGGGCCGGCTCCACGGACAAGGAGGCGATCAAGGACGCCCTGGAGAAGACCCGGTTCACCGAAGAGCAAAACATCATGCCAGGTCCGGGCATCTGGTTCACTCCGCTGCAGAAGCCGCCCCAGCACTCTCATGACAACGAGGCCGCCTCGATGCTCGTCCTCCAGATTATTGACCAGAAGGTTCAGGTGGTCTGGCCTTTCCAGTACAAGACGGCCGACATCATCTGGCCGCACCCGAGTTGGGACAAGAAGTAAGACACCAGCGCTTCAGATCAGGGAGGAAACAGGCGGTCCCTGTTTCCTCCCCCCACGGAGGTCGTTGAATCTTGGACGCGACGCTCTTCCTGCAGCTCATCGTCAGCGGTTTGATCGTTGGCCTCCTTTACGCCCTCGTGGCCATAGGCTTGACTCTGATCTGGGGAGTGACCGACATCATCAATTTCGCCCACGGCGAGTTTCTGGTGATCGCCATGTATTTCGGCTTCTGGGCCTACGCGCTTTTTGGCTGGAGCGCGATCGTGGCCATGCCCGTGGCCGTCGTGTTCCTGGGGGCTCTGGGCTGGTTGGTTTACCGGTTCATAATCGCCCGCGTGCTCAAAAGCGAAAACGTTCTCTCCCAGATCGTCATCACCTTTGGCATCAGCATTTTCCTCCAAAGCCTCTTCATTTTCATCTTCTCGGCCGATTACCGCTCGGTCGACCACGACCCTTGGATCAGGGGCGATTTGCAAATAGGGAACGTCTTTCTCAGCGTTCCCGAGTTGGTGACCTCCATTCTGAGCCTCATCGTCATCTTCGTGGTCCACTTTTTCATCAAGAAAACGAACACGGGTAAGGCCATCATCGCCACCTCCCTTGACCGAGAAACGGCGCAGTTGATGGGCATCAACACGGATCGGATGAACGGCATCACCTTTGCCATCGGCATCGCCTGCCTCGGGGTCGCCGGGGTGGTGCTGCCGGTGTTCACCCACGTTTCGCCCTACTCGGGATTCCTCTTCGCCGTGCTAGCCTTCACCATCGTCGCCCTGGGCGGCTTCGGCTCCATCGCCGGGACGATGCTCGCCGGTGTGATCGTGGGCATGATCCAGACCTTCGGGGGTTTTTTCATCGAGCCAGCCTACAAGTATCTGTGCGTCTTCGTGCTGTATCTCGTGGTGTTGATGTTCAAACCGAGGGGGATCTTTGGATGGTAGAAGCCCTCAAACGTAAGCCGACCCGACTCCTGGTCGCTTTCCTGCTCTTTTTCGTCCTGGTCTACCCGTTCATTTTCCAAAGCGTCTTCTATCGCCACATCATGATCATGGTTTTCATGTACGGGCTCCTGGCCATCTCGTGGGATCTCATGGGGGGCTACGCCAACCTTTTTTCTTTTGGGCACGCCGCCTTCTTCGGCGTCGGGGCCTACACCTCGACCGTGCTTCAGGTCCACTGGGGAGTCAACCCCTGGCTGGGCATGTTGATCGGGGGCTGTCTTTCGGGGCTGGTGGGGGTTATCATCAGCTATCCCACCTCCAAGCTGCGGGGCCACTATTTTGCCATCGCCACGCTGGCCTTTCTGTTCGTGACAAAAACTTTGATCGAAAACTGGCACTTCGTCGGCGCGGCCCAGGGACTGTCCGTGCCCATGCAGGAGAGTTCTTTCCTGAACTTCCAGTTTCACGAGAGCAAGATCCCCTATTACTACATCATGTTGGCCCTTCTAATTCTGGGGCTGATTTTCACCAAGGCGGTCATCGCCTCCCGGGTTGGTTACTATCTCCGGGCCCTCAGAGAAAGCCCCGAAGCGGCCCAAAGCCTCGGCGTGAACACGGCCTTGTACCGCCTCATCGCCATCGGCATCAGCGCGTTTCTGGCGGCGATTGCGGGCACCTTTTACGCCCAGTACGTCTTGTACATCGATCCTCCTTCGGCCATCTCTTTGCACCTTTCGGTCCAGGTGGTCCTGATTTCCGTGTTCGGCGGAAGCGGGACCTTGAACGGCCCCCTGCTCGGGACGGCCATCCTCATCCCCCTGACGAACATCATCGGCGCCTGGCTCGGCGGCGCCGGGCGCGGCATCGCCTTCATGGTTTTCGGAGGAATTATCATCGCCATCTGCCTAATCCAACCCGACGGATTGATTAAATATTTCGAAGGCTGGAGTCTTTTTCGGAAGCAGGAGGATGAGGTTGCTTGAGCTAAACGGGGTCACCAAGAGGTTCGGTGGCCTTTTGGCGAACAACGACATCTCCTTTGCGGTCTCTCGAGGAGAAATCGTCGGTCTGGTCGGCCCCAACGGGGCCGGAAAGACCACTTTGTTCAACTGCATATCCGGCTATCACCGCGTCACTTCAGGCAGAATCATGTTCGAAGGCAGGCCCATCGAAAACATTCCACCCTACAAGGTCTGCGGCCAGGGCATCGCCCGGACCTTCCAGATCGTCCAGAACTTCGAGAAGATGACGGTTCTGGAAAACATGATGGTCGGAGCTTTCATCAGGTGCAAATACCGCTCCGGGGCCTACGAGAAGGCCAGAGAGGTGTCCGAGTTCATCAAGCTCGGCCCTCGCCGGCACAGCTACGCCAGCGATCTCTCCCCTCCGGAGCAGAGGCGCCTCGGCCTGGGCATGGCCCTGGCCACGGAACCAAAGCTGTTGATGCTGGATGAGGTCATGGCCGGCCTGACGCCGAAAGAGGTGGACGATGTCCTGGAGTTGCTGCGGCGGATAAGGGACACAGGGGTCACGCTCATCGTCATCGAGCATCTCATGCGGGCGGTCATGAACGTCTGCGAACGGATCGTCGTCCTGCATTACGGAGAGAAGATCGCCGAGGGCAGGCCCGAAGAGATCGCCCACGACGAGAAGGTGATCGAGGCCTATCTGGGAAGATCGTATGCTAGAGGTAAGTAACATCGAGGTCACTTACCGGCGCGTTCCGGTGATAAGGGATGTCTCCTTTCGGGTTTCGGAGGGGGAGATCGTGGCCGTCGTCGGCTCCAACGGGGCCGGGAAGTCCACCTTGCTGCGGGCCATTTCCGGGCTCAAGGCGGTCTCGAAGGGCGAGATCAGATTCCTGGGCGAGAGCATCGAGCGGGAGCCGGCCTACAAGGTGGCCCGAAAGGGACTGTGCCTCATTCCGGAAGGGGCCAAGGTGTTCTCCAAGCTCTCCGTCAAGGACAACCTTCTCCTCGGAACCTTTGCCAAGAGGCCCGGGCATGAAGTCGAAAAGCTCAGCCAGGCCGTCTTTGAGATGTTTCCGGCGCTGGCGGAGAGAAAAAACCTCAACGCCGATACCCTCAGCGGAGGCGAGAGGCAGATGCTGGCCATCGGTCGGGCGATGATGTCCCAGCCGAATCTGATGATGATGGATGAGCCCACGGCCGGGCTGTCGCCGATTCTGGCGGAGCAGGTCTTTACCTTCATTAATGAATTGAGGGCGCGAGGGCTGACCATCCTCTTGGTTGAACAGCAGGTGGAGCACGCCCTGGAGACGGCCGACCGCGCCTACGTTCTCGAAAACGGTGAGATCCTCATGGAAGGCCCAGCCCGCGAGGTGATGGACTCTGACACGGTCAGAAAAGCGTATCTGGGCCTCTAGTGTTGTGGGCCAGGAAATGAGAACCTACAGAATTATACCGGCGACCCTCTCCTGCGTCCCTGGCGAAAAGGGCATGATGACCTATCTCTCCTTTTACGGAGAGAAGATCATGCGGCCTTACGTTTTCTGGATCATCGAGGGGGCCGACAGAAATGTCATCGTCGACACGGCCATCCACGCCGCCCAGTACCAAGGCCATCATCCCTGCTTTCGCGATCTGCCCATTCAACATCGCTTGAGTTTTGAAGAAGCCCTCGCCAGGGCTTCGATGAGGCCAGAGGACGTGGACCTGGTCATACAGACCCACCTTCATTTCGATCACTGCGCCAACACCCAGCGCTGCCCCAAGGCCAAGGTGATCGTCCAGGCCGAAGAGCTGGAGTTCGCCCGCAACCCGCACCCGGTCTTCGCGGGCATGTACTCCAGGGCTCTTTTGGAGAACCTTGACTTCGTCCCCCTTCGAGGCCGCCAGGAGATCCTGCCGGGCATCGAGGTCATTCCCGCGCCGGGGCACACGCCCGGGTGTCAAGCCGTGTCCATCAACACCGCCAAAGGTCGCGCCGTCATCACTGGTTTTTGCTGCGTCAAGGAGAACTTCTACCCGGCCGAAGACGTCCGGGCCCGGGGCGGGCCTCTGTCGGGTTCTTCGGTCCTCATCCCCGGAATTCACTCCGACGCGCGCCAGGCCTACGAGAGCATGCTCAAGATCAAGGACATGGCCGACATCTTGCTGCCGGTGCACGAGCCCGAGATCATGGAGATGGACGTCATCCCTTGAGGCACGCAAGGGAGACCGCCCCCTCTATGACCTGAGGAGCTTCTGAGGCCCATCTCGGTCCTCTCTGTCTCTATCCCCCCGCCTGAAGAAGAAATCGACTCGGGGTCGTCTTGAAGCGAGGTTCAAGCATGCCCCAACCTTCGACCTGAAAAGATGACGACCAACCAAGACCGCGCTTTTGAAGCCAGCTTAGTATATGATCACATCAAACCACCAAAAATATACTCTTGACACCGCGCCTTGTGGTGAACTATCGTGTAATTAATAAAACAACTATGTAAATAGTGAAATAATGTGCCCCCAAAAAACCGCTATCTGATCAATTCGATTCTGCGGGCCTGCCACATTCTGAAGTGGCTGGCCCAGAATCACGCCGGCGCCACCGCCAGCGAGATCTCCCGCCAGGTGGGCGTCGAGCGCAGCACCACCTACCGTCTCCTCCTCACCCTGGAGAAATGCGGCCTGGTGGAAAGAGAGGAAAAGACCAAGGAGTTCAAGGTCGGCCTGGCCGCCTTCTCCATCGGGAGCGCCTACTTGCGCAACACCAACCTCCACCTCATCGCCCACAAGATCATGCTGGAGCTCTCCTTGCGGGTCGGTGAGACGGTCCATCTGGCGGTGTTGAGCGGCTCTCAGGCGACCTATCTGGACAAGATAGACAGCCCCAAGAGCCTGGGCATGATCTCCAAGGTCGGCGCTTCGGCGCCCCTGCATTGCACCGGGGTGGGCAAGGTGCTTTTGGCCCACCAGCCCCCGCACAGGCAGGCCAAGCTCATCGAACAGATGGAGTTCACCAAGTTCACCGCGGCCACCGTCACCACGGCCCAAGAACTCCAGAAGGAGCTCTCCCAGATCGTCAAGCAAGGCTACGCCTTTGACCTGGCCGAGCACGAAGAGGAGATAAGCTGCGTCGCCGCCCCGGTCTTCGATCATCAGGGCAGCCTTTTGGCCAGCCTCAGCGTCTCCGGGCCGAGCCAGCGGATCACCAACCCCGGGGAGCAGGAATTCTATGTCCGAGAGGTTCTGGCCGCCGCCGCCGTCG
>CAYXRH010000001.1:16723-35417 GCA_964466355.1 uncultured Thermodesulfobacteriota bacterium
TTCTCTACTTCGTCGCCAGCTTTGCCTCTCCGCTGCTGGCCGCCGCCGCCGAAGTATCCAGCAAGATGGGGTATGTCCCCCATTCGGCTCAGGGGGGTTGAAGGTGAGGCTCAGCAACTGCTTCGTGGACGGGCGGAAGCGTCTGGGCGCTTTCGTGGACGACAAGGTGGTTGACCTCAACGCCGCCTACAGGGCCTTCTTGAAAGACCGGGGCGCGGCCGGGTTTGATCTGTTGGCCGAGGTGGAGCTGCCGCCCGAGCTTTTGGCCTTCATCGAAAAAGGCCGGGCCTCCCAGGAGGTGGCCCAGAAGGCCTTGGAATTCGGCCTCAAAAAAAATCTGGCCTCGCCGGCCGACGCGGTCCGCTTCACGGCGCCCCTGCGCCCGCCCAAGATCGTGTGCACGGGGACCAATTACGAGGACTATCGCCGCTTGATCGGCATCCCTTACGCTCCCGTGCCGCTGGTCTTTCTGAAGTCTCCTTCGGCCGTCATCGGTCACCAGGAAACGATATTTTTGCCCAGGGGCTACGGGGTCATCTATCACGAGTGGGAGTTCTCCTGCGTCATCGGCCGGCGCTGCCGAGGCGTTCCCAAGGAGCGGGTGAGCGAGGTCATCTTCGGCTACACCATCTTCAATGACCTGACGGGGCGTTCCCTGGAGGCGGCCAACCGGGAGTATCAGCCTTGGGGCAAGAACATGGACACCTTCGCCCCCATGGGCCCGTGGGTCGTCACGCCGGAGGAGATGCCGGCCGACATCTACAACCTGGTGACTCTGCGGCGGCGAAACGGCCGCGTGGAGTGCGAATCCAACACGACCAACATGCGCTTCGGCTTCGGCGACATCATCGAATTCGTCTCGGCCTTCATGACCTTGGAGCCGGGCGACGTCATCACCACCGCCACTCCCCCGGCCGGGCCCATCGAGCCGGGTGATTACATCGAAGCCGAGATCGAGGGCCTCGGGGTGCTGGCCAATCCCGTAAAAGGAATCGAGGTTGATCCCAGATACGCCGCCCTGGTCAATTTGGATCAGACGGCCGTCTGACAGTCCTCCTTAAGACAAAAGGCGCGTCGAGATAAGCGCCTTGGTGTGGGAAAAACCTTAATCAAAGGAGGAGGGGAGAGCATGAAAAAGCTATGGATCCTCGGTTTGGCGGCGCTCCTGGCCCTGGCCACGGCGGCGCCAGCGGCGGCCGAATTCCCGGCCAAGGACATCACCTTAATCTGCCCCTGGTCGGCTGGCGGGGGCACGGACACCATCTCCCGGGCCTTGGTGAAGAACGCCAAGAAGTACTTTGGGGTCAACGTCAACGTCGTCAACAAGACCGGCGGCATGGGTGCGGTGGGCATGGGCGCCGTGGCCACGGCGCGGCCCGACGGCTACATCGTGGGGATGATCACCTTCCAGCTCAGCACCTATCGCCAGATGGGTCTGGCCAAGCTGTCCTACCGCGATTTCAACTTGATCCAGTTGGTCAACCAGAGCCCGGCGGCCATCAGCGTCGGCGCCGACTCCAAGTGGAAAACCCTGAAGGAGTTGATTGATTACGCCAAGGCGAACCCCGGCATCGTCACCGTCGGCCACAGCGGGGCCGGCGGCGGCTGGCACCTGGCCATCGCCGCCATCGCCACCCAGCAAGACGTCAAGTTCAACTACGTGCCCTTCGACGGCGCCGCGCCCACCCGCACGGCTCTCATCGGCGGGCACATCGACTGCGCCACGACCGGCATCGACGAGGTGCTCCAGCTCTACAAGGCCGGCCAGGTGCACATTCTGGCCGTGAACAACACCGTCCGCCACCCCCTCTTCCCCGAGGTGCCGACCGTGGCCGAGGCGGGCTTCCCCAACCCGCACCCCATCCTGGACTGGCGGGGCCTGGGCGCTCCCAAGGGCGTTCCGGGCGAGGTGATGGCGGTTCTGGTCAAAGGCTTCAAGGGCTGCTTCGATGATCCCGAGTTCCAGGATCTGGCCAAGCAGCTGGGTCTGCCCTTGGTCTACGAGGATCCCGCCGGGTTTGAGGACTTTCTGGCCAACATGGAGAAGACCCTGGAGCCGGCCCTGAAATCGGTGGGCCTCTACAAGCCGATAGACTAAACACTGACCTGGTTGAGGGCGGCTTTGGGGTCGTCCTCAACCAGACGGCGCGGGTTTCATCATGCAAAAAGCCGACATAGGCGTTGGCGCTGGGCTGTTGGTCTTGAGCGCCTGGGTGTTCTGGTACGCCGGCTCCTACGCCGAGAAAACCATCTACTTTTATGGCCCCAACTTCTTTCCCCAGGCGTTGTCCCTGGCCATGGCCGTGTGCGCCGGCGTCCTCATTTTTAACGGGCTCAGGGGCAGGGGCCTGGAGCCTGGCGAAAAAATACACTTCAGGGGATTTTTGCGCATGCTGGCGGCCATCGCCATGTGCCTCGGCTATCTGGTGCTCATGCAGGCCATCGGCTTCGCCATGTCCACCGCCGTGTTCCTGTTCGTCCTGATGACCTTTCTGGAGCACAAGGGGGTCGTCGTCCGGGCTTTGAGTTCGGTGGTCGCCTCGGTGATAGTCTGGGCGATCTTCAGATACTTTTTGATCATCCCGCTGCCCACCGGGCTCTTTGATTTCACGTTTTGAGGAGTCGGCGGCTGGTGACTAGCTGAGGCAGGTGGCGTATGGATTTCAATCTTCTTTTTCACGCCTTCGGGACGGTGATGCTCACCCCGATCAACTTCGCCTTGGTGTTCGTGGGCATCACCGCCGGGATTCTGGTGGGCGCCCTGCCGGGCCTGACCGCCACCATGGGCTGCGCCCTCCTGATCCCCTTCACCTTCGGCTTGCCGCCGATACAGGGCCTGCTCATGCTCATCGGCATCTTCTGCGGCGGCATCTACGGCGGCTCCATCTCCGGCATCCTCATCCGCACCCCCGGCACCCCCTCGGCCGCGGCGACCCTGCTGGACGGCTATCCCCTCGCCCAAAAGGGTCAGGGCGGCAAGGCCATCGGCATGTCCACGGTGGCCTCCTTTATCGGGGGCACCACTGGCGCCATCGTGATGACCTTTCTCTCGCCCCAGATCGCCCGGATCGGCACCAGGTTCGGCCCGCCGGAGTTCTGCGCCCTGGCCTTCTTTGGCCTGGGGATGATCATCACCATCTCGGGCCGCTCCCTGTTGAAGGGCATCATCTCCGCCCTGTTCGGCCTGCTGATGACGGTCATCGGCTTCGATCCCCTCTCCGGCGTGCCCCGCTTCACCTTCGGCTCACAAGAACTCCTCGGCGGCGTGACCTTCATCCCCGCCCTGATCGGCCTCTTCGGCTACGCCCAGGTGTTCCGCAACATCGAAAAAATGCAGATCACCCCTCACGTCAAGTCAGAGGTCAAAAAGGTTCTGCCCCAATTCCAGGAGATATTGGCCTCGCTCAAAACCATGATCAAGTCGGCCCTCATCGGCACCTTCGTCGGCAGCATCCCCGGCACGGGCTGCGACGTGGCTGCCTTCATCGCCTACGGCGAGTGCAAGCGCTCCTCCAAGCATCCCGAGAGGTTCGGCACCGGCGTGTTGGAGGGCGTGGCCGCTCCGGAAGCGGCCAACAACGGGGCCACCGGGGGGGCCATGATCCCCATGCTCACCCTGGGGGTCCCCGGCGACGCCGTGACCGCGGTGCTGCTCGGCGCCCTGACCATTCATGGACTCCAGCCGGGCCCCCTGTTGTTTCGGGACCACCTGGACGTGATCTATCCCATCTTCGCCGGCATGATAATGGCCCAGGCGGTGCTTTTGGTCGTCGGGCTGTCCGGAGCGCGTCTTTTCGCCCGGCTGATCAACATCGACCGCCGCGTGCTGACGCCCATCATCTTCTTTTTGTGCGTCGTCGGGTCCTACGCCATGCGGTTCAGCTTCTGGGACGTGGGCCTTTCCCTCATCATCGGCGTCATCGCTTATTTCATGGAGTACTACGACTACCCGGTGTCGCCGATCCTCCTCGCCCTCATCCTCGGCCCCATGGCCGAACAGAACCTGCGCCGTTCGCTGATCATCTCCCACGGCGACCCGACCACTTTTTTCACTCGCCCCATCAGCGCCGCCTTCATCATCTTGGCCGTGATCGTCATCATCTCGTCCTATTATCGCATCAAAAAGGCCACGGCTCGCATCGCCGAAATGACCGAGGAAGGCGGGCCGGCGATCCAATCGGAGGAATAAGCGAGGGGGAGCCAGGGATAGCTTTGCTGAGGGGGTCAGGCGGGTTAGCTTGTGACCATGAAAAAAAGATTTGACGTGGTGGCCGTCGGCTCGACCATGCTCCGCCTCTCGGTGCCGGCCGGGGAGAGGCTGGAGACGGCGCCGGTCTATGAGGTGCGCACGGCCGGCAGCGAGTCAAACGCCATGGCCGCCCTGGCCCGGCTGGGCCGTCGCACGGCCTGGGTCTCGCGCCTGGTGGACAACCCCCTCGGTCGTCGGGTGGCCGGCGAGATCTCGGCCCACGGCGTGGACGTCTCGGGCGTGATCTGGTCTCAGGCCGGGCGCAACGAGGTCTTTTTCGTGGAGTACGGCTCGCGGCCTCGGCCCACCCAGGTGGTCTACGACCGCCAGCCCTCGGCCCTGACGTTGATCAGATTCGAGGAGCTCGATCTGGACCTGATGTTGGGCGGCCGGATCCTCCATCTGTCGGGCATCTTCCCGGCGCTCTCGCCGAACTGCGCCCAGGTGGCCGATGAGCTGATCGACCGGGCCCGGGCGGCCGGGGTCGAGGTCTCCCTGGACGTCAACTACCGGGCCAAGCTGTGGCCGCCGGATGAGGCCCAAGAAACCCTCTCGCCTCTCCTGGAGCGGGCCGACTTGATCATCTGCACCCAGGAGGACGCCTGGGACGTCTTTGGTCTGGCCGGCAAGGACGAGGAGGTGGCCGCGGCGCTTCAAGAGCGTTTCAAGCCCCGGGCCTGCGTTCTGACCCTCGGTGCCGCGGGAGCCCTGGCCCGGGTCAAGGGCGGGAGCTACCGCAGCCGGGGCTACGAGGTCGACGTGGTCGATCGCCTCGGGGCCGGGGACGCCTTTTGCGCCGGCTTCCTCAACGGCTGGCTGGACGGTTCGCCCCAGTGGGGCGTCGAGTACGGCAGCGCCATGGCCGCCCTGAAGCTCGGCCTGGCCGGAGACTACTTTGTTTCTGGCCCGAGAGAGGTGGAAGACCTTTTGCGCTCCCGAGGCGCCCGCGAGGTGGGGCGCTGACTGGGGTAGAGACCTGACCGCGGCCGCGGCCCGATTCGTGACTTCAGGGGGTTGACGGACATGAGATCGAAAAGGTTCCAAGCGCTGGCCGAGCGTCCCGTGAACCAAGAGACTTTCATCCAGCCCTTTGCCGAGGCCGGGCTCATCGCTGTGGACAGTCCGGCCGACCCCTCGCCCGGCCTGAGGATCGCGGACGGCCAGGTGGTGGAGATGGACGGCCGGCCGAGGGCTGACTTTGACATGATCGACCTATTCATCGCCGATCACGCCTTGGACCTGGAGATGGCCGAGGCGGCCATGGCCACGCCCTCCCTGGACATCGCGCGGATGATGGTCGACATCAATATCTCTCGCCAGGAGGTTTTGCGACTGACCCAAGCCTGCACCCCGGCCAAGCTGGTGGACATAGTCAACCACCTCAACGTCCTGGAGATGATGATGGCCCTGGCCAAGCTGCGGGCCCGAAGGACCCCGGCCAACCAGGCCCACGTGACGAATCGCAAGGAAAACCCGGCCCTGCTGGCCGCCGACGCCGCCGAGGCGGCGCTGCGGGGCTTCGACGAGATCGAAACCACCGTCGGCGTGGCCCGCTATGCGCCGCTCAACGCCTTGTCCATCTTAATCGGCTCCCAGACCGGCCGCGGAGGGGTGCTGACCCAGTGCGCCGTCGAGGAGGCGACCAATCTCCGGCTCGGCTTCAAGGGCCTGACCAATTATTCCGAGACCCTCTCCGTCTACGGCACCGAGATGGCCTTCTTGGACGGCGACGACACGCCCTGGTCCAAGACTTTTCTGGCCTCGGCCTACGCCAGCCGGGGGGTGAAGACGCGCTTCACCTCGGGCAGCGGCTCCGAAGCCCTGATGGGCCATGGTGAAGGCAAGTCCATGCTCTATCTGGAAGCCCGCTGCCTGCTGCTGACGCGCGGCGCCGGGAGCCAGGGCAGCCAGAACGGCGCCATAAGCTGCATCGCCCTGCCGGAGTCACTGCCCGGCGGGGTGCGGGTCGTTCTGGCCGAAAACCTGCTGGCGATGATGCTCGGGCTGGAGGTGGCCTCGGGGAACGACGCCCTCTCCTCCCACTCCGAAATGCGCAAGACGGCCAAGCTCATGCTGCAGTTTATTCCGGGGACCGACTTCATCACCTCCGGCTACGGGGCCATTCCCCGCTACGACAACATGTTCGGCGGCGGAAACTTCGACGTCACCGAGCTGGACGACTGGCACGTCCTTCAGCGCGACATGCAGGTTGACGGCGGCCTGAGGCCAATCAAGGAGGCTGAAGCGCTGGCCGTGCGACAAAAAGCGGCCCGGGCCGTTCAAGCCGTGTTCGCGGCCTTGGACCTGCCCCCGGTCAGTGACGAGGAGGTGGCCGCGGCCGTGACCGCGTTCAGCAGCGAGGACGTGCCCGACCGCGACAAGGTGGCCGACATCGAAGCGGCCCACGGCCTCCTGCACGGGGACAAGAACGTCATCGACGTCATCCGGGCTCTGTCCGAGGGGGGGTTTGAAGACGTGGCCGAGAACATCCTCGGCTTGGCGCGCCAGCGCATCCTGGGCGATTATCTCCAGACCTCGGCCATCGTGAGGGGCGATTTTGAGGTCTTGAACGCCCTGACCGATCCCAACGACTACCGCGGGCCGGGCACCGGCCACCGTTTGGCCGGGGAGCGCTGGTCCTTGATCTCAAATCTTCCCCAGGCCTGGGATCCTAAAGCATTCCTTAAGGAACTGGCCGCGGTCAAAGGCGAAGCCTGGCTGGAGGAGGTCGGCCCGGCCGAGACCTTGGCCCTGAAGGAGAAGGCCGAGGTGGTCATCGCCCTCGACCCGGCCGTGGGCGCGGGCGGCGAAAAAACCCTGGCCGGTCTGGAGCTGAGAGAGGTCGTGGCCGCCATCGTCCAAGGGGTCAGGGACGAAGGCGTGGCACCGAGGATCGTGCGCGTGCATCACACCTCGGACTGCGCCTTCATCGGCCACGCCGGCGCAAAAATGAGCGGCTCCGGAATCTCCGTCGGTCTCCAGGCCAAAGGCACGGCCGTCATCCACTGTCGGGTCATGCCGCCCCTGTCGAACCTGGAGCTCTTCCCCCAGGCCCCCAATCTCGACCTGGCGACCTATCGTCAAATAGGACGAAACGCCGCCCGCTACGCCCAGCGCAAAGACACCACGCCGGTGCCGGTGAAGATAGACAACTTCGCCAGGCTGCGCCTCATCGTCCAAACGACCCTCCTCCACCGCCGCTCGACCGAGCTGGTCGATCCGAACCGCCCACCTGAAGAGATGCGCCTGCGCTTAAGGAGAGATGGCGATGAGTGAACGTGAGGCCAAAACCCTGGGCGGGAAGCTGGTGAGTGAATTGTCGCTCGAAAACATTATGGCCGGGCGGCTCAACCCCCACGATCTTCGCATCAGCGCCGAGACCCTGCTTCACCAGGCAGAGCTGGCCGAGAGGGCCGGATGTCGCCCTTTGGCCCAAAACTTTAGGCGGGCGGCCGAACTGACCGGCCTCTCCAACCGGATGGTCCTGGACATCTACGATCTCCTGCGCCCCGGCCGGGCCAGCTACGAGGAGCTGATCCGATGGGCCGACCGGCTGGAGAGGGAGAAGATGGCCCCCTTGAACGCGGCCCTGATCCGCCAGGCAGCCGAGGTGTACAAGAAGCGCGGCCTCTTGAAAGGGGGATGAATTCCTTCACGACAGCACAAAAACAAAGGAGGGGCGGTCATGATCGTCGATCGGTTGTCCAACGCCGGCTTTTACGCCGGCCTTCATCCTCTCTTGAAGAGGGGCTTGGAGTATTTGCGCCGGACCGACCTCGAGGCCCTGGAGCCGGGGCGCCACGAGATCGAGGGTGACGACCTCTTCGCCCTGGTCATGGACTACGAGACCAAGCCGCCGGACGAGGCCAGGTGGGAGGCCCATCGGCGTCACCTGGACATTCAATGCCTCGTCGCGGGTGAAGAGCGGTTGGGCTACGCGGACCTGGCCCGCCTCGAAGAGGGCAAGTACGACGCGGGAAAGGATTTTCTGGCCTTGAGCGGCCGGGGAGACTTTCTCAGCCTGTCCAGGGGCATGTTTGTCGTCTTCATGCCCCACGACGGCCACGCCCCAGGATTGAGCCTCCACGCCCCCCGACGGGTCAAGAAGGTGGTCGTGAAGGTCAAAGTGGCCTCAGAATAAACTTCGCCCTGACCGCCGGAGGCCTGAAGCGCGGCCCCGAGTCGAATTCTTCTTTTAGCGGGGCTGTCTCATATAATTAAGGGGCGCCGCCCCGCCTTCTTATATCAACCACTTAAGAGAGGCAACGCTTGGAGAGAGAAATGGGTCATATTTAGCCATCGTAATCGCCTCTTGTTTTCCTTGACACCAGGCGCGGCCGCGGGTTAGGATAAACTGGAACTAAGTTCTATATATGGAACCAAAACCAATCGCTCCGGCACGGTGCTTCGGAGAAGAGGCTCCGACCGATTGTCGTCTCCGTAAAAGAACGTCACCAGAGCGGGCCGCAGAGCGCTCGTCCCTCTGGCGGCGAGAGGCCATGGGTTGTCAATAAAAAATGCACCTCATCAATCGGTAAAGGAGGAAGAGACATGAAATCTAGGTTGCTAGCCGTTTTCGTCGGCGCGGCCCTGGTCGCCGCGTTGATGGCCGCCCCGGCCTTGGCCCTGGAGCTGAAGTTCGGCCACTACGCGGCCGAGACCCACCCCGGGCATAAAGCCTCCCTGATGTTCAAGGAGGCGGTCGAGAAGCGGACCAACGGGGCGATCACGATCAAGATCTACCCGGCCAACGCCTTGGGGTCTCCGCCCGAAGTTCTGGAGCAGAACAAGCTCGGCGCCATCGACATGAGCCTCCCCACCCAGGGCGCCCTGGACAAGTACGTCAAGCAGTTCTCCGTGGTCATGCTGCCCTTTGTCTATGACGGCTACGAGCACGTCTGGCGGGTCCTGGACGGCCCGTTCATGGACTGGACCGCACCCCTGCTGGAGGCTCAGAACCTGGTCTTTCTGTCCAACTGGGAGTGGGGCTTTAGGAACGTGACCAACAACGTTCGCCCGGTCATGGTCCCGGATGACATGAAGGGCCTCAAGATGCGCACCCCGCCCGAGATTCAGCTCCAGGCGGCCATGGAGGCCTGCGGCGCGGTGGTGACCAAGATCGCCTTCCCCGAACTTTACATGGCCCTCAAACAGGGCGTCGTCGACGGCCAGGAGAACCCCCTGGCGGTGATCTATCACTTCAAACTCTATGAGGTCCAGAAGAACCTGGCCCTGACCCGCCACGTCTACAACTCCATGGTTCACGTCATGTCCAAGAAGACCTGGGACAAGCTGACCCCGGATCAGCAGAAGATCATCAAAGAGGAGTCCAAGAGGGCCGGGCAGTGGTTCCGGGAGGCCATGGTCAAGGAAGAGGCCGGTCTGGTCGACCAGCTCAAGGCCAAGGGCATGGCCGTCACCCAGCCCGACATCCCCGCCTTCCGCAAGGTCATGGGCCCGGCCTACAAGCGCATCGGCGAGTACGCCGGCCAGGACAACGTGGACAAGTTCCTGAAGATGGTCGAGGCCGAGAGGAGGTAAGACCTCGCCGCTGGCCGGAAAGAGGAGCGGGTCGTGCTGACGCTGGCCATATTCGGGGCCCTGGTCGGGCTCATCCTCCTGGGGGTGCCCATCGCCGCGGCCATGGGCCTGACGGCTGTCTTCACCTTCTTGTTTCTGGGGGAGGGGTTTGTCCTGCCCATGCTCGCCCAGCGGATGTACTCGGCCACGACCGGCTTCACCCTGCTGGCCATTCCTTTCTTCATCCTGGCCGGAAATTTGATGAACTCGGGGGGGGTCACCCAGCGCGTGTTTCGTTTCGCTCTGGCCTTGGTGGGCCATTTTCGGGGTGGATTGGGGCACGTCAACGTGGTCTCCTCGATGATCTTCTCGGGCATGTCCGGGGCGGCCGTGGCCGACGCGGCCGGGCTGGGTCTGATCGAGATGGAGGCCATGACCAAGAGCGGCTATGACCGCGAGTTCAGCGCGGCCATCACCGCCGCCTCCTCGACCATCGGTCCGGTGGTCCCCCCCTCGATTCCGTTCGTCATCTACGGTTCCATCACCGGCGTCTCGGTCGGGGCGTTGTTCCTGGCCGGCTGCCTGCCCGGGTTGATGATGGGCCTGGCCCTGATGACGGCCGTCTTCTTTGTCTCCAAAAAGCGCGGCTACCCCAAAGAGAAGCGGGCCGATCTGAAGGAGCTTCTGAGTTCCTTCAAGGGCTCCATCCTGGCCCTGGGTATGCCCATCCTGATCATCGGCGGCATCCTGGGGGGCCTCTTCACGCCCACCGAGGCGGCCGTGGTGGCCTCCATCTACGCCTTTGTCCTGGGCTTCTTCATCTACCGGGAGATCGCCCTCGAGGACCTGCCGGCCATTTTGTGGGCCACGGTCACCCAGAGCGTCAAGGTCCTCTTCATCATCGCCACCGCCGGCTTCTTCGGCTGGCTCCTCATCCACCAGCGCATCCCGGAGCAGGTCATCACCGGCCTGACCTCGCTGACCTCCTCCAAATGGGCCATGCTCCTCATCGTCAACGCCGTGCTCCTCATCCTCGGCTGCTTCCTGGAGGGCATCGCCGTTTTAGTCATCACCATCCCGGTCTTCATGGCCCTGATCGAAAAGTTCGGCGTCGATCCGGTCCAGTTCGGGGTGATCATGATCCTCTGCTCCATGCTCGGATTGCTGACGCCGCCGGTGGGCATGTCCCTCTACGCCGTCTCCAGCATCAGCGGCGTCTCGGTCGGCCGCCTCAGCAGGGAGCTGTGGCCTTACCTCCTGGGCATTTTCGTCGTCCTCATGCTCATAACCTACGTTCCCTGGCTGTCTCTGTGGATTCCTGGCATATTCATGCCTGAGTGAGTAATATGTGGCCGATGGATTGAGATCGTGGGATTTATAATCAAGCTTGACCGGATCTTGAGCGCTATCCTGCGCTGGTTCTCCATGGGCTGCCTGGTCATGCTCATGTTCGTCCTGGCCGGGGTGGTCTTCATCCGTTTCGTGCCCGTGGCCAGGCTGAGCTGGTCGGACGAGATCGTGGAGTGGTCCTTCGCCTGGATGGTCTTTTTGGGCGCCGCGGCCCTGTGGCGGGAGAATGAGCATTTCTGCGTGGACGCCCTGGAATTAAGGCTCGGGAACAGGCCCTCGGGCCGGGCGGTGCGGCTCTTGGTCGAGCTCCTGTCGATCCTCTTTTTCTGCGTTTTCACCTACTACAGCTTTCAACTCACCGTTCAGGCCAACGATCGCTCCCCGATCCTGGAGTGGCCCCGGCCGCTGTGGTACGCCTCGATGCCCTTGGCCGGCGTGATCATGGTCGGCTATTCTGTGCGGAACATCTGTAAGGTCGCGCTCGACATTTTGTCGAACCGTCGGCCGGGGGAAGGTTGAATTTTGAGGCTTGAAGCGCGCCGCGCGGCGGTGAGAGGCTAGAGCGATGGGCTCCTTGGGGATGGTCTTTAAAATCATCGAGGCCGTCGTCGCCCGGCAGGACACCGGGCTGTCCTTTGCCGAGATAGTCGCCGCCACGAGGGCGCCCAAGTCCACGGCCCACCGCCTTCTCAAGGAGCTGACCCAGATGGGCTACCTGCTCCATGATTCGGAGACCAACCGCTACCGGGGCAGTCTCAAGCTGGCCGGCCTGGGCTCTGAAGTGATATCGAACTTCCACCTGCGCGACCACGTTCACCCTCATCTTCTGGTCCTCCGCCGCGAGACGGACCACACCTGCCACATGGGCGTCCGCCAGGGCGCCGTCGGCGTCTACATCGACAAGATCGAGTCTAGGGACTACGGGATCAAGCTTTTCTCCGAGGTGGGCAAGAATTTTCCCCTGCACTGCACCGGCCTGGGCAAAGCCATCCTGGCCCACACCGCGGCGGACGTCGTCGCTGGGATTCTGAGCGTGCCTCTGGAGGCCATGACGGCCAACACCATCACCGATCCGCAAAAGCTTAAAAAGGAACTGACCAAGGTCAGGGACCAGGGTTTTGCCCTCGATCTGGAGGAGATCACCCGCGGTCTGATCTGCGTCGCCGCCCCGGTCTTTGGTCTGCGGGGCGATCTGATGGGCTCGATCAGCGTCACCCTGCCCTCTTACGTCCACGAGGAGAAGGGCCTGGAGGCTGTCATCGCCGCGGTCAAAAAACACGCCGCGGCCATCTCGGGAGTCGGTGGAAAGGAATGAGGAAAGATTGAAAGCTGCTGTTTTAATTGATAATCAACGGATAAAGATTCAGGATCTGCCGGATCCCTCGCCCGGCGTGGGGCAGGTTCTCATCCGCGTCGCCTGGGCCAGCATCTGCGGCACCGATCTGCACATCTTTCTCGGTGAGTTCAAGGATCGGGTGGCTTATCCCCGGGTCCTGGGCCACGAGCTCTCCGGGGTGATTGAATCTTTAGGACCGGGCGTCAGCGGCCTCGATTTAGGGGACAGGGTGGTGGCTGACCCGATCATTTGGTGCGGCCGCTGCCCGGCCTGCTTGATGGGGCACAACAACGTCTGCGCCAACCTCGAGTTGATCGGCATAGACCGAGACGGCGCCTTCGCCGAGCTGGTCGTCGTTGACGCGGAGAAGGTTTTCAAGATTCCAAAAGGCCTCGGGCTCAAGGAGGCGGCCCTGAGCGAGCTGTACGCCCTGGGGGTCCACTCCACCCGAAAGGCCAACGTAGAGCCAGGAGACAAGGTGGCCATCCTCGGCGCCGGGCGGCTCGGCCTGGCCGTTTTGGAGGTCATCCGCCACACGGCGGCCAGTTTCGTCGCTTCGGTGGATGTTTTGCCTAAAAGGCTTGAGATCGCGAATAAAATCGGGGCGGACCTGGTTTTGGACGCAGGCCAATTAGAGCCAGTGCAAGCCATCCTGGCCGCCACCGGTGGCCAGGGCGTGGACAAGGTCGTCGAGACCATCGGCACGGCCGTCCCCCTGCCTGGGCGCGATTGGCCGCCCCAACAGGCGGTGCGCATGGCCCGCCACGGCGGCCGGGTCGTGCTCATGGGGCTGGGCTCCCAGTCGACGCCAGTCTTGTGGAAAGAAGTCGCCCTCAAGGAGCTGGAGATGGTCGGCTCCCGGGTCACCCAGGGGGACTTCCCGCGGGCCGTGGAGCTGTTGGCCCAAGAGCGGTTCCATCCTCAGCTCCTGATCAGCCGGGAGTACAATCTGGATCACATCAACGAGGCCTTCCAGAATCTGGAGGAGAACCCCAGCGAGTACGTCAAGCTTCTGATTGAGATTAAATGAACCCGGGCCGCCGCAATCGGTCTTAGGGGACGCTGTTCAAGGAGGCTGCTGTGTCATTGGAACTCTTCAACCTCAAAGGCAAGAGCGGCATCGTCACCGGGGCCAGCTCGGGCATAGGCTTTGGCCTGGCCCAGGGGCTGGTCGGCGCCGGAGCCGAGATCATCATCACCGGCCGAAATGAGGACAAACTCAACCAGGCCGCCCAAAGGCTGGCCCGAGGAGGCGGCCGGGTGATCCCGGTCCGGGTGGATTTGAGCCGGTTGGACGGAATCCAGCCCCTGGTGGAGAGGGCTTTGAGCGAATTCGGCCAGATCGACTTTCTGTTCAACAACGCCGGAACGATCTTCCGCACCCCCTGCGAGAACTTCCCCCTGGAGAAGTGGCAGGAGGGGCTGATGGTCAATCTGACCGCGCCCTTCTTCCTGGCCCAGGCCGTGGCCCGGACGATGATCGAGAAGGGCGTAAAGGGCAGGATCATCAACACATCCTCCTTGATCGCCGTCCAGGGCGGCAAGACCGTCCCGGCCTACGCCGCCAGCAAGGGCGGGTTGACCCAGATCACCAAGACCATGTGCAACGACTGGTCCAAGTACGGCATTCTGGTCAACGCCATCGGGCCCGGCTGGGTGGCCACTGACTTAACCAAGGCGCTCAGGGATGACCCCCAGCGCAACGCCGAGATAAGCGGACGCATTCCCCTGGGCCGGTGGGCCACGCCCGAAGACTTCGCCGGGGTGGCCGTCTTCCTGGCTTCAAACGCGTCAAACTACATCACCGGCCAGGTCATCTTCGTCGATGGCGGGTGGCTGGCCAATTAGCCGTCTGCAACCATTCGAGGATTCAAGCAAGCCGCGGAAAGGAAGAAGGAAATGGCTGACAAATCAAAATACTTCAAGAGAATCAAGGACCTCCCCCTAGTCTGGCTCACCGAGGAGTCCAAGTCGAACATGGTCATGACCGACCGGGTCATGATCAGCTTCATCGAAAACCCCCCAGGCTGCGTCTTTCCCATCCACAACCACGAGGCCGAGCAGATTCTGATCATTTTAGAGGGCCAAGAGGATCACGTCTGCGGCGAGGAGAAGTTTGTGATGAAGGACGGCGACATCTGCATTCACCCGCCCAACGTCCCTCACGGCGGGGAGACCAAGACCGGCTTCAAGGGGATTGACATCTTCGTTCCGCCCCGTCGGGAGCACGTCGAGAAACTCAAGGCCGCACTCAAAAAGCGGGCTGAAAAGTAGACGGCGCTGAATTCGATCGAGGCAGAGATGGGCCATTGGGATTTCTACATGCCCACCCGGGTCAAGTTCGGGTGGGGGCGAGTCTCGGACATCGGCGACGTCGTCGCCGCGTGGGGCGCCCGGCGGATCTTCCTGGTGACCGGCCGCCGCTCGGCCAGGGAGTCGGGGCATCTGGACAAGGTCATCGCTGGCCTCAGAGGCCTCGAGACCCACCTTTTTGACCAGATCGAGGAGAACCCGTCCATCGAGACCGTGGACCGGGGCGCGGCTTTGTGTCGCCAGTGGGGCGGCGACTTGGTCGTCGGCCTCGGCGGCGGAAGCGCTCTCGACGCGGCCAAGGCCGTGGCCATGCTTCACAAAAACCCGGGCTCGGTCAGGGAGTACCTCGATCAGGAGCGCGTCTGCGAGCGGAAGGGGCTGCCCTTGGTGGCCGTGACCACCACCAGCGGCACCGGAAGCGAGGTGACGCCCTTCGCGGTCATCACCGACCACGAAAAGAAGGCCAAGCCGGCCATCGCCCCGAGCCAAATGTTTCCGGACGTGGCCCTGGTCGACCCGGAGTTGAGCTCGAGCATGCCTTATGAGGTCACGGCCTCCACCGGACTCGACGCCCTGGTCCAGGCGGTGGAGGGTTTCTGGTCCACCCGGGCCAATCCTCTCACCAGGGCTTTGTCAGGGCAGGGGATCATCCTCGCCCTGCGCCACCTGGAGGCGGCCTGCGAGCGGAAAGACCAGCAATCCGTGACCGGCATGGCCCTGGCCAGCCACCTGACCGGGCGGCAGATGTCCAACATCGCCAACACGGCCATTCATCCCTTGTCCTATCCCTTCACCATGGACTACCACCTCGTCCACGGCTTCGCCTGCGTCATCTTTTTGCCGGCTTTCCTCCGCTTCAACGCGGACGCGATCAGGGATTTGTTCCGGGACGTGCTCGCGGTCCTGGGCCTCGCTTCGGTGGAGGATTTGGCCGACGCCGTGGACGGGCTGATGGACCGGGTCAAGGCGCCGAAGCGGCTCGGTCCCTTGGGGGTCGCGGCCGCTGACCTGGAGGGCCTGGTGAAGAGAGGCGTGGGCCGGTCGACGGCGTGGAACCCCAAGCCGTTGAAGGAGGAAGATTTACTCAGCATCTGCCGAGGGCTCATCTGAAGCGGTCTGTTCTAGCGAGATCACGATGCGCTCGCCGCCGCTGGAATTTTTGCGTTTCGGCCAGGCCGATCGCTTCGACGTTATTTACGGCGGCGACATCGAAGAGGAGGTGTGGCCATGGCGAGGTTCACTCGTCTTGAAGTCCTAAACGCCATCCTGGAGATCGGTCTGGTGCCGGTCTTTTACCACGGCGACATTGAGACGACCAAGCGGGTCGCGGCGGCCTGCTTCAAGGGTGGGGCGAGGGCGCTGGAGTTCACCAACCGGGGCGACGGGGCCTGGCGGGTCTTTAGCCAGCTATACGACTTCGTGGCCGCCGAACTGCCGGAGCTGATGCTCGGCGTGGGTTCGGTCATCGACGCCGGCACGGCCTCGATCTACGTCAACACCGGGGCCGACTTCGTCGTCGGGCCGAACCTGAACGCCGAGGTGGCCAGGGTCTGCAACCGGCGCAAGGTGGCCTACTCCCCCGGCTGCGGCTCGGTCTCGGAGATATCCGCCGCCGAGGAGCTGGGCGTGGAGATCGTCAAAATATTCCCCGGCGGGCAGGTCGGCGGGCCGGCCTTTGTCAAGGCCGTGCGCGGCCCCCTGCCCTGGACCAGGATCATGCCCACCGGCGGCGTGGCCCCGACCGAGGAATCCCTCTCTGCCTGGTTCAAGGCCGGCGCGGCCTGCGTCGGGATGGGCTCCAAGCTGATCACCAAGGAGCTGGTCGTGGTCGGCGACTTTGAGGGCCTGGCCCGGAACGTCTCCGACTGCCTGGCCTTGATCAAGAAGGTCAGGGGCGCTTGAGCCGCCTTTGGCTTAGGGGAGGAATGGCCATGGACATCAGGTACCCTTCACACCCCGACGATTTCGAGGCCTACACCACCGCGCGGACGAGGGCCGAGTTTCTGATCGAGAACCTGTTCCAGCCGGGGCGGTTGGCCATGACGTACAGCCACTTTGACCGGATGATCATCGGCGGAGCCTGCCCCAAAGGTCCTTTGGACCTCATCGGCGGCAAGGAGTTGGGGACCGAGTATTTTCTGGAGAGACGCGAGATGGGCGTCATCAACGTCGGCCCTCCGGGCGCGATCAAGGTCGACGGCCGCTCTTTTGAGCTGGCCAAAACTGAAGGTCTTTACGTCGGCCTCGGCGCCAGAAAGGTGGTCTTTGAGAGCGTTGATCCGGCCCGGCCGGCCCATTTTTACTTCCTCTCCGGCGCGGCCCACCAGGAGCATCTGACCACGAAGGTGACTATGGCCGAGGCCGAGCGGGTCGAACTGGGCACGGTCCAGGAGTCCAACGTCCGCACCCTGAACAAATACATCCACCCCGCCGGGGTGAAGTCGTGCAACCTGGTCATGGGCGTCACCTCCGTCGCCGGGGGCAGCGTCTGGAACTCCATGCCTTGTCACACCCATGAGCGGCGGATGGAGGTCTACTTCTATTTCGACCTGGCCCCCCAAGCGGTCATGTTCCATTTCATGGGCCAGCCCCAGGCCACCCGCCACATCGTCATGAAGAACGAGGAGGCGGTCATCTCGCCCAGTTGGTCGATCCACGCCGGGGCCGGGACATCCAACTACTCCTTCATCTGGGGCATGGTCGGCGACAACCAGACCTTCGCCGACATGGACAGCGTGGCCCTGGGGGACCTGCGTTGAGGGACGACATGATCAGAAAGGCCTTCCCCCGGCCGTTGTGGCGGCGGCCGGGGGAGGCGGTCATGATCTCCCCGGAGAAGTGATATTCACCGGCGGCGGCCTTCCAGAAAGCCGGGTCGGGTCGAACGCGCCTCCGTTTGTTGATTGACCTCATATCGTTGACCAGAAGAGATCGTTTTTGAGAAAAGCGATGAAAATACTTCGCCTCGCCCAGATGGACCGCTGCATCGGCTGCGCCTCATGCTCCTTGGCTTGCGCGCGGTTGGTTCACGGCCTCTTATCCTGGCAGGCGGCGGGCATCCGGGTGGCCAGCTCCGGCGGTCTTTCGACGGGCTTCTTCGCCTCGGTCTGCCTGGCCTGCGCTCCCGCGCCCTGCGCCGAAGCCTGCCCTGTGCGGGCTTTAATCCAGCGGCGGGGCGGCGGGGTGATCTTCAAGGCCAGGAAGTGCATTCGATGCGGGGACTGCGGCCCGGCCTGCCCCGTGGGCGCCATATACCTGGATGAGGACCGGCGTCCCTTCGTGTGCATTCACTGCGGGCGGTGCGTGGACTTCTGTCCCCACGATTGCCTGGAGATGGAAGAAGTCGCCGGGGAGAGCTAGTGTTGTGCCCCTTAAGTGGTTTATATAAGAGGGCGGGGCGGTGGTCTGCTGGTCGAGCGAGCATCGGAGCCGGCCGCCCTTGGGCCTGACCCATGTGGCTCAAAAAAGCAAGACGCCTCAAGGGCCGAGGGCTTGACGGAGAGCGCAAGGTGGCCGAAAAAGGCGACTTGTGAGCCGCCAGCAGACCACCGCTTCGCCCGAGGGGCGGCATTGACTTATGGTGTCTACTTCTCAGACGCGACACTAGAAGGTTGGCGCGGTGGACCACAGAATCAAGGTCATGATGGTTGATCTGACCACCGGCCGGGGGGAGCTTGAACATTTTGACCGGCGCGAGGAGTGGATCGGCGGCAGCGGCCTGGCGGCGGCTCTTTTTGAGAAGTACGGCCTCTTGAATGAGCCTTGGGACCATCCCGGGCAGCCCTTGGTCTTCGCCATCGGCCCCTTGAGCGGCTACTTCCCCCTGATGAGCAAGACCGTCTGCGCCTTCAAGTCGCCCTACCATGATCAGTACGCCGAAAGCCACGCCGGGGACGGTCAGCACGTGGTGCTCCTGCTGGAGCTCG
>CAYXRH010000001.1:35427-59004 GCA_964466355.1 uncultured Thermodesulfobacteriota bacterium
ATTTTACCTGACCCCCCAACCCCCCGCGGGGGGCCGCAGCCCCTGGGCGGTGCGGCTGGCCGGACTGGATGCCTTGGTCATCAGGGGCAAGGCCGAGAGACTGAGCTGCCTCACCGTGGCCTCGCGCCTGTTGAAGCTGACCGACGTGCATTTCATGACCGGTCAGGGGGTGTACTGGACGGGCAAGGTCTTGCGGCGCATGCACGGACAATCCGGGTTCCGCAGCATCTGGCGCATCGGCCCGGCCGGCGAGAACCGGCTGGCCGTGGCGGCAATCAACGTGGACTCCTACCGCCACTTCGGGCGCCTGGGGGGCGGCGGGGTGATGGGCGCCAAGGGGCTCAAGGGCGTCGTGATCTTGGGCGATTCTCATCTGCCTTTGCCTTTGGGCGGGGCCTATCGAAAGCTCTTCGCCGACATCCACCGGCAGGTGACCGCCACCCGGATGATGAGCAAGTACTACAACCTCGGCACCGCCGCCAACATCAGCGCCCTCAATGAAATGAGGGCCTTGCCCTGGCGCAACCTCCAGGACACAACCGACCCCGCGGCCGGGGAGATAAGCGGCGAGAGCTTCGCCCGGGAGGCCTTGCTGCGCAACGCCGCTTGCGCCGGGTGCCCGGTGGGGTGCATCCACATCGGATACGTGCGCGAGATGTTCACCGAAGAGAACCGTTACATGTACGTCCAGGTCTCCTATGATTACGAACTCATCTTCGCCCTGGGCTCCATGATCGGCGTCAGCGACCCCTTCGAGGTGCTCAAGATCTTGGACGAGGTGGAGCGGCAAGGGCTGGACGCCATTAGCGCCGGGGTCGCCCTGGCCTGGGCCACCGAGGCTCTGAAGAGGGGGGTCGTCAGCCAGGCTGAGACCATCGTCCCCCTCAGGTTCGGCGACGCCCAGGTTTACCGCCACGCCCTCAAGTTCCTGGCCGAGGTGGCGAACGAATTCTACGCCACCTTGGGCCAAGGGACGCTCAAAGCGGCGGCGCGCTATGGCGGAGAGGATTTCGCCTGCGTCCTGGGCCAGGAGATGGCCGGTTACGCCACGGGCGAGGTCGCCTATGCTTCACAGGCCCTGGGCCTGAGGCACTCCCACCTCGATACGGGCGGCTACGCCTTTGACCAGAAGATGGGCCCAAGGCCCCCGGTGGACGAGGTCCTGGATTTTCTCATCAAGGATGAGCGGGACCGGGTCATGCTCACCTCCATGGTCGCCTGCCTCTTCGCCCGCTCGGTCTACAAGGAAGAGCTTTGCCAGGAGGCGCTCAGCGTCCTCGGTCTGGAGGGGCTGGCCGAGGGCCTCCCCCGGGCCGCGGAGAGGGCGGCGGACCGGCGCTGGCGGGTGCGTTTGGCCACTGGATTCGATCCAGGGACGGTCAGAGTCCCCCGACGCTTTTTCGAGATCGACAACTGGAAGGGAAAGCCGGACGTGGCCTACTTCGAGCAGATTAAAAAAGACTACGCCGCTTACATAACCGCCAAAGGCGGCCCCGAGTCGAATTCTTCTTCCACCAGGGCCGCTTCATCTAACTGAAAGGCGGCGGCGCCTGGTCCTCGAACCAAAGTGTGGTTTCGCCACAGTCTCAAACTGCTTGAATGGAACAAACATGCCTTTGCCCGCCCAGAGTTGGCGCTTTTTAAGGGAGGGGCTAAGCCAGGCGAGCATCGAAGCCGGCCTCAGCGGGGAAGACCGGGCCGGTCAGGGAGATTGACCGTTCGCGCGGAGCCGAGCCGACGCCGCAGCGCCGGCCACGCCTTTTTTGAGCGGATAAAGAGTATCCGGGCCAGAACGTAGCAGCCCAAGAAGGGGGCGATGAAGCCTATCTCCACGTTGGCCCGGGGGAGGGTCCAGGTGATCTCTCCAAAGCGGGCCTGAAGCCAGGCCGCGGCCAGAAAGGCCGGCCAGAGGGAGGACATGCCCATGGCGAGCTGGAGGAAAAAAGCCTTGCCAAAGGCCTCGTTGGCCAGCTTGTTGATGCCTTTGTACGCCTTTTTGTCTCCGGCCCGCAGGGCGTTCATGGACTGTTCGTGGCGCTGGGACGTCTCGGTCAGCACCTCCACCACCTTGGCCCGATTGACCCGATAGACCACGCTTAGGGTGATCTCACCCAGGATGGTGGCCCAAACGGCCAGGATGAACGTGCCCAGCCACCAGCCGAGGATGGGGTTGTCCGGCCAGCGGTAGGGCGCGATGAGAAAGGGATCGACCGTCTCCACGAACCAGGCGATGGGATCCATGCCCTCTTGCCTTTCCAAAGACATCCCCCGGTCCGGTTAAACCGGACCGGGGGATGATCAGCTCACGAGCGCCTCCTCAGAACGGCGGCACGACGCTGTAGCCCAGGAAGCCCTTGGTGGTGTAACGCAGACCGACGTAACAAGCGAGGACGATGAAGATAATCTTCAACACCTTGTCCGGTATGTACTTGGAGGTCCGCGGTCCGATCATGGAGCCGATGAAGATGCCGACCAGCTCGGCCCCGATGAGGCCCCAGGCGACGACGACGCCCTTGCCGACCATGTAGCTGAAGACGGACACGACCATGCCCACCAGGACGCACAGGGCCGAGGTTCCGGCCACCAGGAACATGGGCAGCCCGGCGATGGAGGTCAGGAAAGGCACGTACAGAAAGCCGCCGCCCACGCCCAAGAACGAGGCGACGGCCGCGATGACGATGCCGCCGGCCATCGGTATCCAGGCCCTGAATTTGAATTCCTGCCCAAAGAAGGTGAAGCGGATGGAGCCCGCGAAAAAGGTGATCACCCAGCCGATGAGGACGAGGATGTAGGCCACCCAACTGGCGCCGCCGACCAGGTTGATCCACAAGGCGCTGGCCACGACCACGCCCAGGGCGACGAGCATCAAGGCCCAAGACCCTTCCACGATTTTGACGCCCTGCTCGGCGGTGTCAGTCTTCTCCTTGACCGCCTTCTCAAAGGCCGCCGCCGCCTCTTTGGCCTCCTTCTTCCGGGCCGCGCCTTTGGGGGTCAGCTCGTAGATGAGGAAAATGCCCAAGATCCAGACGATGATGCCAAAATACCCGATGTAGGCCCGCAGGGAGATCTTGCCCGCGGTCAGCTCGGGGACGAGCCAGGAGCCGCCGACGCCGCCGATGGCCAGGCAAATCCCCAAGGGAGCCACCAGCCGGCCCATGCGGTAATAATTGAAGGACGATATGATTCCGCTCAAGCCGACCAGCCACTGGTTGGAAACGCGGATGGAGTCAGTGACTAGCTTGTTGACCGGGTTTCCCCTGCCGAAGCTCTTGGCGTAATCGCCCAGGCCAAATATGGTGATGTGACCCACCCCGGCCATGATGCCGCCAAAGGCGCCCACCGTGGAGAAGATCCAGCCCACCCAGATGGCCCACAACAACCCGATGATGAAGCTGGGCGTGGGGCCGCCCGGAATGCCCAGGTAGCCGGGCTTTTCCTTGGGCTTGATCACGGCCTTAGTCTTGGCGGCCATCTCAGGATCCTTGAGACTCTTTTCAATGGCCAGCTTCATTTTGCCTGGCATGTTCGGCGTCGTCAGTTCCGTTTCGGATTGCGCCTGCGCCCAGGCCAGGGTCGTCAGGACCAAGACGATGCCCAGTGACCAAAACAACCAACTCCGTCTTTTTACATCCATGGACTAATCCTCCTCTTTGCCCAATAACACACGCCTTAAGAAAGCTCAATGTAATTATTTAGCGTCAACAAACGCTCAAAGTCAACTCTGCGGGCCAAAGAAGAGACTCCTCGGCGGCTCGTCCGCGCACACTTCCGGCGAGTCCTCTTGTGGCGGGCCAACCGAGCAGCCCTTTTTAAATCCAGCGCAAGTCCGTCTCAATCAAAAGCGTCTCGGTCTGATGCCAGCCGGCCCCCCAGCTCGCCCCCTGACCTGAAAACGACCCGGACAGGGGATCGTCGCACAAAAGAGGGAAGCAAACTCCTCCGTTCGCTCCCCCCAGAACGACCTAACTGGATCATTATAGAAAGAAAATGTCAACACTTTTACCGCTGAAGGGATCATTTTTTTGAGCGCGCCGTCCTTGAAAGCACAAATCAATACGATTTGCCGGCCACCGGGCTGAGCGGTCGGATTCGCTTCAAGGCCTCTTTGGCCTCTCGATGGGTGTTGAAGGCGGCCCTTGGGTCTGATATTTTAGGCGGGCCAGCTTTTGGAATTGAAAGAGGAAATAAAGAAGGAGCGGTCGCATGCCTCAGCCGCACAAAGGGGACGAGTGCCGTCTGGAGATTGAGGCGACCTCCCGTCTGTCAGCCGAAATTCCGGAAGTGGTCGCTCGCCTGGCCTCGACCTGCGGGCGGGAGGGCCATTTCGACCACCTCGGGCCCACGCCCATCCCCTCCCGGCAGGCGGTGGTCGACATCGTCCGCACGGCCCGCAACGTCCTCTTCCCCGGCTACTTCGCCGAGACCTGGATCGAGCCGGTGAACCTGGAGTACTATCTCGGCCAAGAGGTGAGCGCCCTGTTCGAACTCCTCACCACCCAGGTCATCTCTTCCATCCAGCACGACTGCTACCGTTACGCCCAGCCCTGCAGCCAGTGCCGAGAAAAAGGCCGCCGCACGGCCGAAGCTTTCATTCTAAGCCTGCCTTCCTTAAGGGGTGTCTTGGCCTCCGACGTCCGGGCCGCCTTCGAGGGCGATCCCAGCGCCAACAGCCACGACGACATCATCTTCGGCTATCCGGGATTTTTGGCGGTGAGCGTCTACCGCATGGCCCACCTGCTCTATGAGGAAGAGGTGCCCTTGCTGCCGCGTATGATGACCGAATACGCCCACGCCCTGACCGGAATCGACATTCATCCAGGGGCCGAGATCGGCGACAGCTTCTTCATCGATCACGGCACCGGCGTGGTCATCGGCCAGACGAGCCGCATCGGCCGCCGCGTCCGGATCTACCAGGGCGTCACCCTGGGCGCCTTGTCCCTGCCCCGGGGGGCGGGGGAGGCTTTGAGGGGCCGCCAGCGGCATCCGAGCATCGAGGACGACGTCATCATTTACGCCGGGGCGACCATCCTGGGCGGCGAAACAATCATCGGCGCCCGCTCCATCATCGGCGGCAACGTCTGGATCACCGAATCAGTGCCCCCGGACACCAAGGTCATCCTCAAGAGGCCGGAACTGATCTACATCGGACCTGAAGAACCTCTGTCCCAGAGGTCCGGGGCCTTGGGCGAGGCCGAGGCGGCTTCCAGAACGAAAAAGGATTGAGAGGAAAGAATGTCTCAGCGCTTTCCCGACGTCACCGGCGTCGTCGGACACACGCCCCTGGTCAGGTTGAACCGAATCGGCCAGGGTCTGCCGGCCGCGATCCTGGCCAAGCTGGAGTTTAAAAACCCCGTGGGCAGCGTCAAGGACCGCATCGGCGTGGCCATGATCGAGGCCGCCGCCGCCGCGGGCCTCATTGACCGCCAAAGCCTCATCGTTGAGCCGACCAGCGGCAACACCGGCATCGCCCTGGCCTTTGTCTGCGCCGCCAGGGGGCTGAAGCTCCTCTTGACCATGCCCGAGACGATGAGCCTGGAGCGGCGCAAGCTCTTGAAGCATCTGGGGGCCGAGCTGGTCTTGACGCCGGGCAAGGCGGGCATGAAGGGCGCCGTGGCCGCGGCCGAGGAGATCGTCAACAAGACGCCGCGGGCCTTCATGCCCAATCAGTTCGCCAATCCGGCCAACCCCGAAATACACCGCCGCACCACGGCTGAGGAGATCTGGCGGCAGACCGACGGCGCGGCCGACATCCTGGTGGCCGGGGTGGGCACCGGCGGGACCATCACTGGCGTCGGCGAAGCGATCAAGGCCCGCAAGCCCTCCTTCAAATGCGTGGCCGTGGAGCCGGCCGCCTCGCCGGTTCTCTCCGGGGGCCGGCCAGGCCCCCACAAAATTCAGGGCATCGGGGCCGGCTTCGTGCCGAAGGTTTTGAATAAAAGCGTCATCGACGAGATCGTCGCCGTGGAGGACGATGAGGCCTTCGAGTCGGCCCGGGATCTGGCCAGAATGGAGGGCCTCCTCGGCGGCATCTCTTCCGGCGCCGCCTTGGCCGCCGCCTTGAAGGTGGCCAAGCGGCCCCAAAACAAGGACAAGCTCCTCGTCGTCATTCTGCCCTCCACCGGCGAGCGTTACCTGAGCACCGCGCTGTTCGGGGAGTGAACGCCCTCGGATTGGGTCTCCTTTGCCTTTCTTTAAGGGCAATCGAAGGTCTATTCGGCTCGGCCCGAACCGGTCTGGGCCCGGTGGCGGTAGGCCTTCTCCAATTCCACCAGGGCCTCGGTGGCCCGGGCGACGTGGTCGGCCATGGCCGCGGCGGCGGCCGGGGCGTTCCCCGCGGCCACGGCGGCCACGATGCGGCCGTGCTCCTCGTGGGAGTGGATGATTGTCTTGACCGGCTTGACCACCCGTATGATCTCCTCGGTCAAACGAAGCAGAGGATTGACGATGGCCTCGTAGAAGCGGTTGCCGCACATGCCCGCCAGGAGGTAATGGACCGTCATGTTGCGCGAGACCCACTCGGCGTGGTTCAGGGTCTGGATCTGCTCCGCGGCGAAGGCCTTCTCCAGGCGTCGTGCCGAGGCGGCATCGACCCTCAAGGCGGCCAGGCGCGCCGTCTCGGGTTCGATGTGCCGGCGCGCCTGGGCCAGCTCCGAGGCCGAGAGCTTGTTGGCTAAAAAGAGGTCCACGTAAGCGCTGACGAGGTGATCCAGGGACAGATCGGTCACGAAGGCGCCGCCGGTCGGTCCCTGACGGAGAGTCACGAAACCGGTCAGCTCCAGGGCGCGGATGGCCTCCCGGACGACGACCCGGCTGACCCCGAAATCCTGGGTCAGCTCCCGCTCCGAAGGCAGCTTGTCGCCGGGCTTGAACCGGCCGGCCAAAATGGCCTCGCGGAGCTGATCCAAAACCTCCTCGGACATGCGAGTTTGCTTGAGTGGTCTGAATCTGTGCATCTCTTCCTCAATGGGTTTTGAGTCCGCCGCGTTTGAGGCGGCTCTCTTCGGTTCATCAAAAAATGCCTTGACACCTTTTGGGCTAATATATAATGTTTAGCCAAAAGAGGCAAGACCTCTTTGGAGGCGGACCCTGGCGGTCAACATCCCTGACCGGGCGGGTGTCAGACTTCGGATTTCACCCCCAGCCCTCGGAGCAATCTGGTCCCTTGAGCGGCCTGAGAGGCTGGGGTCAGACGCGTCAACTGATCGGAGGTGTGGCATGAGGAAAGGGTTTTTGGTTTTATTTGTACTTTTAACCGCCACGGCGGTGCTGTTGGCCGGCGCTCCGGCGGCCCTGGCCAAGTGGCCGGACAAGCCGATCAAGATCATCATCCCCTGGCCTCCGGGCAACGACCCCTCGACCATGATCACCAACGCCATGGCCCCCCTGATGTCCAAGGAGCTCGGGGTGCCGGTCAAGATCATCAACAAAGCCGGCGGCAGCGGCGTCCTGGGCACCAACGAGGTGGCCGGCGCCAGGGCGGACGGGACCACCTTCGGCCTCATCTCGGTCGGACCGATGGTCACCCAAGTGCTGCGGGGGAAGACGCCGTACAAGAACCAGGATCTGAAGCCCTTGGGCATGCTCTGGTCCTCGGCCTTCACCCTCTCTTCCAACGCCAAACTGCCTTTCAAAAACCTCAAGGAGATGGCCGAATACGGTCAGTCCCACACCCTCCGCCTGGCCCACTGGGGCTTGGGCGCAGTGCCGACCTTGATCGCCCTCAACGCGGCCAAGATCGGCGGCTTCAAGTTCAGGGAGACGGCCTACAAGGACCTCAACGCCCTGCTGCTCACCTCCGGCGACGCCGACGTGGCCACCTTGTCCACGGTCTACGTCCGCGACTACGTCGAAAAAGGCCAGGTGCGCATCCTGGCCTGCATGCTGCCCACGCGCCTGCCCGACTTCCCGGACGTGCCCACCGTGGCCGAGCAGGGCTTCGGCGAAGCCTACTCCATCTGGTTCGGCCTCTTCGCTCCGGCCAAGACCCCGGACGACATCGTCAACCGCTTCGGGGAGGTCTTTTTCGGGGCCATGAAGACGCCCCAGATCCGAGACGTCATCAAGAAGACCGGCGTCGTGCCCAACCCGACCTCGGCCCAGGCGGCGCGCCAGCAGATGGACAGCGAGCTGAAGAACTTCGGCGTCCTGATGAAGGAGCTGGGCATCATCAAGTAAGCTTGCTCGAGCTCGAGGGCCCCGCACCGATCTGAGCGGTCGTGACGGGGCCCTCTGCTCTGCACCGGCGGGGCTCAAGTGAGGCCGCCAAGGGAGGGAGGCGTGGCCAAAGTCAACTTCGAGAGCCGGACCCACGATCTGCTGACCGTCATTCTGGGGGCCTTGGGGGCCGGCCTTTTGTTGAGCACCCGCTGGGAGGTGGACACCTCCGGGCCCTATCCCTTTTACAAGGGGCCCCTCATCTTTCCCCTGCTGGCCTTGAGCCTGATGGTCCTGGCCGCCTTGCCGGCCGCCTGGCGGCTGATCAAGCCCGGCCCCGGAGCCGGCTGGCCGGTGGACGGCCAGGGCTGGCCCCTGAAGCCGCTGGTGATGATCTTCATCTTGGCCGGCTACCTGGGGGGGATGAAAACTGTCGGCCTCGAGATCTCGACCTTTTTCTTCTTGAGCGGGTGCCTGTATTGGCTCGGCCACCGCACGCCGGCGCGCTTTTTAGGGATACCGCTCCTCTACACCGCCGTGATCGTCATCATTTTCAAATACGTGCTCGACGTGTACTTCCCCACGCCGCTCTTGGCGGAGATGTTTCAAGACTGAGCGATGGTCATGGGCGAGCATTCGAGAGAACCGAGCCACGCCGTAATGGAGACAAAAGGGCGGGTTCGCCACAATCTCAGGATGGTCTGATCATGTGGGACAACATGCTGCTGGGGCTTCAGGCCACCTTGGGTTGGGGCAACGTCCTGGCCCTGGTCTTCGGGGCCCTGGTGGGCATCGTCGTCGGCATCATCCCCGGCATCGGCCCCATGGTCGGCATGGTCGTGCTTTTGCCGTTCACCTTCGGTCTCAGCCCCGGCACGGCCCTGTCGCTTTTATTGGGCGTGTTCTGCGGCGGCTACTTCGGCGGCGCGGTGCCGGCGGTGTTGATGCGCACGCCCGGGGTGCCCTCCTCCATCATCACCAGCTTCGACGGCTACCCCCTGACCCAGAAGGGCGAGGCCCAGACGGCGCTCTCGGCCGCTTTGGTCGGCTCCTTCTGCGGCGGGATCATCAGCGTCTTCATCCTCATGTTCCTGGCCCCCGTCCTGGCCCACGTGGCCGCCTCCTTCGGCTCGCCGGAGTACTTCACCGCGGCCCTCTTCGGGGTCGTCCTGGTCATCATGGCCTACCGCCAGCGACTGGCCCAGGGGCTGATGCTGCTCGGTCTGGGTCTCTGGTTCTCCACCGTGGGCATCGACTCCGGCACCCTGGCCCCCCGGTTCGACTTCGGCACCCTGGCCATGGAGAACGGGCTGCACATCGTGCCCCTCTGCCTCGGCCTCTTCGGCCTGGGCCAGACTCTGATCCTCATCGAGCGCCGCATTCTCCAGACCGACACGGTCCACTTGAGCCGCCGCACCCTGGACTTCAGCAAGCTGATGGTTCCGCTCCGCTACTGGAAGAGCCTTCTTCGCTCCGGCGTCATCGGCACCTTTGTCGGGCTTCTGCCTGGACCCGGCTCCATCATCGCCTCGTTCATGTCCTACCAGGCGGCCAAGAGGGCCTCCCAGAAGCCCGCGGAGTTCGGTCAGGGGACGCCGGAGGGCTGCCTCGCCGCCGAGGCGGGCAACAACGCCGTGCCGGCCGGAGCGCTGATCCCTCTCCTGACCTTGGGCATACCCGGCGAGGCCATCGCCGCTCTGCTCTTGGGCGTCTTCGTCTTAAACGGCATCTACCCCGGACCCCTCCTCCTGGTCAAGGAGCCGGTCCTCATCAATCAGCTCTACTTCAGCATGCTTTTAATCAACGTCGCCGCCTTCGCCATGCTCGCTTTGTGGCTGCGGCCCTTCGCCATGGTCGTGCGCGTCTCCTCCTCTCTCCTGGCCGTCATGATCATCGTCATCTCTTTGGTCGGCATCTACGCCGTCAACCTGCGCTTTTTCGACGTCGGCGTGGCCATCGTCATGGGCGCCCTGGGCTACGTCCTTTTGAGACTGGAATGGCCCATCGTCACCCTGGTCATCGGCGTCGTCTTGGGAGAGATCATGGAGCAGCGCCTGCGGGAGTCGCTGAGCATGTCCGAGGGCAGCCTCCTCATCTTTCTCAAGCGCCCCATCTCGCTGGGGCTCTTGGCGGTCACGGCCTTGATCGTCGTCGTCCCCCTGATCATGGACCGCCGCCGGGCCAAAGCCGAACAAAAACAAGACGCCGGGAGCGACGATTAGCCGGGCCTGGCTGGAGGAATCTAAATGCAGGATTTCGTGTTCACCGACTTTCTGATCGTCGGCGGCGGGGCGGCCGGCTGCATGGCCGCCGTCCGGGCCAAGGAGATCAACCCGGACGTGGACGTCGTCGTCCTCGAAAAGGCCGAGATCACCCGCAGCGGGTCGGCCGGACGGGGCATGGACGCCCTCAACAACGTGGTCATCCCCGGCGTGGCCACGGTGGAGGAATACGTCGAGGGCGTGGAGATCATGGTCGACGGCATCCTGGAGCCGACCATCTCCCGGGTCATCGGCCAGCGCTCCTTCGGCGTCCTCAAACGGCTGGAGGAGTGGGGCCTGGACTTCCCCCGGGACGAGGGCGGCCATTACATCGTCAACCAGTTCCACCCCAAGGGCCGCTTTCTGGTGGAGATCCGCGGCGAATTGAAAAAGATCATCGCCCAACAGACCCTCGACTCAGGGGCCAGAATCTTCAACCGGCACGTCGTTTTGGATCTGGTCAAGGAAGAGGAGCGCGTCGCCGGGGCCGTCGCCCTGGACCTGGCCACCGGCCGCCTCAAATGCTTTCTCGCCCCGGCGGTGCTCCTGGCCGCCGGCGGCGCGGCCCGCATCGGCCTCAACTCGACCGGCTATCTCCACGGCACCTTTGACTGCCCCTGGTGCAACGGCGAGGCCTACAAGATGGGCTTCGAGGCCGGGGCTGAGGTGACCGGCTTCGAGTACACCGGCATTGCCATGATGATCAAGGACTTCAACTGCCCGGGGCTGTCGACCTTCATTCGCCACGGCGCCTACTTGGTCAACGGGTTGGGCGAGCGATTCATGGAGCGCTACGACCCCGAGCGCATGGAAAGAGCGCCGGGCGGCATGCGCACCAAGGCCATGCGCGAGGAGATAAACGCCGGCCGCGGCCCGGTGGCCTTCTCTTTTTCCCATCTGAGCCCCCGGACCCTGGACCTCATCGAAAGCGGCATCTACGAGGCCGAGAGGCCCACGGTGCGTCAGTTCTTGAGGGGCAAAGGGATCGACCTGCGCCGGCAGCCCCTGGAGGTGGTCTTCAGCGAGGTCTATCTTTGCGGCGGCCACGGCCTGACCGGCTTCGTCGGCGACGCCTGGGGCGAGACCAGCGTGCCCGGGCTCTTCGCCGCCGGCGACTGCCTGGCCAACCCTTACGGCTTTCTGCCCGGGGCGATGTGCCTCGGCGAGGCCGCCGCCGAACGGGCGGTGGCCCGCGATTATCCCCGGCCCCAGGCCGCCGACGCCGCCGAGCGGATTGAAGGCCTCGAAAAAATTATTTCCCGGCACCACCAGGGACGCCTCGGCGTCTCGGCCAGGGACTTCGAGTACAAGTACCGCCGGCTGGTCAATGAATACCTCGCTCCGCCCAAGTCGGAGCGCAAGCTGAAGCACTTCCTGGAGGCGACCGAGCCCATGCTCCGCGACCAGGAGGACCTGCCGGCCGCCGACACCCACGGCTTGATGAAGGTCTTTGAAATCAAGGCCGGGCTCTTCTCGGCCCGTCTGGCCGCCCGGGCCTCGCTCTATCGGACCGAGAGCCGCTTCGGCCTCTATCATCAGCGGGTCGATCACCCCAAAAAAGACGACCAAAACTGGAAGACTCGGGTCATCATCTCCCCCGGCGAGGCCGGTCCGGTGGTCGCAAAGGAGCAGCCATGAACCTGTCCATCGATCTGGAGTGCTGCACCGGCTGCGGGGCCTGCGTCGAATACTGCCCCGGCCACGTCCTGGCCCTGGACGAAAATGACCTTCCGTTTGAAAAATATCCCGACGACTGTTGGTATTGCGGCGTGTGTGAGGTAGAATGCCCGGCTGAGTGCATCGCCGTCATCTTTCCCTACCTGGTGCGCTGAAAACCCCAGGCCAAAATGGCCGCCTTGGGGAAAGGAAAGGCCATGAAACCCCAAGACGTTCGTCGGGTGGCCGTCATCGGCTCCGGGACCATGGGAGCCGGCATCGGCCTCTGCTTCGCCCACGGCGGTCGGGAGGTGATCCTCTACGATCCCAACCCCGAGCAGATCGACCGGGCCTTGACCCGCCTGGCCCAGAGCCAGGCATTGCTCATTCAGGAGGGAGTCATCTCCGCACCTGAGGCCGAGGCGGCCAGGGGCCGGGTGGAGCGCTCCATTGATCTGACCCAAAGCGTGGCCGAAGCCGATTTTATAATCGAAGCCGCGCCCGAAGTTTTGGACCTCAAGGCCCAGCTCTTCAAGGAGATGGCCGAGGCCAGCGCCGCCGAGGCGATCTTGACGACCAACACCTCGGGGCTCAGCGTCACGGCCATCGCCGCGGCGTGCCGGCATCCGGAGCGGGTGGCCGGCATGCACTGGTTCAATCCGGCCGAGCTGACGCCCTTGGTCGAGGTCATCCGGGGCGAGCGGACTTCGGATCAGACCATGGACCTCATCTGCGAGGTGGCCAAAGAACTGGGCAAGGTCCCGGTCAAAATCCAGAAAGAGTTGTCCGGCTTCGCCTCCAACCGGCTCCAGATGGCCCTCCTGCGGGAGGCCCTGGCCCTGGTCGCCGCCGGGGTGATGACCGTCGAGGACGTGGACGAGGCCCTCAAAAACGGCATCGGCTTCCGTCACGCCTGGTTGGGCCCTTTTGAGACGGCCGACCTCGGCGGGTTGGACGTCTTTCACCGAGTGTCCGAGTATCTGTTCAAGGATCTCGCCACCGATGTCGGCCCGCCCGCCTTTTTCAGCCGCCTCGTCGAGGAGGGCAAGCTCGGCCTCAAGACCGGACAGGGCTTCCACACCTATGACCCCCACGCCCGGGCCGAGATCATCCGCCGCCGGGATCTTTTTTTCATCCGCCAGATGAAGCTTCTCAAGGAGATGGAGAAGTCGTAGCCTCCCCGCCCACCCGGCTGAAAAAAGCGTCAGCGGCCACAGCCCCCCTCGAGCCTTCGAGAGGCCGCTTGACGGGAAAAGGAAGGATGAATAAATTTTTAGGGCCGAGGTCGTCCGGGAGGCAAACCGACCTCGGCCGGGGATGACCGCCCCGGCAGAGCCTCAGGGGGTGTGAGCGGCTCATGCCCATATACGAGTATCAAGCCAAAGACCCGGATTCGTCTTGCCGATTCTGCGGGGACGGCTTCGAAGTCCTCCAGGGGATCAACGAAAAACCCCGCCGGGCCTGCCCCCGTTGCGGCCGGGCGGTCAAAAAGGTGGTCTCCCGCTGCCACGCCGCCGTCATCGGGCCAGACACGAACTCCCTCGAGGTCGAGCGGCGCGTCAAGGAGTACGAACGCACCGGCAAGTGGAGTCACGCCGCCGAACTGGCCGACAAGCACTCCGCCAAAACTGGCGATGAGGGCTTGAAGACCAGGGCCCTGGAGAATTACAAGAAGGCGGGCTATGATTTCGACTCGTCCTAGCTTTTCGATTCATTTAATCGAGGACGCCTTGTGAGCGCTTGGAAGGGCCGAGGTTTGAGCCTCAGCCAGGCCGACGTTGACTTCCTCATGGCCGCCGTGGCCCCGGAGGTGAAGGACAAGGCCCGGCTGGGCAGGCTCATCCAGGAGGACGAAGACTTCCGCGCCGCCTTCATCGGCGACGAGAAAACCTATCAGCGGGTCATGGCCGACGAGGAGGTGTGGTTGAAGATCTCCCCCCGGCTCTATTTTGAGATCCTTTTGCGAAAGGCCCGCCGGGAGCTGGAGCGGATCGGCCACACCATCGAGAGAGCCGGGGCCCAGAAAGTGGCCATATTTGACGTCAACGAGGTGGCCGATCTTCTGTCGCACCCGGCGCTGCTGATCTATCTGGCCGACATGCTCTCTTCTTTCACCAAAATCGAGAGCTACACCCTTTCCCTCCGCCTCAAAAAAGGCCTCTGGCGGAAGATCAGATTCAACGACATGGACCTCGACGCCCTGAAAAGTCTGTGCCAGTGGGCGGACGAGGAGCATCGGCTGGGCTTTTTTAAAAGAATCGCCGACTTGTGCCTGTTTATTCTCGGCGTCTTCCCCGAATACGTCCACCTCGAACACCGCTATCCCCACACCCAAGAGCTGAGGCCGAAGATGATCGGCCGGACCAGGCACAGCGTCGAGGAATACGAAAAAGAGGGCCGCCGGTTCTACGAGCTGGCGGCCAGCCATCCGGCCGCCAAGGCCTTTGATCTGTCCGAGGTCTTCGACCTTCTGGGCGAGCGCTTCCACACCGCCCAAAAGCCGCTCAACTTCATCGCCGAGCACTACCTCCTTCACCAGCGGCGCCGCATGTTCGGCTTCGAGGCCAGGTAAGGCCCTTTGGCGTCGCCTCTCGCCGTCAGCTTACATTGAGAGTCTGGAAACACTCAGGGGCGCCTGGTCAGGCCATCAAGTGCTCAATGGTGGATGATGCGGGCCCCGATGGGCGGGCTGAAGTGGAACCCCTCTTCCGGCGGCGAGTCGAGGATCTCCACCTCCTCGAAGCGGTAAGTGGTCAGATCGCCGGCCAGGGTGTAGATGCGCAGCTCGTCGATGATGCCCTTGGGGTCGACCCAGACCTCGAGGCGGTCCAGGCCGGTGCCGTAACTCAAAGGCCGCAGCTTGATCGCCCTCACCTCACCCCGGTCCCCGCCGACGAGGCGCTCGATCTGAAACCACTTCTTGAGGCCGCCGCCGCCGCCGAAGAGGTCCATCACCGGCCCGAAGAAGGGGCTCATCTCCTCATAGAACTCCGAGGCCGGGTAGCGGTGGGCCTCGTTGATGTCCTGGCGGTACCACCACACCCCGGCCGGCGAGAGGACCAGCTCCTCCACCGTGGGCCTCTCCTGGATGATACGCAAAAGATCCGGGCGGGCGTAGAGGATCAAGCCCTGGCCCTTTTTCTCCTTGGCTCCGGTGGGGGCCATCACCCCCGGCCGGGAGGCGGCGTCGTAGCGGGCCCGGAATCCGGCCGCGCCGCCGTAAACCTTCTTGACCTGAGCCAGAATCTCGGCCGCCTCCGCGGCCTCCCGGTCCTGGGCCAAAGCCGCCCCACCCGGCCAGGCCAAGACCAGCATCACGGCCAGCCAGCAGCCGACGCTTTTCACCGTTCAAATCCTCCTCAAACGAGAGCCTCGGCCGATGGCCGGTGAAGACTCCCTCGTGCGCATCAAATAGGTCGCCCGGGTGGACAAGACCTTCTCCCCGCCGGGGCCATGGAGGCTGTAATACAGCACCACCAGGCCCCGTTGCGGGTTCGAGGTCGGCCGCCGCTCGATGACTTCCACCTTCACCCTCAAGCTCTGCCCCGGCCTGACGGGCTTTAAAAAGCGCAGGTCGTCGAATTTCATGACCGCGACCACGTGGTCAAAGAGGCCGCTTTGCTGGCAGAGCCCCATGGCCAGCGCCAGCAACAGCGGTCCGGGAACCAGCCGGGTCGGGTGGCCGGCCCGGCGGGCGCCCTCGTCGCTGATGAAGATCGGATTGTCGAGGCCGCTCAGCTCCACGAACCGGGCCACGTCGACTTCGGTGACGACCCTGGTGTCGGTGGTCAGCCTTTGTCCTTTTTCAAACTCCTCGAAAAACAAGGCCTTCTCCCTCGGCGCGGCCGCTTTTACGGCTCATGACCGCGGGGACCCAGGCCGAACCGCCCGAGCGGCCACACTGACTTATGATCCTTAACTTCCAGGACGCGACGCTAGCCCTACCAGGTGAAGGTGAACAGGCAGGTCAGGGTGCTCTGGGCCTGCCGCTCCACGGCCTCGAGGCCTAAGGGAATCTCGGGGTTGGTGTATTCGATCCGGTGGGCCAGGGCGTGCTCCCAGGCGGCGTCGACGCTGAAGTTTTGGCTGAACCGATAACCCAGGCCCACGGTGAAGTGATGCTCGGTGATGGCCGGGAAGAGCGGGCTCAGGTTGTCCTGGGGCACCGGATTGGAGCCGAAATTGTACCCGCCCCTGACGACCAGGCCGTCATAAACCTGGTAGGCCGCGCCGAGGGCGATGACGAGCTGATCCCGCCACTCCATGGTGAAGCTGACCTCATCCAGGGGGGCGGCGGCGGCGGTCTTGATCTTGACCTTGTCCATGGCCCCGGACCAGTTGACGTACTTGACGTCAGCGGCGACGAGCAGACCCGGAATGGGCTTCACGCCGACGCCCAACCCGACCTCCAGGGGCCAATTGAAGCCCTCCATCTCGGCCTCGAATTCGCCCACCCCGGGGAAGGTGATCTTGCCGTGGTCGTAAGCCAAGTTTGACTGGGTCGTAAAGACGGCCCCGAGGGTGACGATGTCGTTGATCTTGTACTGGGCGCCGAGTCTGAAGCTCAAGGCGAAGGTGTACATGTTGTCGAGCTTGAACCCATAAAAACCGTCCGGCCCCACGGTTTGGGGCAAAAATTTCATCTCCAAATCCGAGGCGCCCACGTTCATCGACAGACCGAGGCTGAAGCGCTCGCTGGCCTGATAGGCCACGGCCGGGATGATCTTGCCGTAGCGGACCCGGCAGGCGGTCTGGTCAACGGTGCCGTAGGCGGTGGTCAGATTCTCGAACTCGGCGACCATGCCGCCCTGACCGAAGAAGCCCAGGCCGACGACCAGCGGCGTCTGGCCGATGCGGTGGGCGCAGGCCAACTGGGGCCAAATCAAGTCCCGGCTCGCTCCGGCCTCCTCGTTGCCCAAGGCGTCCTCGTGCTTCACCCACGGCCGCAGCCAGGAGGCGCCGCCGGTGACTTGACCGCGTTTCACCTGGGTCAGGCCGGCCGGGTTGTTGTTCATGGCCGCGGCGTTGTTCGAGACGCCGATGGCCGCCCCGCCCATGCCCGCCTCTGGGCCGCCGAAGGCGATCATGTTGAGGCCGTTGGTCGCTCGGGCCAGGCCGCCTCCACCCAACGTCATCGCCGTGACGGCCATCATGGCCAGAAGCTTTCTCATGCCCGTCTCCCCCATTTTTCCGAGCCGCCGCCGGCCGTGCTCAAGAGCGAGACCAGCCGGATTTAAACCTCACTTGCGCCTGGAGTATATTACGCGGGGGAATAAGTAGTCAAACCTGAGCCATCGCGGCCGTCTTCGGTTTTTTAGACAACCCATTCGCGGTGCGCTAAACTCGAAAAAACGACGGCTGGAGCTGGGCCGGAAAAGAAGGACGGCGGCGCCAAGTTTTAACGCTCGGCCGCCTCGGCCCGCCGGCGCTCGATCAAAGAGGCCGGCGGTCAGGAGCTCGGATCGTGAGCGTACACAATCTGGAAAAGTTCTTCGAGCCGGCCGCGGTGGCCGTGGTCGGCGCCGGCGACAAAGAGAAGAGCATCGGTTACGCCGTCTTGAAAAACTTGAAGGAGGCCGGCTACGAGGGGGCCATCTATGCCGTCAACCCGCGCCACGACCAGGTCATGGGCCTGCGCTGCCACGGCTCCCTGAGCCGTCTGCCCGGACCGGTGGACCTGGCCATCATCGTCACGCCCATCTTGAGCGTGCCCGGCGTCATCAAGGAGGCCGCCGCAATCGGGGTCAAGGGCGCGGTGGTCATCTCGGCCGGAGGCAAGGAGGTCGGGGTCGAGGGCCGCCGCATCGAGGCCCGCCTAGAAGAAGAGGCCCGCCGCGGCGGCGTGCGCATCATCGGCCCCAACTGCTTCGGCGTCTTGAGCGCGGAGCATCGCCTCAACGTCAGCTTCGCCAACCGGATGCTTCTGCCGGGCCGGCTGGCCTTCGTCTCCCAAAGCGGCGCCATCTGCGCGGCCATTCTGGATTATTCCCTGGCCGAGAACATCGGCTTCAGGCACTTCGTCAGCCTCGGCTCCATGCTGGACGTGGACTTCGGGGACCTGATCGACTATCTGGGCAACGATCGCCAGGTCAGCGCCATCCTGCTCTACATGGAGAGCCTGACCAACGTCAGGAAGTTCATGAGCGCCGCCCGGGCCGTGGCCCGGAGCAAGCCCATCGTCGTGCTCAAGGCTGGCCGCTCCGAGGCCGGGGCCCGGGCGGCCGCCTCGCACACCGGGGCCCTGGCCGGCGAGGACGCCGTCTACGACGAGGCCTTCAAGAGGGCGGGCATGGTCAGGGTGGAGACCATCGGCGATCTGTTCGACTGCGCCGAGCTGATGGCCAAACAACCCCGGCCCAAAGGTCCCGCTCTGGCCATCGTCACCAACGCCGGCGGGCCGGGCGTCATGGCCGCCGACGCCCTGGCCGCCTACGGGCTGGAGCCGGCGCCCCTCTCGCCCCAGACCTTGAAAAGCCTCGACGACATCCTGCCGCCTCACTGGAGCCGGGCCAACCCCATCGACATCGTCGGGGACACTTCCTTGGAGAAGATGATGCAGGCCGTCCGGATCTGCATGGCCGCCCCGGAGATAAACGCCCTCCTGGTCATGACCGCCCCCCAGGCCTTGAACCATCCCACGGACGTGGCCGCAGCCGTGCGCGACATCTCGGGCGAGGTGCGCTTCCCCATCTTCACCGTGTGGCTCGGCGGCCCGGACGTGGAGGAGGGGCGGCGAATCCTGAACCAGGCCGGCATCCCCACTTACCACACCCCCGAACAGGCCATCAGGGCCTTCTGGTACATGTACGCCTACGACCGCAACCTCAAGACCCTTCAGGAGACGCCGGCCAAGTTTCCGACGGCCCTGGAGTTCGACCGCGAGCGCGGGGCCGGGCTCGTAAACGAAGCCCTCGCCGAAGACCGCCCCCTGTTGAGTGAAGTGGAAGCCAAGAGGCTGCTCGAGGCTTACGGCATTCCGACGATCCCCACCGCGGCCGCCGCCTCGGCCGCGGGGGGGCGGCGGGCAGCAAAAGAGATAGGATTTTAGGTGGTCTTTGATGTACAAGCGCCGGAAATCACCCACAAGTCCGAGGCCGGCGGGGTGAAGCTGAACTTAAAGGACGAGGCGAGCGTTTGCCGGGCCTTCGAAGACATCGTCGCCGCGGCCGGGGCTTATGATCCCCGAGCCAGAATCTCAGGAGTGAGCGTCCAGCCGATGGTGGACCGGTTTGAGGTGGAGCTCATTCTCGGCGCCAAGAAAGACCAGCATTTCGGCCCGGTGATCCTCTTCGGCATGGGCGGCATAATGACCGAGGTTTTGAAGGACACCGCCCTGGGCCTGCCGCCGCTGAACCGTCTTTTGGCCCGCCGGCTGATGGAGAGGACCAAGGTCTTTGAACTCCTCAAGGGCTTTCGCCGCCGCCCCCCGGCCAACCTGGCCCTCCTGGAGGAGATGCTCGTCCGTCTGTCCCAGTTGGTCGCCGACCGGCCGGAGGTGGTCGAGCTGGACATCAATCCCCTGGTCGTTTGCGGCGACGAGGCCGTGGCCTTGGACGCCCGGGCCCGCCTCGAGCCGGCGGCGGTGGCCCCGCCGCTGCATCTGGTCATCAGCCCCTACCCCAACCAGTACGAGACGAGCCTTATCACCCGAGACGCCTTAAAAATACGCCTCCGGCCGATCAAGCCCGAGGACGCCCCTTTGCTGGAGGCGTTTTTTTATTCCCTCTCCCCCCAGAGCGTCTATCTGCGCTTCTGCCGGCCGATGAAGTCCCTCTCGCCCGACATGCTCAGCCGCTTCACCCAGATAGACTACGACCGCCAGATGGCCCTGGTGGCCTTGACGGAGAATGGGGCCGGCGAGAAGATCATCGGCGTGGCCCGCGTGATCAACGATTACGGCGGCGAGTCGGCCGAGTTCGCCGTGGTCGTCGGCGACGAGTGGCAGGGCCACGGCATCGGCGCCTGTCTCCTGGAGCGCTCCATGGTCATCGCCCAGGAACGGGGTCTGAAACGTCTGTGGGGCTACATCCTGCCCCAAAACAAAATCATGCTCAGGCTGGCCCACAACCACGGCTGGTCCTGCTCCCGGACCGCGGAGGGCTATTTCTACAGCGTCGATCTGAGCGCCTTAAGCGGCCAAGGCGGGCGGACGTCTCAGGCCGGTCTGCTTTCAACGGAAAAATGATATGAGAAGAAGGCCAAGACCGGACCTTTGTCAGTCCGGTCTTGGCTCCAGAAGGGCGAAGCGTCGGTCTTAGGGAGATCCTTTGGATGTTCCCTTGAGGTACTTGAAGAAATCCGAATTGGTGGACAAGATGATGGTCGAGTCCGGGTTGGGGTATTTCTCATATATCTCCAGGCTTTTGACCATGGAGTAGAACTCGGGGGCGCGGCCGAATGACTGCCCGTAGATCTTGATGGCCGTGGCGTCGCCGTGGCCTCTGATCTCTTGGGCGCGGCGGTAGGCCTCGGAGCGGATGCGGGCCAGCTCCTTCTCCATCTGGCCCAGAATCTCGGCCCGGCGGCCCTCGCCCTCGGAGCGGAGCTGGGCGGCGATGCGCTGCCTTTCCGAGATCATTCGCTCGAAGACCCGCTGCCTGACCGACTCGACGTAGTTGATCCGCTTGATTTGAATGTCCACCAGCTCGATGCCGTAGCGCGGGGTGAGCCGGCTAGCTGCGGCCAGCATGTGGCGGGTGATGCCCATGCGGCCGGCCGTGACCGGCAAGGTCTTGGCCTCGGTCTCCTCTTCTTGCTCCTTCTCCTCCAAGATGGCCTTGACCTCCAAACTGGCCTCGGGCCTGGGCTGCCAATCGGCCGAGCGGACTATCTCGACCAGAAGATTGGAGGACACCAAATCGCGGACGACCGAGTCGATGATGTCGTCCAGGCGGCTCAAGGCCCCCTGCTCGGTGGCCACGGTCTGCAGGAAGCGCAGGGGGTTGGTGATCCGCCAGCGGGCGGTGGTGTCCACCCAGATGTACTTCTTGTCCCTGGTGGGGATCTGATTCGGCGAGCCGTCCCACTTCAAGAGGCGCTTCTCAAAGTAGTGGACTTTTTGGATCAAGGGGATCTTGAAGTAAAGCCCGGCCTCCTTGTTAGGCGAGCCGATGGGCCGGCCGAACTGGGTGACGATGGCCTGCTCGCCCTCCTTGACCACGAAGAAGGTCGAGGAGAGCAGGAAGCCCAGGATGACGACGACGGCGATAATGGGCTTGATGGCTCTCATTTCTGGCCCTCCAGTTGCAGCAAGGGAAGGAGAGTCTTTTGGGTCTCATCGACGACGAATATCCGCTTGGCCTTGGTCAAGAACTGCTCGAAGGCCTCCAGATAGAGCCGCCGGCGGGTGACCTCCTCGGCCTCCTGGTACTCCTTGAGCATGGCCAGGAAGCGGTTGGCCTCGCCCTCGGCCTCATTGATCCGTTTGGTGGCGTAACCTTCGGCCTCGGCGATGGTCTGGCGGGCCTGGCCCGAGGCCTTGGGGATGACCTTGTTGTACTCGGCCTGGGCCTGATTGATGATCCGCTCCCGCTCCTGGCGGGCCTCGTTGACCTCGTTGAAGGCCGGCTGGACCGGCTCAGGCGGATTGACGTCCTGCAGTTTGACCGTGACCACCTGGACGCCGGATTCGTAGAGGTCAAGTATCCCCTGAAGCTCCTTCTGGGCCAGGTTGGCTATCTCCAAGCGCTGGATGGTCAGGACGTCCTCGCCGTGGCGATTGCCGACGATGCGGCGCATGGTCGACTCGCTCATGTCCCTAATGGCCGCTCGTCCGTTACGAATTTTGAACAGCCACTCCTGAGGCGAACGGATGCGGTACTGGACGATCCACTTCAAGTCGATGACGTTCAAATCGCCGGTGAGCATCAAGGATTCGTCGTCGTAGCCCTTCTTGGTGAACTGGCTCCTGATGCCGGGCAGGGTGGCCCGGAAGCCGAACTCCTCCTTGAAAACCCGGCCGGTTTTGACTTTGGTCACCTTTTCGATGCCCAGGGGCAGCTTGAAGTGGAGGCCGGGGCCGGTATCGCGCACGTAGCGCCCGAAGCGCTGGATGACGCCGGTCTCCTCGGGCTCGACGGTGTAGTAGGCCGAGGTGGCCAGGAAGGCGAGCACGATGAGGAGGATTAAAAGGCCGAGCGTCCGGCCACCGCCTTTGAAGCCCTTGAACTTCTCCTTGATCTTGGCCGCGGCCTCGTCCAGGTTGGGGCCTTGGCCCGGGGGTGGATTCCAGTTGGCCACGATGGGACCTCTCTTTCCCTCGTTGAGCGTTTAACTGTTTGTTCATTAATCTACCGTGCCTCAAGCAAGCGGGCAAGGGGAAAAGGGGCCACGGGGATCGGATCGACTTGATCGCAAAGAAATCAAGGGCTCTAACCGCGTCCATTGTTCATCCGTTAGCTCCATCTGGTCATATTTAACTACATCAAACCAAATGTCTAGACTTTTTTGAGATGGCTTCTACTTGAATGATGGCTAATTGGGATTAGGGCTTATCAGAGCCTTCCAGGGACAAAAGCGGCCCTCGGCTCAGGCGTCGAAGCGGCGCTGGCGGCGGCCCTCGCCGGCCGGGGTGGCCTCCTCGGCCGGGGTGTCGGCGTAGAGGACCTGCATGATGCGCGGATGCTCCTCGTCGACGATGTCAATGGCCCAGGCCAGAAGCGTCTCGAAGTGCTGATGGACAAAGGGCAGGCCGTTGATGGGCACGGCGGTGTAGTAGCCGATCTGGCGGCTCTCGAGGTTGACCTCGAAGTGGCCCACCGGCAGATTGAAGTTGATGCGGTTGACCAGGGCCAGGGCCTCGGCCAGCCGGCGCGAGGGCACCAGTTCGGGCAGGGTGACGGTCACCTGCAAGAGCTGCCACTCCTGATTCAGGGCCACCTCCAGATCCAAGAGAACGTTGCGACCGCGCACGGTGGTGTAGACCCGCCCCTCGGCCTCGTTGACCTCGTCCACCGGCCAATCGGCCGCCTCGAAGTGAGCCAGGATGTCCTTTAGACAGATGTCGTCGCCCAAGATGATTCCTAGTCTTATATTTCATCTTCATGTACCACGAATCGCTTTTTTTGGCCAGAGGATTGTCGGGAAGCCGCGGTTGACGGGAGGGCCGGTTTGACCAATACTGAGGGCATGCGCTACGAAGGACCCATCTACCGCCCGCCCTCCGAGGCCTTTTCGCTCCTCGTCCAGGCCACCGTGGGCTGCCCTCACAACAAGTGCACCTTTTGCATGATTTACAAAAAAGGGCCTCCCTTCCGCATCCGGCCGACGGCGGAGATCTGCGCCGACCTGGACGAGGCGGCCCGAGATGGCTGGCCAGAGGCGACGACCCTCTTTCTGCCGGCCGGCAACACCCTGGCCATGCCCGCCGCGGACCTGGCCCGGGTCTGCGCCCACGCCCGCCGGGTTCTGCCCCGCCTGAGACGGATCACCGTCTACGGCTCGGCGGCCTTCGTCGACCAAAAAAGCCCGGCCGAGCTCAAAAGCCTGGCCGAGGCGGGCCTGAGCC
>CAYXRH010000002.1:0-29689 GCA_964466355.1 uncultured Thermodesulfobacteriota bacterium
ACCCCCACGTCGGCGGCCTGTTCGTCATCACCGCCTTCGTGGTCGTGGTCCTGGGAGGGATGGGCAGTTTTGTGGGCGCCTTCGTGGGCGGGGTCATCATCGGCGTGGCCGAGAGCGTGGGCGCCGTCTTTCTGCCCGCGGCCATGAAGTCGATCATCTCCTTCACCATCTTCATCTTGATCCTCCTCTTCAAGCCGACCGGATTGTTCGGGGGCGGGCGTGGCTGAGTTGAACGAGGCCCGAAGAAGCCATCTGGGGCCGAGATTGAGCGGCCGTTCGTGGCTGGTCATCCTCGTTCTGCTGGCCGCCCTGCACTTTGCTCCCTTGGCCTTTCCGGCCTTCATGCACAGCCTGATCATGATCTTCCTCTTCACCCTCATGGGCCAGGGCTGGAACATCCTCGGCGGATACGCCGGACAGTTCAGCTTCGGCCACTCCCTCTTCTTCGGCCTGGGGGCCTACACCTCGAGCCTTCTCTTCGTCAAGCTGGGCCTGAGCCCCTGGCTGGGCATGCTCCTGGCGGCGGCGGTCTCCATCCTGGTCGGGCTCTTCGTCGGCTACCTCAGCTTTCGTTACGGGCTCAAAGGCCCCTTTTTCGCTCTGATCATGCTCGCCTTCGCCGAGATATGCCACGTCGTGGCCATGTCCTGGGAAGGCGTCGGCGGAGCCCTGGGCGTGCTCATCCCCCTCAAGGGCGACGCGCCGGCGATCATGCAGTTCACCAGCAAGGAGCCGTTTTACTACCTTCTGCTGTGGATGGCCGTGGGCTCGCTCTGGCTGACCTGGCGGCTGGAGGGCACGCGCATGGGCCTCTACTTCCAGGCCCTGCGCGAGGACCACGACGCCGCCGAGTCGCTGGGGGTGGACTCGCTCAAATACCAGCTCGCGGCCATGACCTTTTCGGCCGGCCTGACCGCCATCGGGGGGACCATCTACGCCCAGTACCTCCTTTACATCGATCCAGACTCCACCTTCGGCGTGATCAACTCGGTGGAGATCATGCTCCGCCCCATCATCGGCGGGCCGGGCACGGTTCTCGGCCCTTTGCTCGGCTCGGTGGTCTTGACCCCTCTGTCCGAGATCACCCGGCTGGCCTTTCAGGCTTACTCCGGGGCCTACCTGATGTTCTACGGGGCCATTCTGGTGGTCGTCGTCCTCTTCCTGCCCGACGGGCTGATCGGCCTCTTGAAGCGGCTCACCCGCCGCTCAGCTAGGGGGGCTGGATGAAAACGCCTTCGCCCAAACTCCTCGAAGTCAGCGACGTGTCCCGGTCCTTCCGCGGGCTCAAGGCTCTCTCAGAGGTCTCCCTCGAGGTCGGCTCAGAGGAGATCGTGGGCCTCATCGGCCCCAACGGCGCGGGCAAGACCACTTTGTTCAACACCATCTCTGGTTTTCTGAAGCCTGATTCGGGGCGGATAGAGTTTGAGGGCCAAAGCCTCGTCGGCCTCAAACCGCACCACATCTGCGCCCTGGGCGTGGCCCGGACCTTCCAGATCGTCAAACCCTTCGGCCGGCTCAGCGTCCTCGAGAACGTGGCCGTGGGCGGCTTCAATCGAACCTCGGACGCCGCCGCGGCCGAGGAAAAGGCCTGGTCCGTCCTCGAGTTCGTCGGGCTGGACGACAAGGCCCTCGATCCGGCCTTCAGCCTCACCACTCCGGACCGCAAGCGGCTGGAGATGGCCCGCGCTCTGGCCACCGGGCCCAAGCTCCTCTTGCTGGACGAGGTCGTGGCCGGCCTCAACCCCACGGAGAAGGAGGAGGTCATCTCCCTGGTGCGGCGGGTGCGCCACTCGGGCGTGGCCGTGCTCATCATCGAGCACGCCATGCGGGTCATCATGGACCTGTGCGACCGGATCTTCGTCCTCCACCACGGCCTGTGCATCGCCGCCGGAGAGCCGGAGGCGATCTGCGCCAATCCGAGCGTCTTGGAGGCCTATCTGGGAAAGGAATATGCCCCTTCTGAACGTGGATAGAATCGACGTTCACTACGGCCCGGTCCAGATTCTGAGGCAGGTCTCTCTGATTTTGGAGGAGGGGGAGATTGTCTCCTTATTGGGCAGCAACGGCGCCGGCAAGACGACCACAATCAAGGCCGTCTCCGGGCTGCTCAAGATCGCCCGCGGCCGCGTCGAGTTCGAGGGCCGCGACTTCACCGGGGCCCCGGCTCACCGGCGGGTCGAGGCCGGTCTGGTCCAGGTGCCCGAGGGGCGGAAGATATTCCCGAGCCTGTCCGTGATGGAGAATTTGGAGATGGGCTCCTTTCTGCCCAAGCCCAAGATTAGACGAGCCCAATCCCTGAAGCGGGTCATGGCCATGTTCCCCATCCTGGCCGAACGAAAGCATCAGGCCGCCGGCACCCTCTCGGGGGGCGAACAACAGATGCTCGCCCTGGCCCGGGGCCTGATGGCCCTGCCGAGGCTGCTCATTCTGGACGAACCCTCTCTGGGCCTGGCCCCGCTGGTGGTGGAGGAGATCTTCGCCGCCGTGGGCGAGATCAGGCGCGACGGGGTGAGCATTCTGCTGGTCGAACAAAACGCGCCCCAGGCCCTGAGGATATCCGACCGGGCCTACGTCCTCGAGGAGGGGAGCATGGCTCTCTCCGGCCGAGGGGTTGATCTGCTGAACAACGACCACGTCCAACGAGTTTACTTGGGCATGGTCGGGGAGGAGCGTCATGCCTGACTACCTGGATCAGATCTGCGATTTCGTCTGCGCCTTGGAATTCGATCATCTGCCCCCCCTGATCGTTCGCCGGGCCAAGGACGTCCTGGCCGACTCTTTGGCCGTGGCCGCCGCCGGCGCCCAGGAGGAGGAGATGAAGTCGCTCACCGGGCGCCTGGCCCGACCGGGAGGCGGCCGGGCGACCCTCTGGGGCGCCGGGTTTGAAACCGACGTCTTGAGCGCCGGACTGATCAACGGGACGGCGGGCACCTTTCTGGAGCTGGACGAGGGCAACCAGTTCGCCCGCGGCCATCCAGCCATCCATGTCGTCCCGGCGGCCATGGCCGCGGCGGAGCAGGAGGCCCTTTCCGGCCGCCAGCTCATCCTCGCCCTGGTGGCCGGCTACGAGATCGGGGCCCGCCTCGGCATCGCCTCGAAGCTCCGCCCGTCCATGCACCCCCACGGCACCTGGGGCACAATCGGAGCGGCCGTGGCCGTGGGCAAGCTCAGGGGCTACGAGGCGGCGGCCATGCGTCAGATGATAAACGTCAGCTCCTCCCTCGGCCTGGCCACCAGCCGGCGGACCATGCTCGAAGGCGGCACGGTGCGCAACGTCTACGCCGGAGTGAGCAACTACATGGGCCTTCTGGCCCATCATCTCGTCCGCTCCGGCTTCACCGGCGAGCGGGACGGGCTGGCCACGGTCTTCGGCCACGTGGTCTCCGAGACCTTTGACCCCCAGGCCATGATTCAAGACCTGGGCCAGCGGTTCGAGATCGGGCGGAATTACTTCAAGCGCCACGCCTGCTGCCGCTACAACCACTCCGCCCTGGACGCCCTGGAGATCATCGCCGCCGGCATGCCGGGCGGACGCATCCCGGCCGCGGAGGTGGCCGCGGTGGAGATCGAGACCTATTCCCTGGCCGCTCAACTGTGCGATCAGAGCCCCGGCAACATGCTAGCGGCCAAGTTCTCGCTGCCCTTTGCCGCGGCGACCTTTCTGACCCACGGCCACGGCGGGGTGGCGTGCTTCCAGCCGCCGGCGGTGGCCGATGCGGCCATCCAGGCCCTGGCCAAAAAGGTGACCGTCCGCGAGGACCAGCGCTTGACGGCCATGATGCCCCACCAGCGGCCCTCCCGGGTCAAGGTCGTTCTCCAGGACGGAACGGTTCACGAAGCCCAGACTCTGCTGAACAAGGGCGACTTTGAAGATCCTTACTCCGCCGCGGAGCTGGAAGAGAAATACTACGACCTAGCTTCTCCTGTCTGGGGCGGCCGGACGGCGGCGGAGGTGTACGCGGACATAATGGGCCTCGAACAGATCGCCGACGTGAACGAGGTCACCGCCAGGCTGCTCAAGTCCTGATCGAAGCCTCGAAAATTCGCCGCCGGCCCGGTCATCTGAGGCCGTCGATGCGGGAGTTCAGGGCAAAGAAGGGCGCCGTCTCCATCTTGGCCGGCCAGCCCTGATAAAAGGCCTTGACGTGCCTCTTCAGCTCGTCCAGGGCCTCGACGAGGCCTTTCTCGGCCTCGCTCCGCGGCCGCGAGGCGGCCGCGGCCAGCCTGGCCCCGATCTGGGCCTCATCCAAGGTCAGAACCTGGCCGCCCTCAACGACCACCCGGCCGGCGACCATGACCGTGTTTACGTGGCGGCGCGTGGCGCGGTAGAGGACCACGTCGATGGGATCGTGGGCCGGATCTACGTACGGGGCGCTCATGGCCTCATAGTCCAAGAGAATCAGGTCAGCCCACCGGCCCGCCTCCAGGCGGCCCAATTGGGCCCCGAAGCCGAGCAGCCGGGCCGAATTCAGGGTGGCCATTCTGAAGACCTGGCGGCTGGTCATGTGCTCTGAATCGAGCTCCAATGACGGCAGCCGGTGGAGCAGATAGCAGACCTTCATCTCCTGGATGAAATCGTCGTCGTCGTTGATGGACTTGCCGTCCAGACCGAGCCCGACCAGGACCCCGGCCTTGAGCATCTCAAAGGCCGGCGAGACGCCGTTGCGGACCCGCAGGTTGCAAGACGGATGGTGGGTCACGGCGGTGTCGGTTTGGGCCAAGAGCTCGATGTCCGCCTCGGTGGGCCAGACGCAATGGCCGATGACCAATCCGGGGCCGAGGAAGCCGATGTCGTTCAGGTGGGCGATGAAGGTCTTTTTGAAGCGTTTGAGGCCGTAGGCCTTCTGAAAAATGGACTGCACGGCGTGAACGTGGATCGGCGCGCCGAGGTCGTCGGCCGCCCGGCGGACCTGGCGCAGCAGCTCGTCAGTGGCCCACTGGGGGGCCAGGGGGCCGAAGCCGATTTTGCACATCGGGCCCTCGGCCCGGGCGTGAAGCCTCTGGACGGCCTGGACGAAATTTTCTCCGCTCAGTGCGCCTCGGGGCGGCGGCTGGCTGAGAAGGGTTTGCAGCCTGGGGGGCAGGGAGGCCAAAAAGGCGGCGTTGTCGCCGTAGACAAAGGGGTTGTCGTTCCTTACCCCTGGATTGAACTGGACCCTCAGGCCCGCGTCGGCGTAAGCCTGAACGGCCTGGTCGAACTCATCATCAAAGGCCGAGGGGTCCTTGAGGATGTGGTTGTGCATGGTCGTGGTCACGCCGGATTTGAGCAGCCGGATGGCCGAGAGGGCCACGTCGTCGTAGGTCTCCACGGGAACGTATTTCCGGGTGTCCAGAAGCCACGATTCGAGGGTGTTGTCCAAGGCGCCGCGCTGGAAATCACTCAGGCCCCGGCCGTGACTGTGAGCGTTGACCAGGCCGGGCAGGAGCAGAAAGGCGTCGCCGCCGATCTCCTCAGCTTGAGGATGACGCCGCCGCAAATCATCGTAAGGGCCCACGGCGGCGATGGTCTCTCCTGAGACGACGACCGCCCCCCTGGCCAGGGGAGGGGCGTCGTGGGCGGCGACCATCCAGCCGGCCCGAACCAGAATCTCTTGCTGGGGCATCTCTTCCTCCGCCAAACTTCGAGCTGCAAGCGGCCGCCCCTGGTGGCCGGCCCTTCAGCTCAGACCACCGGAAAGAGCCATTTCTTGAACCGCTCGTCGCGCCCGGCGCAGATGTCATCGAGCAGTTGGGCCAGCTGTCGGCTCACCGGCCCGGGGGCGTCAGCCAAGAGGCGATCCTCCATCTGGCCCACCGGCAGAACGCGGTAGGGCGTGGCCGAGGCGAAGATCTCGTCCGCCTCCATGAGCTCCTTTGGCCTCATGAGCCGCTCCTGTGCCTTAAGCCCCGCCGCCTCGGCCGCCTGAAGCACGGAGAGCCGGGAGATGCTGGCTAAAATCCGATCCAGGGGCGGGGTCTTCAGCCGTCCGTCCTTGACGACGAAGATTGACTCGATGCTCCCCTCGGCCAAATAGCCTTCCACGTCGAGCATAAACCCCAGATCAAACCCCCGGGCCACGGCCTCCTGGCGGGCCAGCATGGCGTTTAGATAGTTGGCCGCGGCCTTGGCCGCGGTGGGAACGGTGTCGGGGTGGAGCTTGCGCCATTTGCACAGGCAGGCCTTGACCGGCTGGGTCAGATCCAGGTCCACGCCGCCGGTGTCCTGGACCGGGTCCATGGCAAAGACGGCCACATCCAGCTTTTGCGCCGGCGGGAGGATGACGAAGGCCATCTGGCCGTAAAAGACCACTATCTTGACAAAGCCCTGGACGAGGCCGTTTATTTTGATGGTCTCCATGACCGCCCTCTCAAGCTCGGCCTTTGTTTGGGGCAGGGTCATGTTCAGCAGCTCCGCGGAGCGCCACAGGCGCTTGAAGTGCTCGTCCAACCTGAAGATGGCCGGCCCCGCGACGGTGTCATGGAAGCCGAAGACCTCAAAGATGGCCGAACCGCGGCTGAAGCTGTGGGACATGATGTGAGCCGTGGCCTGATCCCAGGGGATCATGCGGCCGTTGAGCCAGACTTTCCTTTGACTGAGCATTCTTCACCTCTTCGATGCTAGGGTGACGCCGCGCGCCATATTCGCCCGGCCAGTCTATCACATCAGGCCCCGGCTGGTGGAGTCAATCGGCCCCCTGTCGTTTGAGGACGATCCGGCCGTGGGTATTAAGGAACAGGCGTCCTGAATCCGCCAGCGCGTCCCGTCGCTCTCTCGCTTCTCTGCCATAAGTGACATTGCTCTTGCAACCATCCTTCAGTTTTACTAAAACAATGAATACAGAGTTGGCGTTCATGGGCGAGCTCAAGATAGACAAATATTTGAGCCCGGGCCAGCGGATCGACCTGGTGATCAGCATGGTCTACGTCGGCGATTTTTTAAAGGACCGCATCGACGTGCGGCCGACCTACATCGGCATCGTCGAGCCCAAGAAGCGGATCGTGGTTGAGCAGACCACGCCCCCGATCCTCAAGTCAGCCGCTGGCAAGAAAATCGAGGTCTCCCTGGTCCTCTCCGGCGGGGCCAAGAGGCGGGCGCGGCGCTTCGGCTACCAGACCAAGATCCACGGGCTGATGAACAAGTACTCGGGCTACGGCGAGCAGGGAGTGATCATCGGCTACCCCAAGAAAGGGGTCAAGGAGGCCAGCGTGCGCATGGCCTGCCGGGTCCGCCCCCGGGCCGATCAAGGCATCGGGCTGAGGGTTTTGGGCGTCCCGGCGCCGGTGGCCATGGTCGATATCTCCCTCGGGGGGATGATGCTTTCCTCTCACCGGCCCTGCCTCTCCTTGGATCAGACCATCTCCGTGGAGCTGGCCATTGACGGGAACCTGATCAAGGCCCAGGGCCAGGTGGTCCGGCGGTCCACGCCGCGGGGGGCGGAGATCAATCTGTGGGGTGTCCGCTTCGTGGAGATAGACAAGCAGGACCTGGTCATTCTCGGCAAGGCGGTCAACGAAATCATGCGCTCCGAGCTGAAGGCCCGCTCCCGCATGGAAGCCGAGTGCGAGCCGGTCCACAACCGCTTGACGTAAACAAAAAAGCCGGGCGTGAGCCGCTTCCCTCTACGGCCAACAAGTTTGGCTCAAATCAAGATCTTCCTTCTCACTATGACGCATATCCCGGAGGGCGGCATGATTGGAAAAACCTGGCTGGCGATGGCCCATTTGGGCGTGGGTCTTCTGCCCGGCCCGACCGGGACCTACGGTTCGGCTCTGGCCTGTCTTCTCTTCGCCGTGGCGTCGGCGCTGAGTCCCTGGGGCGGCTGGGTTGTGCTGGCCGCGGCCGTCATCCTAGGCACGCCGGCCTGCCATAAGGCGGCCGCTTTTTACGGCCGGAAAGACCCCAAGGAGGCCGTGGTCGACGAGGTGGCCGGCCAGGCCCTGACCCTGATATTCGTGCCCTTCAGTTGGCCGGCCTTGAGTCTCGGCTTTTTTCTCTTTCGGGCCTTTGACATCATCAAGCCAGGGCCAATCAGGGCGGCCGAGCGGCTTCCCGGCGGCTTCGGCATCATGGCCGATGACCTGGCCGGCGGCCTGGTGTCCGGGGCGATACTGCGTCTGGTGTGGTGGGCCTGGCTGGCTCAAGACGCTTCTCGACCTTTGTTTTAAGGGCCGATGAGGGGGGTGGGCGAGAGACAGGTCAATCGCTCCCTGGATGTGCCCAGCAGCCCGGAGGCCAGGCTCGGACCGGCCAAATCCGAAGGCGGAATGCGGCCCGAGAGCAGGCGAGGCTCGATGAGACGGCAAAACCCCACGCTTTCGGCCACAGCCCTCTCAAAGAGGACTTCGAGGTTTGTGGCCGCCTCCCGGCCGGTGACCGGATGCCGGTATTTGATCTGGCCCGAGACTTTGGACATCAAATCAGTCAGCTGAGGCGCGTAGGCCAAGGCGGCGATCTCTTTGAAACTCAAGGGGAAGAGGCCCTTGAGCCCGTAAAGAGCGGCGCTCAAGAACCGGTTTTGGAGCCAGGGCTGGACCCGGGCCCAGCGCTCCCAGCCGGCCGCAAAGGCTCTGGCCAGAGCGCTGAGGTTTTTTGGCGGGACGAGGCCGCGGCAGGCCTGCTTCAGGAGCCGCTTGGGGGGGGCCTCGGCCTGGTCCAAAAAGCGTCTCAAGCCGTAAACCTTGATTTTTCGCCGGTCCCCCAAGAAATAGAGATCGATTAGTGTCTCCAGGCGTCGGTGGGCCTGGATGGACCTGGATCTGGCCCGACGGTCGATGGGGTCTTGATGATCGGAGTGGTAGTAGATGAGCGGGTGAAAGGCGGCGTCGGTTTCGATGTGGCTGACCAGGCCGACCAGAAAGGAGATGATCGGCCCGGGGTCGTCAACGTGATGGACGGCCTCGGAGGCGCTGCGCACGACCTCGAACGTGTCCTCGCCGTGGTGGCCGTGCAGCCGTTCGGCCACGGGCTTGAATCCGGCGAGGGGGTGCGAGACGGGCAGGTAGAAAAGGGCGTCGTGAAACACGGCCCCGAGCATGAGACAGTTTCGATTGCTTTCAAGGGGTTTTTTAAAAAAGGTGTTCCCTAAACCGGACGCCGTCTTCTGGGCGATGAGCCAGTGAGTGATCTCCTTGGGCATGGCCGATCATCGCATCCAGACAAAAAATGAGCGGTTCACGTCTTGCAATCCTCTCTCGTTGGAGGAAAATAAAGCATCGGATTGAACTGGTCAATCACGATTTAATGGGGTGACGATGTTTGGTGGGTCAAAAATGGCCTCAATTGCGCTACGGGGAAAAGACGAAAAAATGGCCGAATCATTATATATCTAGACCCCTTAAAAGTTTTCAGGCCAAAAGGCCCTTTTTATCTCCTCGGACCTAAGATAGAATTAATTTTGAATTGTCGGTCATGGGAGGGGGGATGGAAAAAACCTTCTTGCGGGCGACCTTCCACCACGAGTGGATACTGACAAATAAAATAGGTGGCTACGCCTTATCACTCGGCAATCTGCTGAACGAGCGCAAGTACAACGGCCTCCTCGTCGCCGGGCTGGAGGGATTCAGGCGGATTCACGTCTTGGCCTCGATAGAGGAGGCGGTCCAGTGGCGGGGGAGCGGCTTCTTTTTGGACGCCAATCATTATCCGGACTGCATCCATCCCCACGGTTACGAGCACATCGTCAAGAGCTGGCTCCGGCCCAACCCGAGCGTGCTCTACTCGTCCCATCCGATGAACAAGGAGATCTTGATCCTCAAGGAAATCTTCCTGGTCCAAAAGGTCAACGCCGTGGTGGTCAAGTATAAAAATATGGGCAAATACCCACTAAAATTCATCATCCGGCCCAAGTTCACATTGCGTGATCATCATCACGTCAACCACCCCGGCCTGTGGGACTCCTTGGCGCCAAAGCTTGATTTGGACGGCGCCTCTTTTCGCCTGGAAAGACCCGGGCTGACGTTGCCAGCACACGGAATGATCGAATTTGGGCAGGTGAGTGATCATTGGTTGGTGTACCGGAACGTCTTTTATCCTTATGAGGCCGCGCGGGGGTACGAGGCGGTGGAAGACCTCTGGGCTCCGGTGAAGATTGAGTTTCAACTCGAGCCGGGCCAGACCAATCGGCTGGTGGTCAGTCTGGGCGAGATGAAAAAGCCTTTCAACCTGGCCGCCGTGGAGGAGTATTACCAAAAGCGCCCCCTGCCCGTTGATCACCCGGAGCGCGCTGGACAAAAAAGCCTCAGCCTCACCTCGCTCAAGCGCGATGATGAAATCTTCACCCTGGGCCAGTACCTGGACATCTTGACCTTCTCGGCCGAGGATTTCTTGGTCGACGACGACATCATCGCCGGGTATCCCTGGTTCGGACCCTGGAGCCGCGACACCCTCATCGCCATGGGTGGTCTGAAGCACCTCAAGGGGGGGCGGCGTTTGGCCTTGCGCATCCTGCACAAGTACGGGCACTTCATAAAAAATGGTTTATTGCCCAATATGTTCTCAGAAGGTGGGCAGAAGCTCAGTTATAACTCAGTCGACGCCCCGCTGTGGTACGTCCTGCGCTCCTGGGAGTTCGGGCCCAAGAACAAGGAGCTTCTCCACCGCTGCGCCGAGATCGTGCTCAACTACCTTTACAATCACAGTTTGCCGTTTTTGGTCGACGAAGACGGCCTGATCGAGATTCGCCGCGGCAAGGAGGCCTTGACCTGGATGGACGCGGTCGTTTACGACCAAGCCGTGACGCCGCGCTGGGGTAAGCCAATTGAAATCAATGCCTTATGGTACAATGCCCTGAGGTGTCTCCACGCCATGGCCCTGGCCCAGGGCAAAAAAGGCAAAGACGTCATCGTCGCCGGACGCCTCAAGACGACGTGTGATTATTTGGAGCAGACCGGAAGACGGACCAAAGAGAGCCTCTTGAAGTTCGTCGGCCCGGATTACCTGGCTGACCGATTGACCGAAGAGGGGCCGGTCTTTGAAATCAGGCCCAACGCCATCATCGCCCTGTCCCTGCCGTTTGACTGGCTCGACGAGGAGACGATGGGCCGGGTTTATAAAAAGGCCACAGAAAAGTTGCTCACGCCCAAGGGCCTCAGGAGCTTAAGTCCGGATCATCCGGCCTTCAAGAAGAAATACCTGGGCAATCAGAAGCAGCGCGACCTGGCCTATCACCAGGGCACGGTCTGGGCCTGGCTGTTGGGACCCCTGGCCCGCGTGGCCCACAAACTCCACACCGGCCGCAAGGATTGGCGGGCCCTTCACAACGAGTTGTCCGGTTTTGTCTGGCGCTTCAGAAGCGCCTACCTCAAGAACCACATCGCCTCGGTGGCCGAGATTTGGGACGGTCTGAACCCCCAGCTTCCCAAGGGCTGTCCGGCTCAGGCCTGGAGCGTCATGGCCGTGGTGGAGATAGAGCATCTTCTCAAGGACCTGGAGGAGCGGCCGTGAGAGTCTTTTTTCTGACCTGGGAGTTTCCGCCTCTCATCGCCGGCGGTCTGGGCATGGCCTGTTACGGCATGGTCGCCTCTCTTCTGAAGTTGGGCGTCGAGGTCGATCTTCTTCTGCCGACCCTGGAGGAGGTCTATTTCCGCTTGCGCTCCCCCAAAGACGTTGACGAGATGCCGGTGGTCTGGCTGCGGCCCGACGAGGGAAAGGAGGCCCGCGTGAAGGCCGCTTCGAGCCTCGTCGAGCGGCTGAAGCTGCTGGGCGTCTCGACCCGGCCAGAGACGTATCTCGCCCCGCCCGACCGCGTGGCCAAGCTGTGGGAGCTGATTTATGGGCTAGCGCCCCCTGACGGCCAATCGGCTCTGGGGCGGTTGATGCTCAACCTTCAAGGCGCGGAGGACGTCTTTGGGAAGATTCAGGAGTACACCGCCCGGGCCGCCGCCTGGGCGCCTCGGCTGGGCTGTGACCTGGTCCACGCCCACGACTGGCTCACTTACCCGGCCGGACTTTGGATCCAGGAGAAAGCGCAACTGCCCTTGTTGGCTCACATTCACGCCACCGAATTCGACCGGGCCGGCGGGGTGGGGGATGAGCGGATCCACCACATCGAGCACGCCGGCTTGACGGGCGCGCGGCTGGTGGCGGCCGTGAGCCGCTACACGGCCGAGATGGTCATCAACCGCTATCGGGTCGCGGCCGAAAACATACGCATCGTCCACAACGCTCACTCCTTCGCCCCGGCCTCCCTCCAGGCCCGCCGGCGCCTCTTCAAGGACCCTCTCATTCTGTTTTTGGGCCGCATCACGATTCAAAAGGGGCCGGATTACTTTTTGGAGGTGGCCCGCGAGGTTCTGAAACGTCACCCCCGAGTCCATTTCATCATGGCCGGCGCCGGAGACATGATGCGCCGTCTGGTCCACAAGTCAGCCTCCTATCGGCTCAAGCAGCACTTCCTGTTCACTGATTTCTTGAGCCGCCAGGAAGTGGAGGACATCCTCAAAGCCGCCGACATCTTGATCATGCCTTCCGTCTCCGAGCCGTTCGGCATCGCCCCTTTAGAAGCCATGGCTTACGGCGCGGTGGCCATAATTTCCAAGCAATCCGGCGTGGCCGAGATCATTCAAAACGCAGTCAAGATCGATTTCTGGGACGTGGACAAGATGGTCGTGAGCGTCTGCCGTCTCATCGAAAATCCAGACGAGCGATCAAGGATGGCCGCCGAAGGGCGGCGCGAGGTCTGGTCCATCCAATGGGACGAGGCGGCGACGAAACTGAAGCGGGTTTACGAGGAATTGATCTGATGTTAAACCTCGTCTTCTACTTCCAGGTCCATCAGCCCTTCCGGCTGAAGCATTACTCAGTATTAAACGTCGGCCGGGATGACGATTACTTTGACCACGGCTTGAATGGGGCGATCATGGCAAAGGTGGCCCACAAGTGCTATCTGCCGGCCAACCGCCTCTTTCTGGAGCTGATCGAGCGCCACGAAGGCCGGTTCAAGGTGGCCTATTCCCTCACCGGGACCGTGGTCGAGCAGTTCCGCCTTTACGCCCCCGACGTGCTCGAATCATTCAAGGAGCTGGCTTCCACGGGCTGCGTCGAGTTTCTGGGCGAGACCTACTACCACTCCCTGGCCGCCCTTTACGACGAGGAGGAGTTTTTGGCCCAGGTGGAGATGCACCGCCAGTTGATGAAGGCCGTGTTCGGCTTTCGGCCGATCACCTTCCGCAACACCGAGCTGATCTTCCAGGACGCCCTCTCCGACCTCGTCGGCCAGGAGGATGGGTTTCGGGTCATCCTGGCCGAAGGCGCCGAGAAGATTCTTAAGGGCCGCTCGCCGCTTTACGCCTATCAGAACTACAACCACAACCTGTTTCTGCTTTTAAAATATTACTCCCTCGCGGACGACATCGCCTTCCGCTTCTCGGATCAGAAGTGGATTGAATACCCCTTGAGCGTGGACAAGTTCATTGACTGGGTCTCCCGCTTGAGCCTCATCGAGAAAAGGAACAGGAACCTGTTTCTCAACCTGTTCATGGATTACGAGACCTTTGGCGAACACCAGTGGGCCGAGACCGGCATCTTTGATTTCATCCGCGCCTTACCCGAGGCCGTTTTCAAGCATTCCCACTTGGGCTTCGCCTGGCCTTCGGACGCCATGGAAGCGGTCAACTACTCCGCCGAGGCCCTCGCCGCGCCCACGCCGGTGTCCTGGGCCGACACGGAGAGAGATCTCTCCGCCTGGCTCGAAAACGACCTCCAGCACAACGCCGCCGAGGCCTTGTATGAACTTCTCGACCGCATCAAGGGCTCAGGACGCCAAGATCTGCTCGAGCGGGCCCGCTGGTTGACCACCTCGGACCACCTCTATTACATGAGCACGAAATATTTCCAGGACGGAGACGTGCACAAATACTTCTCGCCTTATCCCTCGCCCGAGGAAGCTTACATCTTCTTCATGAACGCCCTGGCCGATCTGGAGGAGCGGCTGGGCTAGCCTTGCGTCCCTGAAGTGACTTGTCTAATACCATTTTCCCATGGGAATGAAACAAACAAGCCTTAGTCTGCCCTAGGCTCAAGTCTTTTTCGGTCGGGCCTGAAGGCCTTCTCCGGCTGCGCGTCTCGGCCGGCTGCTCCGGTGCTTCGCCAGTCGCTGACCGCCGGCCTCGATGCTCGCCTGGCCTAGGCCCTCCCTCAAAAGCCTTAAATCCCGGGCGTGGGGGCGTCTTCGATCAACCGTTTCGCATTCGTTAAATCACAAAGGGAAAATGGTATAAAAGGGCGGGGGCATTGACTTATGATTCTTAACTTCCAAGAGGCGACACTGGCGTCGTGGCTTGAAGACATCCTCAGATCTTAAAGGCCGGCCCTCACTAAAAATAAAACAATTGTGTGAGAGTGTAATCTAACCTTCCTCCCTTTCTCCCTTTCATCGGGGCCGGTTTTTTCAGGCGGTGCGTTTTCTCCTCGCCGGCGGCCGCGTTTTTCGTTTGCTAAAGGACTAAAATACGATTATCTTTGGCTCAATTCCATCACCGGCCGGTTTTGACGCGGGCTCCAGACCGGTTTTGCGGGGGGAAAGTAATGAACTTGCGCCCATTTTACGTCAGACCCTTCATTCCCGAAAGCCTCAAGCCGCTGTACCAGTTGGCCTACAACGTCTGGGCCACCTGGGACCAGCGGGCCGTCAAGCTCTTCAACCGGATCGATCCGGCCCTCTTCAGCCACACCAACCACAACCCGGTGGAGTTTCTTCACCGGCTCGGCACCGAAAGACTGGCCGCGCTGGGCAAGGATCCGGGCTTCATTTTTGAGCTGGAACAGGTGTGGTACGAGTTCATTTCTTACCTCGGCTTCCAGGGCAGCTATCGCAACGGATCAGGCCAGGAGCAGGTTTTCGGCCCCAAGGACACCATCGTTTATCTGTCCATGGAGTTTTCCCTCCACGAATCGATCCCCATTTACTCCGGCGGCCTGGGGATTCTGGCCGGCGACTACCTCAAGGCCGCCTCGGACGTGGGCCTGCCTTTGGTCGGGTTCGGGCTGCTTTACCGGTACGGCTACTTCACCCAGCGGATCAACCCCCAAGGGGTCCAGGAAGAGGAATACGTGGAGAACATCTGGCCCCTCAAGCCGGTGGAGGAGGTCAAGGACAAGAAGGGCCAGCCGATCCTCATCAGCATGAGCCTCAAGGGGCGCACGGTGACCATCAAGGTGTGGAAGGTGGAGGTCGGCCGGACGACCCTCTACCTCCTGGACACCAACCTGCCCCAAAACCCGCCCGGAGCGCAGTCCATCACCGACATGCTCTACGACTCCGACCGGGACGACCGCATCGAGCAGGAGCTGGTTCTGGGCCGCGGGAGCCTGCTGGCCATGCGGGAGCTGGGCATTCATCCCAAGGTCTTTCATCTCAACGAGGGCCATTCGGCCTTCATCATCATCGAGAGACTCAAGGAGCTGATGCTCGGGCACGAAATGGACTTTGAGGAGGCCAGCAACCTCATCCGCCACACCACCGTCTTCACCACCCACACGCCGGTCATTGAGGGCAACGAGCACTTCGATAAAGACCTCGTCGCGACCTACATCAAGGACGACGTGACCGCCTTGGGCCTCGACCTCAAGAAGTTTATGACCCTGGGCCAGGTCGGCGATGATGACAAGACCTTCTGGCTGCCGGCCTTGGCCGTGCGCTTCTCGCGGTTCGTCAACGGCGTCTCGGCCATTCACGCCGAGGTGAGCCGAGGGATGTGGCGCTCGCTTTTTCCGGAGCACCACCCCAAAGAAATACCCATTCACTCGGTGGTCAACGGCGTGCACCTGTCCACCTGGCTGGGTCAGGAGATGGCCTACCTCTTTGATCGCTACGTCGGACCGGATTACATTCATCAGGCCGAGAGCCCCGCCGTGTGGGACAAGGTCTACACCTTCCCGGATGACGAGCTGTGGGAGGCTCACTACCGCGCCAAGAGGGCCATGATCGCCTTCATTCGCCGCCGGCTGGTCCAGCAGATGCGCCTCAAAGGGTTCGCCTCGGGCAAGATTCGCGAGGTGGAGAAGGTCTTGCGGGCCGACGTGTTGACCATCGCCTTCGCCCGCCGCTTCGCCCCCTACAAACGGGCCGATCTGATCCTCGAAGACCCCCAGCGGCTCAGGGGCATCCTGACCAACGAAAAACGACCCGTGCAGCTCATCTTCGCCGGCAAGTCCCACCCGGCCGACGGAGAGGGCAAAAAGATCATGAAGCAGGTCCACAATTTCATCAAGGACGACCATCTGGAGAACCGGGTCGTCTTTGTCGAGGATTACGACATGAACGTCGCCCGGCACCTCGTCCAGGGGGCGGACGTCTGGCTCAACAACCCGCGCAAGCCCCTGGAGGCCTGCGGCACCTCGGGCATGAAGGCCGGCATCAACGGCGTGCTTCACTTGAGCGTCATGGACGGATGGTGGCCCGAGTGCTACGACGGCCGGAACGGCTGGGCCATCACCGCCGGCGAGGCCCACCGGGATGAGAAGACGAAGCGGGCCGTGGAGGCCAACCAGATATATGAGCTTTTGGAAGACGAAATCATTCCCAAGTACTACGACCGCCCCGGAGGGGAGGTTCCCCGGGAGTGGATCACCTGGATGAAGAACTCCATCGCCACCGTGGGCCGGGGCTTCAATGTCCATCGCATGCTCAGAGCCTATCTCTCCGATTTTTACCTGACCGAGCTGGAGATGGGCGACCGGCTGCTGGTCGACGAGGCCAAACTTTTGAAATCCTTGACGGCCTTAAAGAAGCAGATCGACGCCTGGTGGCCCAAGATCAAGATAAAAGCCTACTTCACCACCTTTGACCAGCGTCTGCCCAGCGTGGAGGAGGAGGCGACCATCGAAGCCTACGCCTATTTGAACGAGGCGCCGGCCGAACTCTTCAGGGTCGAAGTCTGTCACATCCACCCCCACAACGGAGGCCACCTCGAGACCTTTCCCCTCAAATTCGTCGAGAAGTACGAGGACCACGTGGCCAAATACGCCGGGGCCTTCATCCTCAAGGAGGCCGGGGTTCAAGAAATGGGCGTCCGGGTCAAACCGTCAGATGAGCTGTTTTGCGAGACTTATCCCAATTACCTGAAGTGGGCCGACTAGGCTCGCGCCTCGTCATTATTTTCCGTGTGACCAAGACCGGCCGCTCTTGGGAAAAATTAACATATTTAAATACACTATGTATATCATCCAGCGCCGGCTTCAAAGAAAGGGGTTTGCGGGCATGAAAAGCTCAGGCCTCAGGGGCGGCCGTTTGTGGGCCATGATTTTGGCTTTAGGATTTTTATTCTCCCCTAAAATGAGCATGACCATAAAAGAATGGGAGAAGGCCGTCGGCTTCTAAACCTCCGTGATTCTGGGCGGACTAAAGACATCGAACAGCCTCGCCCTGGCCCCCATGGCCGGATGGACTGACCTGGCCTTTCGCCTCACGGCCAAAAGCTACGGGGTCGGTCTGGTCTACACGGAGATGGTCTCCGCGGCCGGGCTGGTGCGGCGGGAGGCCAAGAGCTGGCGACTGATCCGCTCTCATCCCACGGAGAGGCCCCTGGTGGTTCAGCTCTTCGGCGGCCGAGCCGACATTCTGGCCGAAGCGGCCGCCCTGATCGAGGCCGCCGGCGCCGAGGCGGTGGACTTGAACTTCGGCTGCCCGGTCAAGAAGGTCATCCGTCAGGGGGCCGGAGCGGTGCTTCTCAAAGATCGAAATCGGCTCAGGGACATCATCAGGCGGGTCAGGCGGACGGTCAAGATACCGGTCCTGGCCAAAATCAGGTCAGGCTGGAGCCGGGAGAGCGGACCGATGGCGGTTGAGGCGGCGCGGATGGCCGAGGGCGAGGGCCTGGACGGCCTGGTGGTCCATCCCCGTTTCGCCAGGCAGGGCTTCACCGGTCGGGCCGACTGGTCGGTGCTGCGAGACGTGGCCAGGGCGGTGAAGATGCCTGTCATCGGCTCCGGGGACGTCAGGGAGCCGGTCCAGGCGGCGGCCATGCTGGATCAGACCGGTTGCGCCGGGGTGATGATCGGCCGGGCGGCCGTGGGCCGGCCTTGGATCTTTGAACAGACCCTGGATGTCTTGAGAGGGGTTGAGCCCCGCCGAGTGGACATGGCCGAGCGCTGGGCGGTGATGTTGAGACACATCCTGCTCATGGCCCAATACGAGGGCCCTCAAAAGACGTGGCTCAGGTTCAAGGGTCTCGCCGGGCGCTACGTCAAGGGATTCGCCGCCGCCAGGCAGGTCCGACAAGCCGTCCACGAATCCGGCGGCCTGGAGGAGCTGATCAGAGCGCTGGAAGGCTTTGGCGGCCGAATTTTTGACCAGGAGATGGCGGCGTGAAGGTCAAGTTGGCTCGCACGGCCGGGTTTTGCATGGGCGTCAGACGGGCGGTGGAGCTGGTCCTGGAGGAGGCCAACCGTCGCCGAGGGCGCATCGTCACCTTCGGCCCCCTGATCCACAACGCCCAGGTTCTGGACCTCCTGGCGACCAAAGGGATCAAGGTCATCAGCGACCTTGACCAGCTCAGCGGCCAAGAAACGGCCGTCATCCGGGCCCACGGCGTGCCGCCGGAGGTCGAGCGGGGCCTCAAAATGGCCGCCGGGCGGGTCATCAACGCCACCTGCCCCCGGGTGGTCAAGGTCCAGGTCTTGATCAGGCGCTACATCATGCAGGGCTTTGAGGCGATCATCGTCGGCGACGTGGGCCACGCCGAGATCAAGGGGCTTCTCGGCCACGCTCAGGGGCGGGGCGTCCTCGTCAGCGGACCCGAGGACGCCGCCGCGCTGCCCGAGTTTGACAAGGTCATGGTCGTGGCCCAGACGACGCAGAACAAGACTCTCTTCGACGAGACCGTCCGCGCCCTCAAGGCCCGTTGGCCCGAGGCCCTCATCTTTGACACCATCTGCCACGCCACCCACGAGCGCCAGGCCGAGGCCATCACCTTGGCCCGCCAAGTGGACGGCTTGGTGGTCGTGGGCGGATCTTTTTCAGCCAACACCCAGCGCCTGGTCAAGATCGCCGCCGAGGCCGGCACCGCGGTCTTCGCCGTGGAGACCGAGGCCGGACTCGACCTGGAGCGTCTCAAGGAGCTCAAAACCATCGGCGTCACGGCCGGCGCTTCGACGCCGAGCTGGTTGATCAAGAGGGTCGTCGAGGACATCCGGGGCTTGAGGGGCCAGGGCCAGGGACGGCTCGGCTCGGCGGTGTTTCGGGTCTTTCGGTTTCTCTTGAAGTCCAACACCTTGGTCGCCCTGGGCGGGGCCGGGCTGGCCCTGGCCGGCGGTCTGGCCCAGAACCTGACTCTGAGCCCCGCCTTGGCGGCGGTGCCCTTCCTCTACCTTTACGCCATGCACGTTCTCAACCACTTTCTGGACAAAGAGGCGACCGTGTACAATGATCCGGACCGCATACGCTTCCTGACCAAGCACCGCCTCTATCTCCTGACCACCGCCACCTTTGCCGCCGCCCTGGGCGTCAGCCTGTCGGCCGCGCTGGGCTTGGCGCCCCTGGTCACCCTGGCCGTGTTGTCGGTTCTGGGGTTGATCTATTCGGTGCCCTTGGTGCCGGTGTCTTGGCGGCGCCTGACCCGCTACGCTAAAATGAAAGACCTGCCCGGATCCAAGCCCCTGGGCATCGCCTTGGCCTGGGGCACGGTCTGCGGGCTGTGGCCGGCCTTGACCTTTGGCCACTCCTGGCCCCAAGGGGGCCTCATCTTTGGTCTGATCGCGGGGTTGGCTTTCGTCCGCGCGACCATCTTCGACATCCTCGACGTTCAGGGCGACTTGGTCGTCGGCAAGGAGACCCTGGCCATCCTCCTGGGCGAGGACAAGACCCTGGGCCTATTGAAGGGGCTCAACCTAACCCTTCTCGGCCTGGCCGCGGCCGCGGTGGCGTGGGGCTGGATGAGCCCGGCCGGGTTGATCCTGGCCGCGCCGCCGGCCGGCCTGGCGGCCATTTTGTGGGCTTACGAGAAAAAGAGGCTCCTGCCGGGTATCTTTCTGGAGGGCGTGCTCGAGGGCACCTTTCTCCTGGCCGGCCTTCTGGCCGCGGCGGTTTTGGGGGCGGGCTGATATCGCCCCTCGAAAACATCTCTCAGTTCTCTGAGGGGCTGAACGCTGCCTCAGGCTCCGCGCTGGCGAGTGAGGTTCAAACCGCGGCCCGGCCGACGCAATAGTATTTGAACCCGGCGGCGCGCATGCGCTGGGGGGAGTAGATGTTGCGCAGGTCGGCGACGACCGGTTCGGCCATGAGCTCCTTGATCCGGGGCAGATCGAGGTTGCGGAACTGGTTCCATTCGGTCATCAAGACCAGGCAGTGGGCCCCTTGGCAGATGTCGTAGGCGTCCTGACCGTAAGCCACCTCGGGCAGCAACTGGGCCATGGCCTCCATGCCGGCCGGGTCAAAAGCTCTGATGCGGGCGCCCTTTTGAAAAAGAGTCCTGAGTATCTCCTCGGCCGGGGCTTCGCGGATGTCGTCCGTGTTCGGCTTGAAGGTCAGGCCCAGGCAGGCGATGGTTTTGCCCTCCACTGAGCCGTCGCAAGCCGTCTCGATCTTGGCCACCATGCGCTGACGCTGGGTCTTGTTGACCTGGATGACCGCCCTGACGATGCTGAAATCGTAGCCGTGCTCATTGGCCAGACGGGCCAGGGCGGCGGTGTCCTTGGGGAAGCAGGAGCCGCCGAAGCCGGGGCCGGCGTGGAGGAACTTGGAGCCGATGCGGTTGTCCATGCCCATGCCCTTGGCCACCTGTTGAATGTCCGCGCCGACCAGATCGCACAAAGCGGCCATTTCATTAATGAAGCTGACCTTGGTCGCCAAGAAGGCGTTCGAGGCGTACTTGATCATCTCCGAAGTGGCCACGTCGGTGATGACAAAGGGGGTTTCGAGCAGATAGAGGGGCGAGTAGAGGTCCTTCATGATGGCCACGGCCTGATCAGACTCGGCCCCGATGACGACCCGGTTGGGCCGCAGGAAGTCCTCGATGGCCGAGCCCTCTCTCAAAAACTCCGGATTGGAGACGATGTCAAAGGGGTGGGGCTCCTTTTGGTTTTCCTTGATTATTTGCTGGATCATCTGACCGGTGCCCACCGGCACGGTGGATTTGGTGACGATGACTTTGTACCCGTTCATGTTCTGGGCGATGGACTCGGCCACCTGACGGACGTAGGTCAGATCGGCGCCGCCGTCGTCGCTGGCCGGCGTGCCCACGGCGATGAAGATGACCAGCGCCTGGGCGATGGACTCGGCCAGGTCGGTGGAGAAGCTCAGACGGCCCTCCTTGGTGTTCTTGTTGATCAGCTCCTCCAGGCCCGGCTCATAAATAGGCACTCGCCCAGCTTTAAGGATACCCACTTTTTCGGCATCCTTGTCGACGCAGGTGACCCTGACCCCGAACTCAGCGAAACAGGTGCCGGTGACCAGGCCGACGTAGCCGGTTCCGACCACGCAGATGTGCATCGGTGCCGTCCTCCCCATGGTGACGCGTTGGCAAAGATTTATTCTGCCAGAAACGAGCGTCCAAATCCAGCCTCAAGACGCGGTGCGCAGCTTTTCGATGTCTTCATTGCGGCCGAGGACGATGAGGGTCGATCCGGCGGGGATGACCAGGTCGGGATCAATGGCCGCCGTGACCGCGTCTGACTTGAGGCTTTTTATGGCCAGGACCTGGACGCCGTGCCGGCGGCGGAGATCCAGCTCCTTGAGGCTTTTGTTGGCCAGCATTGAGGGCGTTTCCAGTTCGACGATGGCTTGGTCGGCGCCCAAGGGCAGAAATTCGGCCACGCTGGGATGGGTCAAGGAATAGGCTAGCTTGCGGGCCATTTCGCGCTCGGGAAAGACGATCTCATCGGCCCCGACCTTGATCAGCACCGCGGCGTGATCGTCGTTTAAGGCTTTGACCATGACGCGGTCAACCTGAAGCTCCTTCAGATACATGGTCAGCAGAATCGAGCCGGCCATGTTCACGCCGAGGCTCACCACCGCCGCCGCCGCCCGCACCACGCCCCCGCGTTTGAAAATAAGCCCGGCGGGGGGGGTTGCCGCCCCCGCGTCGGCCCTCTCCAGGCCGAGGCTTTGCAAAGTCTGCCGGTCGGTGGCGTTGCCGGCCACGGCTTCGGACACGTGGTCCCGGACGGCTTGAACCAAGTCCTCTTTTTCGTCCACCGCCAGAACGTCATGTCCGGCCTGGCCCAATTCGACGGCCACCTGACGACCGAACTTGCCCAGTCCAAAAACGGCCACGCGCATGCTTCCCCCCTAGCCGATTATGACCGCCTCCTCGGCGTAAGAGAATCGCTCCGGCTTGCCTTCTCCCTTGAGGAGAAAGGCCAGGGTCAAGGGCCCTAAACGCCCGATGAACATCAGGGCCATGATCAACCATTTGGCTGATGCATTCAATTCTCCGGTCAGGCCCAAGGAGAGGCCCACCGTGCCAAAGGCCGAGATCACCTCAAAGGCGGCGTCCAAGAAATGACCGCGGTTGGTCGGTTGGTCCATGAAGATCAGAAGGAGAACCGTGAACGCGACCACGATCAGGGCGGCGCTGACGAAAAGGGTGACGGCCTGGCCGACCGTGGCCGGCGGAAGGCTCCGGTTTAACAGGCGCGGCCGGATTTGATCCCTGAACCTGGCCCTGATCACGGACCAAAAGACAGCCGCCGTGGTCGTCTTCACCCCGCCGCCGCACGAGCCCGGCGAGGCGCCGATGAACATCAACAGCATCAAAACGAACAGGGTGGCGTTTTGCATGAGGTCGAGGTCAATGGTGTTGAAGCCGGCCGTCCGGGCGGTGGCGGACTGGAACAGGCTGACGAGAAACTTCCGTCCCCAGGGCAAGCTGGCCATGGCGCCGTGAGCTTCCAGCAACCAGACGCTCAACGCTCCCAGGGCCAGCAGCAGAGCGGTCATAGTCAACACCAAACGGGTGTGAAGCGTCCAGGGCTGCTGGGTTCGCCGACAAAGGCGAAGCCAGAGCTCGTTTAAAACCGGGAAGCCCACCCCGCCCAGGACGATCAAGCAGACCACGCTCAGGTTCATGATCCAGCTCCCCTGAAACGCCCTCAGGGAGTCGGCTTGGAGAGCAAAACCGGCGTTGCAGAAGGCCGAGATTGCGTGAAAGACGGCCCACCACGCGGCGCGATGGTCGACCCTCCCCCAGAGGCTCAATCCGCCCCAATAAATGAAGCCCGCGCCGAGGGCTTCGATGACCAGAGTGAAGACGATGATGCGAATCGTCAGGCGCTTGACATCCAGTCTGATCCAGTAGAGATGGCTTTGGGCGAAGAGACGATAGGTGCTGAAGGAGAGCTCCCGACCGATGAGGACCAGGAACAGGGTCGAGAGGGTCATAATGCCCAGGCCGCCGACCTGGATCAATCCCAGAACTAGGCCTTGACCCCAGCCGCTCAGGGCGGAGCCGGTGTCCACGACCACCAAGCCCGTGACGCACACGGCCGAGCAAGCGGTGAAAAAGGCGTCCACCAGGGGCAAGGGCGGCCCGATGGCCGCTTGGGGCAGGGTGAGCAGCCAGCCGCCCAAGCAAATCAGGCCGGCGAACCCGAAGACGAGGACGTAAGTCGGATGCAGGCGGATGCGCCTCCGGGATTTCATCAACGAGGCAAACCGAGCCTTTCGGCCGCCGCGGCGGCGACCCGCCGGCTGACCTCCTCGATCGGCTCAGTGGCGTCAATGACCGCCACCGCCTCGCCCTCCTTGTCCCTCTGCCCGGCCAGGTCGAGGTAGAGCTTGCGGACGCGGCCCAAGAAGCTGTCCTTTTCGTAAAGCTCGATGAGCCAGCCGTCCCGGGCCTTGACCCGCTGCAAACAGACGTCCACCGGCGCGTCCAGAACAATGGTCAGATCGGCCGGCCGGGCCAGGCCGTTTATGGTCTCGACCCAGGCGGGATTGTTGCCGATGGACTGGTAGGCCAGAGAGGAAAAGAGGTAACGGTCGGTGATGACCGTCAGGTCGTCGTCCAGGGCCGGCTTGATCTCCCGGGTGAGATGGTCGAGTCGATCGGCGGCGAAAAGGAGGGCCATGGCCGCTTCGTCCAATATCGGCTCTGATCTCAAGGCCCCCCGAAGCAGCCGGCCCACCGGCCCCGTTGAGGGCTCGGCGGTCAAAACGCAGTCTCGGCCCCGGGCGGTGAGCCACTCAAAAAGAGCCCGGGACTGAGTGGTCGTGCCCGCGCCGTCGATTCCTTCCACGGCGATGAGTTGTCCAGCCATGGTCCGCCATTGTCGATTTCTGGGCCTCGCTTGTCAAGGAGGAGGGTCAAGAGAAGGCTTCATCTCTTTATTATCTGAGAGCTTCTTGTTTTCTCGACGGGCCGCCCGCCGGGCCTCCTTGAGCCTGGCCGCCTTGGCCCGGCGCGAGTAGCGCGTGGCCGCGTCCTCGACGGCGCCCCACCAGCCCCAGACTCTTTTCTTTATATCTTCAAAAGGTTTCCGCCAAACGACCGAGGGGTCGTAGGGCTTGAAGACAAAGTGTTGGCCCAAAACGTCCACGCCCACCCTTTCGCCCAAGCGGGGTGTCTCTTCGACTTGGCCGTGGGCCAGGATGATGGCGTCGTCGGCCAGGCGCACGTAGCCCATCATCAGCGGCGGCGTGAATCCCTCGGGCGGAGCGTGGAGGGTGGTCCAGGTGAGAAGCTCCCCCCGCCCCGGCCGGAGGCTTTCCGGAGCCAGGGTGGGATGGGGTGGATAGAGGGTCGGGTGGTATTCCGGCTCAAAGCTGACCTGCCACACCCGCCGGTAATCGGCTCGCATGAGGATGGTCACCAGGTTGTTGTTGGCCAGACCGCCGATGGATTGGGCCAGGGCCACCCGCGTCCGTTTCAGCTTGCGCTCCGGGGAGACTTGGCCGCGCATCTGCCACACCAGCTCCACCACCTGGGCCAAGCCCGAGGCGCCGACGGGATGACCCCGGGCCTTGAGACCCCCGGAGGCGTTGATCGGCAGGCGTCCATTCCGGGCCGTCTTTCCCTCCACCACGGCTCGCCAACCCTCTCCTGGCTCGAAGAAGCCGAGGTCCTCGGCGCCGATGATCTCGAAGATGGTGAAGGCGTCGTGAACTTCGGCCAGATCCACCTGGGAGGGATCGATCTGGGCCATTTTGTAAGCTTTTAAGGCCGCCTGTTTGGTGGAGTTGAAGGAGGTCAGCCGGCCCCGCCGACCCACGGCCAGGGTGTCGGTGGCGTGGCCCAGGCCGACGAGGCTCACTGCGGCCGGCTCGGCGGTGAGGACCACCGCCGCGGCGCCGTCGGTGATGGGGGCGCAGTCGTAGATGCGCAGCGGATCGGCCACCATCTTGGAGTTGAAGTAATTCTCCGAGGTGATGACCTTCCTGAACTGGGCCAGAGGGTTTAGGGAGCCGTTGGCGTGGTTCTTGATGGCCACCCCACTCAGGGCCCGGGTCAAATCTTCATCGCTCAAGCCGTACTCGTGAGCGTAACGGCGGGCGATCATGCCCGCCAGGGCCGGCATGGAGGCACCGTATTGGCGCTCGACCTTGTCGATCACCCGGGACAGGATCTTGGTCGTCTGGGCCGTGGGCAGGTGGGTCATTTTCTCCCCGGCCACCACCAAGGCGCTTTTAATGTAGCCCGAGGCCACGGCGTAAAAGGCCGACTCCAGAACGGCCGCGCCGGTGGAAGAGGCCGTCTCCACCCTGGAGGAAGGCACGCCGGACAGATCCAGGTAATCGGCCAGGAGGGCGGCCAGGTTGGAATCGCCGGTGAACTCCGCCGGGTTCATCACCCCCATGTACATGGCGTCCACGCTTTCGAGGCCGGCGTCATCCAGGGCGGCGTGGCCGGCCTCGACCATGAGCTGATCGAGGCTCATTTCCGAGCGGCCGAAGGGCGTCATGGCCACGCCGGAGACGTACACCAGGGACGACATCTCGCTCCTTCCTTTGATTTCAGAAGATCAGTCTAACCCAAAGCCGCCTCGGTGGCAATTATACTTGACTAACCGCCGGCGGTGCCCCTAGAATAAGTCCCCTGAGCCGAGGTAGCTCAGTTGGTAGAGCAGGGGACTGAAAATCCCCGTGTCGGCGGTTCAATTCCGTCCCTCGGCACCAGAAAACAATCAGTCTTTTCAGGTTGTTAAGTCCTTGATGCTTAGACGTCGAAGATGGCCGTCAAGGGCTTATTTTTCGTCAAATTTCGTCAAATCGGGACACAAAAGGGGCACAGTTTGTGGCCCACTCGTCGCTTTACTGGATTGTTTTTGTCGGCACGTTATCTTTTATGTTGACTTCCCGTAAGCGGCGGCCCGCCCGAAAGGGCGGCCGGGTGGTGTCCTTGTGGGGGTATCGCACTCTGGAGTTCGGGCCAGAGGTCGAGGCCGAGGAGGTCCCGACCGGGCCGCTGGACACCATTCAGTTACAAGCACTTAACCATGACTTTACAGAACGATTCAGTACGCCTTGGCCACGATCAGACAGGTGTTCAACTTCGCCCCAAATACCAGCCAGGCCCAGGCCGAGACGGAGAGATATGTCTATCTCACCATAACCTCAACAATATTAAGCAGAAAAACCTCCGACAGACCCAACTGAATGCCGTTCACACATCACCGCCTCCGGTTTCGTCTCCTCACCCCATGCCAAACCAGCATATCAAGGCTCATTTCAGACTCTCGGGAAATCTCCGGGCTAACCGCGTCCATTGTTCATCTGTTAAGTCCAGCTGGCCATATTTAACTACATCAAACCAAATGTCTAGACTTTTTTGAGATGGCTTATAGTCTGGTATCGTTAGCCGGGGCCAGGATGAAAAGATCTACCCGATCGTCGTCAATGTTGAGCCTCGAATTCGCCCTGAATTGGGTTATAATACTTTGGAAGAGCGGACCGGCTAAACCTGAGGGCGATAAGATGGGCCAGAAACCTGTTACCCTTAAGATCACTGGCTTCGTGGCCGAGATTACCCTCAACAGGCCCGAGTCTGGTAACACCATAGACTCCGAGACCGCGGCCGGGCTTAAGGATCTCTGCTCTCAACTCCGAGCGGATGACCAGGTCAGGGTGGTCATTATCAGTGGCGCGGGCCAGGGAGCCTTTTGTCTGGGCGGTGAGCCGGGCCTGAGCCCTTCGGCGGCGGCTTACGTCGCTCAACTGGAGGTCCCAACCTTGGCGGCGGTCAATGGGGACGCCTTGGGACAAGGTCTGGAGTTGGCCCTGGTCTGTGATTTGCGGATCTGCTCCAAGAAGGCTCGACTGGCCCTGGACCAGGTGGCGGCGGGAGAGATTCCCTTTGACGGGGGCACCCAGCGGTTGGCTCGATTGGTCGGCCGGGCCAAGGCTTTGGAGATGATTCTCACCGGAGAATACATTGACACGGCAGAGGCTTATCGGATCGGCCTAGTCAATCGGGTCGTGGCTCACCAAGAGATCGAGCGAGAAGCCAGGGCCCTGGCCCAGGCCCTGGCTCAAAAAGGCCCGGTCGCTTTGAGGTTGGTCAAGGAGGCGGTCTGGCGGGGTCTTGATCTGATCCTGGATCAAGGACTTTTTCTTGAGGCCGATCTCTACTCTCTGCTCCAGACCACCCGGGACCGGATGGAAGGGATTCGGGCTTTTCAAGAGAAGAGGACGCCTGAGTTTGAGGGTCGCTGATGGGTGGTTTCGAGACGTTGCTCTACGAGAAGAAGGACCACCTGGCCTACGTGACGCTCAATCGGCCGGAGGTTTTAAACGTCTACAATATGAAGATGCGGGATGAACTCTACCAGGTCCTCAGCGCCATCCGGGACGACGACGAGATCAGGGTGGCGATTATAAAGGGGACAGGGGAGAAGGCCTTCTGCGCCGGGGCTGACTTGAGCGAGTTTCTTAAGGCCCCCTCGCCAATTGTCACCCGGCGGGTCCGTTGGGAGCGGGACGTCTGGGGGCTTTTTTTGTCGCTCCCCCAGCCGCTCATCGCTGCTTTGCACGGCTACGTCCTCGGCTCCGGCCTCGAGATGGCGCTTTGCTGCGATCTCAGAATCGCCTCTTTTGAGGCCCAATTCGGACTGCCCGAGGTCGGTCTGGGGATCATCCCGGCGGCCGGAGGAACCCAGACTCTGCCCCGCCTGATCGGCCCGGCCAGGGCCTTGGAGATGCTTTTGACCGGCCGCTGGCTGAGCGCCGAGGAGGCGCATCAGGCCGGTTTGGTCAATCGCGTCGTGAGGCTAAAAGAGCTTTTTGCCGCGGCCGAGGAAGTGGCTCAAAAGATAGCCAGCTGTGATCCCAAAGCCGTCCAGGCGGCCAAACGGGCCGTGGTCAGAGGGCTTAAGCTGCCTCTTTCTGAGGGGCTTGCCCTGGAGAAGAGCCTGGCTTCACGATTGAAGAGAGTGGAGAAATCGCCAGTTTCCGGTCATTGAGATCAAAAGATGAACACGACCGACCTTCTTGACATCGCCACGGCCATCTGTCCTGAGAGGGCGATGGTCGTCTTCGAGGACCAAAGACTCAGCTTTGCTCAGGCCAACGAGCGGATCAAGCGATTGGCCAATTACTTGGCCGGCCAGGGGGTCAAAAAGGGCGATATGATCGGTGTCCTTCAGGTCAATTGTCCGGCCCACGTGGAAGCCTACTTTGCCGTGGCCAAGCTGGGGGCTATCTTCGTGCCCTTGAATTTCCGGGCCAAGGCCGAGGAACTGGGCTACGTCATCGCCAACGCCGGGATCAAAGTCCTTTTTTCCGGCCAGCGCTACCTGGAGGTGCTCGAACCTCTCTGGCCCAAACTGCCCGGGGTCAAAGAGCGCATCTGCCTCGATTCCGGCTCGACCGGCTGGCCCTATTATGAGGATTTGCTCGGCTCACAGCCGGCTGACGAGCCGGTTTTAGAAATCGAAGACGAGGACGTGACTGTGTTGATGTACACGGCCGGGACGACCGGCCGGCCCAAGGGGGTGCCCTTGAGGCACAGCGGGTTCGTCTCCTACGTCCTGGAGAACGTAGAGCCGGCCGATCCGGACTCAGAGGAGAGGAACCTGCTTACCGTGCCCCTCTACCATGTCGCCGGGATGCAAGCGGTCCTGGCCGCCGTTTACGGCGGTCGGACCATGGTCCTGATGAGGCAGTTTGAGGTCAAGGAGTGGCTTCAGACGGTCGAGCGCGAAAGGGCCACCCGGGCCATGCTGGTGCCGACCATGCTCAAGTGGATCATCGAGGACCCTGATTTCGAAAAGTACGATCTGTCCAGCCTGAGCGTTATCACCTACGGCGCTGCTCCCATGCCCTTCGAGATAATTCATCGGGCCATCGAAAAATTGCCCTGGGTGCGCTTCATAAACGCTTTCGGCCAGACGGAGACGGCCTCGACCATAACCGTGCTGGGGCCTGAAGACCACGTTATTGAGGGGACGGAGCAGGAACGGAAGAAGAAGCTCGAAAGGCTCAAGTCCTCCATCGGCCGGCCTCTGCCGGACGTGGAGGTCAGGATAGTCGACGAGGAGGGCCAGGCCCTGCCGCCGGGGCAGACCGGCCAGATTCTGGCCCGAGGCCCCAGGGTCATGAGCGGCTACTGGCGTGATGAAGAGAAGACCGTACAGGTGCTCAGCGCTGACGGCTGGCTCAGGACCGGGGATCAGGGCTGGATGGACGAGGAGGGCTACCTCTTTCTGGCTGGTCGGGGCGACGACATGATCATTAGGGGAGGCGAGAACATCTCGCCCGAAGAGGTGGAGGCGGTACTCCACTCCCATCCCAAAGTCGAAGAGGCGGCCGTCATCGGCGTGCCCGATGCGGAGTGGGGCCAG
>CAYXRH010000002.1:29699-32811 GCA_964466355.1 uncultured Thermodesulfobacteriota bacterium
GCTCAAAACTGGCCGGTTTTAAAAGGCCCAGGTCAGTGGTTATTATCGAGGCTTTACCCAGAAATCCCCTGGGCAAGGTGCTTAAAAGAGAGCTGAAGGAAAAATATGGGCAGCCCTGAGCAGGTTGCCCGGCAAAGGAGACGGAGAGCATGGCTAATGAGGTGGGCAAGAGGTACGTCTGTGAAAAGTGCGGCGCTGAGTACATCGTCACCCGCGGCGGACAGGGCGAGCTTTTCTGTTGCGGGCAGCCGATGAGAATAAAAAAGTAGACCGAGGAGGTTGTTTCACATGGCCCAGTTAGGCAAAAGGTATCTCTGCGAGGCTTGCGGGACCCAGATACTCTGCACCAAAGCCGGCGATGGCAGTCCGGTCTGCTGCGACAAAGAAATGATTCTTCAAGAACCGAAGCCCCTGCCCTCCTCTGATTGACATCAAGCTGGCTTGCTCGGCCGAATCGGGCGACCGCTTTAGGCTCGTGAGACCAACAAACAACGTTTTGATCCGTGTTGTTCACCCTAATAAGAGAAGCGCTTTGGGCCTCTGGGGTTAAGGATAAAGATCGATTCATTGACTACCAGGCCAAGATTGATCAACTCTGCGGCCAGGTCTGGCCAAAGATAAAAGAACTCCCTGACCCGGTCGCCAAAGCCAAAACGTTATTCAACTGGTTGTGGCACAAAAAGCCGTCCCGATACCAGGCCCGAGGCTCCTTTAGACTGGACGAGGTGCTCGACGCCCAGCTGAGCCCAGGGTCTCAAAGCGTCGGCAACTGCTTGGGCTTGACGCTGCTTTACAACTGCCTCTTGGCCAGATTCGGCGTCGAGGCAAAAGCGATCCTTTTAGAGCAGACCTTTGGGCTTGGCCCCCACGTGCTGAGCCTGTTGGAGACAGAGTCTCTGTCCATAGATGTTGAAAACATTTTTCCTGAGGGCTTTGATTACCAGGGCCATCTGAAAAACCCCTCGCGGAAGAAGTGGGGCTCCAGGGAACTGGTCGCCGACATCTACCACAGCTTGGCTAATGAGTCCTTCGAAAGGGGAGATTTCCTTGAGGCCGAAAGGAACTACGACCGGGCTCTAGAACTCTACTCCGGCTATGAGACGGCTCGTCTCAATAGAGCCATCTTATTTGATAAAATGGCTCAGGATCGAAATTGAGCTCAATAAGGAGCTAAGAACGGTGGCGCCGCAAGAAAGGGACAGGTTTCTGACCGGATTGCGCATCCTCGACCTAGCCGACGAAAGGGCCAGCTTTGGCTCAAAGCTTTTGGCTGATCTTGGCGCGGAGGTCATCAAGATAGAGAAGCCCGGTGGCGATCCCTCCCGTAAAATCGGCCCCTTTGCTGTTGATCTGCCCGGGTCGGACGACAGCTTTTTTTTCCAGTATCACAACGCCAACAAGCGGGGCGTCACCTTGAACCTGGAAAGCGAATCTGGCCGGAACATCTTTAAGCGGCTGCTTGAAAAGGCCGATGTGGTTATTGAAAGCTTCGAACCTGGTCGCTTAAAAGGACTCGGGTTGAACTTTGAGGTTCTAAGCCGGGTCAACCCGAGGCTGATCCTGGTCTCGGTGACCGGCTTCGGCCAGACCGGCCCCCGCCGTAACTACAAGTCTTGCGACCTAGTGGCGGTCGCCTACGGTGGCCAGATGTCCGTTACCGGCTTACCTGATTCGCCTCCGCTTAAGGCCTTTGGGGAGCAGTCCTATTACACCGCCTCTATATTAGCGGCCAGTGGCGTGCTCTTGGCCTTAAGGAAGCGAGCCAAAAGTGGAAAAGGTGAACACGTCGACATTTCGGCTCAGGAGTCAATTGCCGCCGGCCTGGATTATATTTTGGTCAGATATTTTTACGATAAGGTCGTGTCCACCCGCCGCGGAAATATCCATTGGAACAACTCTTTTTGTGTTCTGCCCTGCAAGGACGGCCACATTCTTTTATCACCTTTTCACCAATGGGAAATCCTGATTGAATGGATGGCCAGCGAAGGCCGGGCCGGCGACCTTAAAGACGAAAAGTGGCTCAACGAAGACTACCGCCGTCAAAATTTCAATTGTCTTCTGGAAGTGCTGACCAAATGGACCCTGACCCACACCCGGAAAGAGCTGTTTGAACTGGGACAGCTGATGCGGCTTCCTTGGGCGCCGGTCTGCTCAATCAGAGAAGTTCTGGAAAGTCCTCAGCTCAAGGAGCGCCGGTTCTTCCTGGAGGTCGACCGCCCTCGATCCGCCTTTTCGGCCAAGCAGCCCGGCCTTCCCTTCTCATCCAGCCTCGGCTTTCCCAAGCGCTCGCGACCAGCGCCGATGATCGGCGAGCACAACTCTCAAGTTTACGGGGAAGAACTTGGCTTGCCCGCTGAAGAATTACAACGCCTGGCTCAGACAGGAGTCATCTGATAATAGGGTTTGAAACGCCTGAGGGATGCTTAAGCGACCTGCGAGTCTTGGACTTCACCTGGGTCCTGGCCGGCCCGTACGCCACCAGGCTCCTGGCTGACTTCGGAGCAGAGGTGATCAAGGTTCAATCCAAAAAAACGGCCACCGGCGCCGAGGACAACCAAAGCGGTTATTTTAAGGCTTGGAATCGTAACAAATTAAGCATCACTTTAGACTTAAGCCGTAAAGAGGCCCGAGATCTGGTCTTGAGACTGACCGCAAAAAGCGACGTGGTCGTGGAAAATTTTACGCCCCGAGTCATGGCTAATTGGGGACTGAATTATGAAAATTTAAGGCGGGTCCGGCCTGATCTGATAATGGCCAGCCTCTCTGCGGCGGGTCGAACCGGCCCGTGGAAAGATTTCGTTGCTTTCGGCCCGACTATCCAGGCCCTGGCGGGTCTGACCTTTCAGACCTCGTATCCCCAAGGTCCTCCTTTAGGTGTGGGTTTTGCTTACGCCGACGCCGTCGTCGGTCTTTTTGCCGCGTTGGCCGTTTTGGCCGCCCTGGAATACCGGGACAGGACCGGCCTCGGCCAACACCTCGACCTCTCTGAGTACGAGGCCCTGGTCACCACTTTGGGACCATCTTTATTGTTCGCCTCCGGGAATCAGGAGGAGATCCTCCCCCAAGGAAACCGAGCGGATCACCTGCCGGCCGCGCCTTACGACTGCTACCC
>CAYXRH010000003.1:0-32259 GCA_964466355.1 uncultured Thermodesulfobacteriota bacterium
CATCGCCACCCGCCAGGGCCACTCCATGGTCACGACCATCAAGACCGGCGTGGACCGCCGCGGTCAGGTCCTGGCCCGGGACATCACCTGTTACATGGACGGCGGGGCCTACTCCTCCACCGGGCCCATCGCCACCTCGGTGCCCTTTTTGTGCATGGAGCAGACCTACAAGCTGCCCAACGTGCGCTACAACGGCTACCGAGTCTACACCAACAAGCCCATCCGGGGCATGATCCGCGTCCACGGCCGGGCCTTTGCCGTGGGCGTGGACACCCAGCTCGACCGGCTCGCCGAAGAACTGGGCAAAGACCCAGCAGATGTCAGGCTCATAAACGCCCGTGACCCTGGGGAATACACCCCGACCAGGTCCCTTGTCCAGTCCTGCGGGCTCAAGGAGTGCATCCACCAGGCCATGGCCCGCGCCGGCTGGTCGGAAAAATATGGTAAATTGCCCAAGTGGCACGGAATCGGCCTGGGGACCAACTCGGTCCAGACCGGCTTCCCCTTGGGCATCAGGGGCGGCTCCCAAGCCTTCATCAAATTCAACGAGGACGGCGGCGTGAGCGTCACCTCTGGGGTGGTGGATAACGGCCAAGGCAATGACATGATGCTCGTCACCATCGCCGCCGAGGAGCTGGGCCTGAGCGTGGCGGACGTGGAGCTCATCTCGGCCGACACCCAAGCCACGGCCAACGATCCCGGGGCCTATTCCATGCAGTCCACCTTCACCGGCGGGCAGGCCGTGCGCCTGGCCGCCCAGGACGCCAAACGCCAACTCTGCGAGGTGGCGGCCGAGGCCCTGGAGGCGAACGTCCAAGACCTGGTCGTCCAGGACCGCCGCGTCTTCATCAAGGGCAGCCCGGACAAAGCTCTGCCCTTGACCAAGGTGGTCAGGATGGCCCTGATTCAAGGCCGGCCCATCATGGGCCGCGGCCACTTCGCCCCCCGGGTGGACCACGGCCGGGAATGGGTCTCCCGACCCGAGGGCCAACTCTCCGAAACCTTTTCCTTTGGGGCCACCGTGGCCGAGGTGGAGGTGGACCCTGAAACGGGCATGGTCAAGGTCCTCGGCGTCGTGGCCGCCCAGGACTGCGGCCGGGCCTTGAACCCCATGATCGTCGAGGGCCAGTTCGAGGGCTCGGTGGCCATGGGCGGCCAGGGGGGCATGCTCACCGAAGCCCACCGCTGGTTCGAAGGGCGCGTCCTCAACCCCAGCCAACTGGAGTACAAGCTGCCCTTGGCCGGCGACATGCCGCCCATCGAGACCATCATCGTCGAAACAGTTGACCCCACCGGTCCTTACGGGGCCAAGGAGGCGGGCATGTCCATCGCCATGTCCGCGGCCCAGGCCTACGCCGCGGCCATCTGCAACGCCACCGGAATCTGGTTCAAAGACTACCCCCTCACCCCTGAAAAGATCCTCAAGGCCCTGGCCGAGAAAGCCAAGGCGGATAATGAGCCGTAAGCTATTTTGCGTCTCGAAAATATGTTACTTTTTTCCGGGGCCCTTATAGAAAATATATTTCCCGGAGGGTGACTTAGGGGGTGCTCATGCCTCGTCGTCTAGCTATTTTCGCCCTGGCCGGAATTCTGGTTTCGTCGGTCTTGGCCCAGCCTTTATGGGCCCTGACCGCGCCGCGCTTGAACAACAGCCCCAGTTGGGACGTGGTCGTCACCAACCCGCGGCCCCTCCTCACCTTTGGCAACGCCGCCGGCGGCCTCAACCCGCGAACCTACACCATCCAGCTCGACCGCAAGGAAAGCTTTGACTCGCCTGATTTGATCTCCTATGGCCGCCTGCCCGAGACGACCCCCTGGATCACCTCCAAGCGCCTCGCCGCCGCGGACGCTCTGAAGGACAACTCCCAATACTTCTGGCGGGTGCGGGCCGTGGACGCGGCCGGGGACAAAGGCCCGTGGGCTCAATCCCGCTTCTTCGTCGACACGCGCTCCGACGACGCCTTCATGAATCTGACCCGCGCGCCGGTGCGCCGCGTCGAGGTCTCCAGCGGCCAAAACCCTAAAAACATCACTGACCTCGACGACCCCGGCCAGGACACCTACTGGCGGGCCTCGCCGCCGGGGCCCGAGGTCCAGTGGGTCAGCCTCGATCTGGGTCAGACCCGCACCATATCTAGAATCTGGATGCTCTCCAACCCCCGAGGCCCCACCGGCTGGCTGAAGGATTTCGTGTGGCAGATGAGCGATGATGAAAAAAATTGGCGCGACATCGCCGGGGCGAGGGTCAAGGGCAACGACACCTTCCGCAACATCATCGACTTCAAGCCTGTGGCGGCCCGCTATTTCAGATTGCGGATCACGGCCTGGCAGGGCTACTCGCCCTGGCTCAACGAACTGGTCCTCTACTCTCCAAGCCGGCCCTCGACGCCCCAGGCGCCCTTAGGAGACTACGTGCTGCTCGTGGGCAATCAGCGCAACGGCTTCACCTTCTCCCAGTTGGCCGCCTTCATCGCAGACCTGGACCTCGGCCTCAAGACCTTGAGCCTGCCCCACTACGAAGTCTCCCTGGCCATGTATGAGAGCCTGGCCCACAAGCCGAGAGCCATCATCCTCAGCGGCAACAACGCCAGCTACCAAAACCTGCCCATGTTTGAATACAACGGCGAGTTCGAGCTAATCAGGGCCTGCCCGGCCCCCATTCTGGGCATCTGCTGCGGCCACCAGATGACCGTCATGGCCTATGGCTACACCTTTGTGCGGGGCATGGGCTGGGCTGACATCTCCAGCCTCAGGGATTTCAAGAGCCAGACTCGGATCAGAATCAAAAAGAACGATCCCCTCTTGGCCGGTCTGCCCGACCCCTTCATCGCCCCTGAGATCCACGGCTGCGCCGTGGCCGAGCTGCCCCGCGATTACGAAGTCCTGGCCGCCTCGACCTACGTCCAGGTCATCAAGAGCCAAACGAAGATGCTTTACGGAGTCCAGTTCCACCCCGAAATCGCCTCGGCCCACAACCAGGCCCGGGCCTTGATCCGCCACTTCCTGGACCTGGCCTTGGCCCAGACCAGGTGATGCGAGACTGCGGCGAAACCACACTTTGGTTCGAGGAGCAAGCGGACGAGGAGCAATTTGATGAAAGCCAAGCAAATCGATCACATCTGCATCGCCGTCGAGGATCTTGAAGTGGCCAAGAAGGCCTACGAAGAGACCCTCGGCCTGGAAAACCCCATCGAATACGCGGCCGAGAGCGAGAAGATAAGGGTGGCCCGCTATTATGTCGGCCAGGTCGCCCTGGAGCTGATGGAGGACCTCGACGGCCGCGGCGAAGTGGCCAAGTTCCTGAGGCAAAAAGGTGAAGGGGTCTTTCTCATCTCCTACCGCGTCGACGACGTGGAAGAGGGTTTGAGAGAGCTGAAAACCAAAGGAATCAAGACCATCGATGACAAGCCACGCCATCTCTTCGGCAACCGCTACGCCTTTGTCCAGCCCCCCAAGCGACTTGGCGGCGTGCTGACCGAAATCCTCGACGGCCGGTTCCGACCGCCCCGGAATTAAGCCCCTCTAGCCCTTGACAGGTGGATTTTTGCGGGTAGGCTTACTAATAGAGTTTCGCGCGGGGTTCATCTCAAAGGGGGACTGGTTGCTGAGGCTGACCAAGGCCGGAGAATACGCCATCAGGGCGGTGGTTTTCATGGCCATCCAGCCTGAAGGATGCCTCAGCCAGCGCGAAAACGTCTCCCAAGCCCAAGGCATTCCCTTGAGCTTTTTGTCCAAGATCCTCCAACGCCTCACTGTGGCCGGCCTCGTCCGGTCCTACAAGGGGGCCGCGGGTGGTTTTGCCTTGGCTCGACCGGCGGAGGACATAACCGTCCTCGAAGTGGTCAAAGCCGTGGAAGGGCCTCTGGCCCTCAACGCCTGCCTCTTTGACCAAACCGAGTGTCACAACCAGCCCACGTGCCCCATGCACAAGATCTGGCGTCAGTGCCAGGAAAAATTAGAGGCCACCTTAAGCCAGGTCACCTTTGCTCACCTCGCCTCCCGCTGGCCTGACAACGGCAGCGGGCCGAGCTGATCCTCGCCAAAGCCAACGCTCTCTCATTTTAGGATTGAGGGCCTCGGGCCTCAGGTCATGTCGCTCGGATTCAGTTTCTCGGTGAGCACGCGTCTGAGGTCCTGGTCGCGAACCTCGACCAGGACCTGGCCGAGCAGCTCGCGCCGCTCAGTCTCGCCGGCTTCGAGGCGGGCGACGACCTCGTCCACGACTGAATGGAGCTTCTCAAGGGGCAGGTTGATTCGGGGAGAGGGCTGGTCAGGGACTGGCTCGGCCGGGCCGGTCGAGGGCCAGAAGCGGTCGATGACGGCCTGAACCTTGGCCTGGTCCTGGGCCAGTTGCTCCGCTCCGGCCTCCCGGAGGTCCTTGACGGCCAAGAGAGCCTTCTCCACTTCGGCCAAGGCCTCGTTCACCTGATCCAGCCGCTGTCTCAGGTCGGCCATGAAGGCCTCCATCTCTTGAGCCTGTCCAGAGAGCTCTTCTTCCAAAAAGCTGATTTTACGCTCCTTCTCGTCCAGGATGGCCCGGAAGCGGACCACATCCTCCATCTCCTCGGCGCCCTCGGGGTAGCGGGAGGCGTAGGCGCTCAAAATGGCCTCCAGGCCGGCCTGGGCCACGGCCGTGGCCTCGAGTTGATCCTTGAGATAGCGGCAGGTCTCGGTCACTTTGGCCAGAAATGGCTCCACGCTTCTGAAGGCGCCGTCGGCGGTCTCGAGGCTGACCGTGACCGCCTCGACCAGTCCGGCCAGCTTGCGGCCCCGCGCGGACAACTCATCCTCGACCACAATCCCTCCTACACTTTTTGTTGATTCTGTTACAATAAACACCACAAGGTCAAGGGAAAAATAAATATTGCTTTTGATATGGCACTTAATATTGTGGCTGAATAAATCTCATTCACTACATCAAGCGTTTGATCCGCCAGGCGGCCTCTCGGGTCTGGGTGCTTCCTCATCAAAGACCAGGGCGCCGCCAAGGCCCGCCGGCTCAGGAAAGAACAATGTTGACAACCATCTTGGGGGCTGGTATTTAGGGCCTTGTTTTTTTAGGCGCGTAGCTCAGGGGGAGAGCGCTACCCTGACACGGTAGAGGTCCCGAGTTCAAATCTCGGCGCGCCTACCAGGAGCCATCTGGTTTGAATTGAGCATCGTCGGCTTTGGGGCGGGGCGCTGAGCGGTCTTGTCCGCCGGTGCCTTTATCATTGGTGGGAGTTTTTTGCGGTGAGCATCCGCGTCACATTGCCCGAGGGCGAAGAGGTTCTGGTCCCCCCTGGCGCCGAAGCGGGGCGGATTCTGGCCGAACACTTCGGCGGTCAAGCTTTGGCGGCCAAGATAGACGGCCGCCTGGTGGATCTGTCCACCCGCCTGGAGAGCGACGCCCGGCTGGAGCCCGTGACCGCGGCCAGCCCCGAGGGCCTGGAGATCATGCGCCACTCCACCTCCCACATCATGGCCCAGGCGGTCAAGAGCCTCTTTCCTGAGGCCAAGGTGACCATCGGTCCGGCGGTGGAGAACGGCTTTTACTACGATTTTGACATCGACCGCCCCTTCAGGCTCGAGGACCTGCCCCGCATCGAAGCCAAGATGGCTGAAATCATCAAAGCTGACCTGCCCTTTGTCCGGGAAGAGGTCTCCTCCAAGCAAGCGGTCGAGAAGTTCGCCGCCCTCAACGAAAACTACAAGGTCGAGCTGATCAAGGACCTGGGCCTGGCCGAGGACGAGAAAGTCTCCCTCTACACCCAGGGCCAGTTCACCGACCTCTGCCGCGGGCCGCATCTGCCCTCCACTGGCGTGGTGAAGGCCTTCAAGCTCACCTCAGTGGCCGGAGCCTACTGGCGCGGCGACGAACGCAACAAGATGCTCCAAAGAATCTACGGCACGGCCTTCTTTGATCCGGGCCAGCTGGAATCCTATCTCCACAATCTAGAGGAGGCCAAGCGCCGCGACCACCGCAAGCTGGGCCGGGAGCTGGATTTGTTCAGCTTCCACGAGGAGATCGGCCCAGGCATGGTCGTCTGGCATCCCAAAGGGGCCCGCCTGAGGATGATCATCGAAGACCACGAGAAAAAATGGCATCTCCAGCGCGGCTACGAGATCGTCATCGGACCCCAGCTTTTGAAGAATGAGCTGTGGGAGCGCTCGGGACACTTTGACAACTACCGCGAGCACATGTACTTCACCTCCATCGACGGCGTGGACTACGGCGTCAAGCCCATGAACTGCCTGGCTCACATGCTCATCTTCAAGTCCCGGAAGCGCTCCTACCGCGAAATGCCCCAACGCTACTTTGAACTGGGGGTCGTCCACCGCCACGAGAAATCCGGCGTGCTCCACGGCCTGCCCCGGGTGCGCCAGTTCACTCAGGACGACGCCCACATCCTGTGCACCCCGGAGCAGGTCAACGCCGAGATCAAGGCCATCCTCGAGCTGGAGGCGGACATGATGGCGGTCTTCGGCTTTGATTACCGGCTGGAGCTCTCCACCCGCCCCGAGAAGTCCATCGGCTCGGACGAGGACTGGGAGTTGGCCACCACGGCCTTAAAAGAGGCCTTGGAGGACATGGGCCTGGGCTTTCGAGTCAACGAGGGCGACGGCGCCTTCTACGGCCCCAAAATCGACCTCCATCTGACCGACGCCCTGGGTCGAAGCTGGCAGACGGGCACCATCCAGTGCGACTTCACCTTGCCCGAACGCTTCGATTTGACCTATATTGGACCAGATGGCCAGGAGCACCGGCCGATCATGCTCCACCGGACCATTTTAGGCTCGCTGGAGAGGTTCATTGGCATCCTCATCGAGCATCACGCCGGCGCCTTCCCGGTCTGGCTGGCCCCGGTTCAGGCCGCGGTCTTGTCCGTGACCGACCGGGCCATCGAGCACTGCCGGCGGGTCCATCAGGTTCTGGATGAGACCGGGGTGCGGGTGGAGCTGGACGTGCGAAACGAAAAGCTGGGCTACAAGATCAGGGAGGCCCAACTGCAAAAGATGCCCTACATGCTGGTCGTCGGGGATAGAGAAGTGACGGCCGGCACAGTGGCGGTGAGGACCAGGGACCGTCAGGACTTGGGGCCGTTTGAAATCGAGGCCGTGGCCGACAAGATCCTGGCTGAATCCCAGGTGACCATTTGAGGGGGCGGGGCTTCGGCCCGACAACAAGAGAGGTGCCAGCATAGCTGAACGAAGAATTTGGATCAACGATCAGATCAGGGCCCGGGAAGTCCGACTCATCGGGCAGGACGGCGCGCAACTGGGCATCATGCCCTTGAACCAAGCCCTGAACGTGGCCCGGGACGAGGGTCTGGATCTGGTCGAGGTCGCTCCGGACGCGGAGCCGCCGGTTTGTCGGGTCATGGATTATGGCCGCTACAAGTACCTTCAGGCCAAAAAGAGCCAGGAGGCCCGACGCAAATCCAGCCAGGTGACCTTGAAGGAGGTCAAGATCCGGCCCAAGACCGAAGAGCACGACCTTCAGGTCAAGATGAAGAGGGCCCGCAAGTTTTTAGAGCAGGGCAATCGCCTCAAGATCTCGATGATGTTTCGGGGCCGCGAGATGGCTTACACGGATCGGGGGCGGGACCTGCTGGTCGCTTTCGCCGAGCAGCTAGAGGATTTGGGTCAGGCCGAGAGCACCCCCCGTCTGGAGGGACGGTTCATGAGCCTGATCATGGCCCCCAGATCCAGCAACTGAACCCGGCCTCGCGGGGCGACCAAAGGCCTGATGGAGAGAGGTTGAGAGGAGAAGTTTCGCCATGCCCAAGCTGAAAACCAATCGTGGCGCGGCCAAGCGTTTCAAGCTCACGGCCAGGGGGCTAGTGAAGCACAAGAAATGCAGCCACAGCCACATCCTGACCAAAAAAACGACCAAGCGCAAAAGACGGCTCAGAAAAGCGACGCTCATCAATGCCGCTGATCGACGCTCCGTCAGGCGTTTGATGCCTTACGGCTGAGGGATTCGAGGAGATAAGGAAAAATGTCCAGAGTAAAAGGAGCGTCGGCCAAGAGTCGCAAGGTCGCCAAGGCCATAAAAGAGGCCAAGGGCTTCTGGGGCTCGCGGAAAAACCTGAGCCGCATCGCTCAGGAAAGCGTCGATCGGGCCCGGAAGTATGCTTACCGTGACCGACGCCAGCGCAAGCGACAGATGCGGCGGCTTTGGATCACCCGCATCAACGCCGCGGCCAGATTGAACGACATGACCTACTCTCGACTGGTCGCCGGGCTCAAGGCGGCCGAGATCGAGATTGACCGCAAAATTCTGGCCGATTTGGCGGTCAAAGATCCGGCTAATTTCAGCCGTCTGGCCGCCGAGGCCAAGCAGGCCCTCGAGGCCTAAATAAGCCTTTCGATGGAACACAGGCTCGCGAAAACCAGAAAGAAAGCCCTCCAGGAGGCGGCCGAGGCCGGCGACGCCAAGACCTTGGAAGAGGTTCGCGTCCGCTACCTGGGCCGCAGGGGCGAGCTGACCAGCCTCCTCAAATCCGTCGGCCGCCTGTCGCCGGAAAGGCGTCCCCAATTCGGCCGGAGCGTCAATCAGGCCCGCCAGGAGTTCGAAGCCGCCCTGACGGCGCGTCGGAAGGAGCTTGCGGCCGGGCGAGCCGAGGTCCGAGAGTTCAGCGACGTGACCCTGCCCGGACGAAGGGGTCACCTCGGCGCCAGCCATCCCATCCACCAGACCATGGACGAGATCATCGAGATCTTTGGCCGCCTCGGCTTCGAGGTCCGCACCGGCCCCGAGGCCGAGACAGACTACTACTGCTTCGAGGCCCTAAACATCCCCCAGGACCATCCAGCTCGGGACATGCAGGACACTTTCTACCTCTCCAAGAACACGGTCCTTAGAACCCACACCTCCCCGGTCCAGGTCAGAACCATGGAGCAAAAGCGGCCGCCGGTGCGCATGATCTGCCCGGGCAAGGCCTTCCGCCGCGACTCGGACATCACCCACACGCCCATGTTCCACCAGGTCGAGGGCTTGCTGGTGGACAAGGGCGTCAGCTTCGCCGACCTCAAGGGCACTCTCATCTTTTTCGTTCACCAGATGTTCGGTCCTGACGTGCCGGTGCGCTTTCGGGCCTCTTTCTTTCCCTTCACCGAACCCTCGGCCGAGGTGGACATGGGCTGCGTCATCTGCCGCGGCCAGGGCTGCCGGGTCTGCTCCGAGACCGGCTGGCTGGAGATCCTCGGCTGCGGCATGGTCGATCCCGCGGTCTACGGCTTCGTGGATTACGACCCCGAAGAGGTCAGCGGCTTCGCCTGGGGCATGGGCATCGAACGGGTCTCAATGCTCAAGCACGGCATCGATGACCTCCGCCTTTTTTTTGACAACGATCTGCGCTTTTTGAGCCAGTTTTAAACAGGAGTTTCAAGTGCGCTGCTCGCTGAAGTGGCTGGCCGAGTACGTCGATTTGACCATCTCGCCCGCCGAGCTGGCCGAGCGGATGACCATGGCCGGGGTGGAGATGACCGTGGAGCCCCGCTACACGGAGAAGATCGACGGCGTCATCACCGCCCGCATCGTCGGCCTGGCGCCCCATCCCAAGGCCGATCGCCTCACGGTTTGCACCGTGGACACCGGCGCCGGGGAGGCGGCGGTGGTCTGCGGCGCGCCCAACGTGCGCCCGGGTCTCGTCTCCCTGCTGGCTCTGCCCGGAGCCAGGATCGCCGGCGGCCGCAAAGTTGAAAAGAGCCTCATCCGCGAAGTGGAGTCCTGGGGCATGCTCCTGGCCGAGGATGAGCTGGGCTTGAGCGAGGACCACACCGGCCTCATGGAGCTTAAGCCCTCCACCCCACCCGGCTTGAGCCTCTCAGAGGTCATCGACCTGGACGATCAAATCCTCGAGGCGGACCTGACCCCCAACCGGGGCGATTGCGCCAGCGTCATCGGTCTGGCCCGTGAGGCGGCGGCCTTGATGGGCCAGGAGTTGAAACCGCCGGCGGTGAACCTCATCGAGGAAGGCCCGGCGGCCGCGGAGCTGGTGGAGGTGATCATCCACGATCCTGATCTCTGCCCCCGCTACGCCGCGAGCCTCATCAGCGATCTCAAGGTCGGCCGCTCCCCGTGGTGGATGCGCCAGAAGCTCCTCTCCGGGGGCCTGAGGCCAATCAACAACCTGGTCGACGTGACCAATTTCATTCTCTTGGAGCTGAATCAGCCGCTCCACGCCTTTGACTACGAGCGTCTCGCCGGCGGACGGATAGAGGTCAGAAGAGCCAAGCCCCGGGAGAGATTCGTCACCCTCGACGGCCAGACCCGGATTCTGAAAGAGGGCATGCTTTTGATCTGCGACGGGGAAAAGCCGGTCGCCCTGGCCGGGGTCATGGGCGGGCTCAACTCCGAGGTCGAGGAGAGCACCTCCCGGGTGCTCATCGAGGCGGCCTACTTCAACCCGACCTCCATCCGCCGCACCTCCACCAGCCTGAACCTGCCCACCGAGGCGGCCTACCGTTTCCAGCGGGGCATCGACCCGGTGGGCTTGATGTTCGCCTTGAAGCGGGCGACCCAGCTGATGAGCGAACTCGGCGGCGGCCGGACTCACCCCGGGGTGGTGGACGCCTATCCGCAGCCTCTCCCCCAGCCGGTCTTGGAGTTGCGGGTCAAGCGAGCCAATGAATTTCTGGGCACCGAGCTGAGCGCCGGGGACATGGCCAACTGTCTCAGGGCCTTGCAAATCGAGGCCGTTGAGGCATCAAGGGACAGACTCGATATCCGCGTGCCGCCGTGGCGGCCTGACCTGACCCGGGAAGTTGATCTGTACGAGGAGGTGGCCCGCATCCACGGATACGACAACATCCCGGTGACCATCCCCCCCATGACCGGCGCCGCCGAGCCCCGGCCGGCCCTCGACGTGCTCAGGGACCGAATCAGGCCCGTGCTGGCCGCGGCCGGCCTTTATCAGATCATCACCTATTCCTTCATCCCCTCGGACACTCCCGGGCGCTTCGGCTGGAGCGAGGCGGACCCCCGCTCTTCGCCGGTCAAAATATTGAACCCTCTCTCCGAGGAGCTTTCGGTCCTACGCACGAGCCTGTTGTATGGGCTCTTGAGCGTCTGCGAGCGGAACTTAAGACACCGCCGGGAAGCGATCAGGATCTTCGAGTGGGGCGCGGTCTTCTTTCCCCGCGGACGCGACGAGCTGCCCAAAGAGGAGCATCGCCTGGCCGCCCTGATCAGCGGCCCGCCAGACCCGGCGGCCTGGTACGCCGCCCGAAGGGTGGTGGATTTTTGGGATATAAAGGGCGTTCTCGAAAAAATGCTGAACTCTTTGGGAATCAAGCAGGCGATCTATCAAAAGGCCAGCCGGCCCGAGCTGAAGCCGGGCGCGGCGGCCGAGGCTCTGGTGGGCGATGAATCCCTGGGGTTTCTGGGCCAGATGGATGACCAAGTTTTGGCCGCCTTTGATCTCAAGGAGCCAGCCTTTGTCTTTGACCTCTCGGCTGACCAGCTTCTCAAAATCGTCAGCGCCCTGAAAATCTCTTACCAGCCCCTGCCTCGCTTTCCGGCCATCACCCGGGATCTGGCCATCGTGGTCGAGCGCTCCCTGGAGACCGGCCTGATTATGGACTGGGCGGCGGAGTTTAATGATCCGCTCATCGTGGAGACGACCCTGTTCGATGTTTACCAGGGCGAGCCTCTTGAGCCTGATAAGAAGTCGGTGGGCTTGAGAGTCCGTTACCTCTCGCCGGACAAGACCTTGACCGAGGAAGAGATCAATCCTCGGCACGAGCGCTTGGTGGATCACCTCCTCAAGCGCACAGGGGGGAGCTTGAGAAAATGACCAAAACCAAGCTGATTGAGCTGCTCAAAGACGAAATGGGGCTGCCCCGTCGCCAGATCGAGTCTCTCGTCTCGGCCATCTTTGACGAGATCAGGGAAGCCTTGGAGCGGGGTGAACCGGTCAAGATATCCGGTTTCGGCAGCCTTCAAGTCAAGACGCGCGCCGCGCGGCGGGGCCGTGATCCTGTCACCGGCCGCGTCAGGACCCTCAGCGCTCGTCCGAGCCTCGCCTTCCGCCCCTCGCGGCTTTTGAAGGACAAAATCAACCAGGAGTGAGACGCGGCATCGCCTCCCCTTCCTGAACTTTTTGACCCACCCGCCGAAGGCGGCGAGAGGTTGTTTCAAGACCTCCAAAAATCCAAGGGCCGCGCCTGACCCGAAGCCGCGCTGTTTATAATTTTCTGGGCCATGGCCCAGAAAACAAGGAGCGATCAAAGAGCCAGGCCCTGATCGAGCCAGAACCACAAAAAGGCGTTGAGGACCAGGGAGTGGGTGATCTGGCCCTGGTCGATCAAGGTCTTGAAGTCGCCAATCGGCCTCAGCTCCACTGAAATGTCCTCGTCGGCCTCCAGGCAAGGGGGGCCGATGGGGACGGCCTCTTCGACGATAAAGGTGTAGCAGGTGTTGTCTAAAAAGGCGGGGTTGGGTCTGACCCAGCCGATCTGACGAACCCGGCCCGGCCCGAAGCCGGTCTCCTCCCGAAGCTCTCTCAGGGCCGCCTCTTGAGGCGTGTCTCCAGGTTCGATCAAACCGCCGGGTATCTCCAGAGTGATCTCTTTAGTGCCGTGGCGGTATTGGCGGATGAGGACCATCTCCCGGGCCGCCGTGACGGCCACGACATTGACCCAATCCGGCGATTCGAGAACGTGGAAGTGATGCTCGCCTCCGGTGAGGGGGTGCAAGACGGTGTCGGTGCGCAGCTCAAAGATGCGCGTTTTTAACTCCAGGCGCGATGAGAGCCTCGGCCAGGGTTTCGGTTCGGCGACCATGTCTCCTCCTTGAGAGATCGATCTGGGTTTGAGCTTAACCGCCCTCGGGGTGAGGGGTCAACTCCGCCTCGGGCGAAGATTTGAAATCCATTGACTCAAACAAGGGGGGTGAACTACACTATGAGATTGTCTGATTAGATATATTCTGCCGTTTCGACGGACTCATCTTATGGAGGAGTTAAGGCCGTGAACCAGCGCTCGATTCGATTGGCCGTTGTGGGCGTCGGAAACTGCGCCAGCGCGCTGTTTCAAGGCATCGAGCATTACGCTCGCACCGGCAACGACCTCGGCCTGATGCACGCCAAACTTTGCGGTTACCGTCCTCAAGATATAAAAGTCGTGGCCGCGTTTGACGTTGACGCCCGCAAAGTGGGCCGTCCCTTTAATCAAGCCATATTGGCCAAACCCAATTGCGTCACCCCCATCTGCACCGACTTGCCCCCTTCCGAGGTGGTGGTTCAAATGGGCCCGGTCTTGGACGGCGTGGCCCCTCACATGGCCGACTTTCCGCCGGAAAGGACCTTTGTCGTGGCCGAGGCCGAGCCGGTCGACGTGGTCAAGGTTCTCCAGGAGACCGGGGCCGACATTCTGGTCAACTATCTGCCCGTCGGCTCAGAGGAGGCGTCCCGGCATTACGCCGAGTGCTGCCTCAAGGCCAAGGTGGCCATGGTCAACTGCCTGCCCGCTTTCATCGCCTCTGACTCCAAGTGGGCCGCTCGATTCGAGACGGCTCATCTGCCCCTGGTCGGCGATGACATCAAGTCCCAGGTGGGGGCGACCATCGTCCACCGCATCTTGACCCGTCTCTGCGAGGAGAGAGGGGCCAGAATTCGGCGGACCTATCAGCTCAACACCGGCGGCAACACCGACTTCTTGAACATGCTGGAGCACTCCCGGCTGACCAGCAAAAGGATCTCCAAAACCGAAGCCGTTCAGAGTCAGCTCAAGGAGCCCCTGCCCGAAGAGGCGATCCACATCGGGCCCTCGGACTACGTGGCCTGGCAAAACGATAACAAGGTCTGCTTTTTGCGTTTGGAAGCCGAAGGATTCGCCGGCGTTCCTTTCCACATTGAGGCCCGCTTGTCTGTCCAGGACTCGCCCAATTCCGCCGGCGTGGCCATTGACGCCATCAGATTGTGCAGGGTGGCCCTGGATCGGGGCGAGGCCGGACCGCTCATGGCGGCCTGCGCCTACCTGATGAAGCACCCACCCGAACAGATGCCCGACAGCCTGGCTCGCCGGCGGCTGGAGGAGTACATCACCGACAGCTCCAAGGTCATCCGGGCGGCCCGCTGACAGACAACCTGGACCGTCTCCTCATGATGGCTCAATGTTCAGGGATGGCGACCCCTGAACATTTCTTATAAGCGGCGGCAGCGGTTTTCTTGAAACAAAATATTTACGGGACTTTGCGCTGACAAGCCATCCGGAGCAGGGCTGAGGCTTAAAGATGAGCGGGGAGGCGATCCTGTCCTCGGCCAGAGCCGGCCATCAGACAAGCGTGGCCAGGGCGCCTCGTGAGCTCGATGCCGCGCGGAATCAATCAATTTCCTTTTCACAATTCCCATCTCCTCATTTTTATGGGCAAAAGCCCATTATAAGTATTAAATGGGCAATGAACCATTATTCACTTCTGACCGTGAACTTGTGACTGAGCTTCGAATTTCTGACGCGCGCTTCAAGACGACGGTATGACCCTCGGGCCAGAGGGGTCAATTCGTTTGGGGGCTCGTTCAGCTTCGCCCTCGAGCCCGCCCGGCCCTTGCACGGTTTGAGGTCCCCTGGTAGGATATTTTTGACTTTAAAATGTGGGGGAATTGTTGGCTTGGTCAAAGCCGGTCTACGTCATTGTCACCCTTTCCCCGACCATATCAAAAATACTGCCCCGCGTGCTGGAGCCGGCCGAGGCCAGGGTCATCGTCAGGCCCCACGCCGCCGAAGCGATGCGGGACCATCAAGGGGCCTCCTCGGTCATCATCGTTGACTTGAACACGATCCAAAGCGGTCTTGAGCATCTGGTCTCCGGAACAAGATCCCCAACGGCGTTGCCCATCCTGCTCATGGGTGATCCCTGGCACCTGCCGTCTTGGCTCCAAGGCCGCCTGGGCCCTCGCCTGCGCTTCACCGCCTATCCCCTTGACCCGGGGATGATCAACAGCCACCTCAAGGAGTTGCTCTCAGAATCACTTTCCCGGCCTTTGGAATCGCCCCCTGAAACAGGAAGCCAGCCGGCCACGGTCGAAGAAATAGTTCATTCTCTGGAAAACCTGTTGGGGGAGGAGAATGTCTGATCCGGCCAGGCCGATCATCGCCGCCGCAGCCGGACCCAAGGGCGGGGTCGGCAAATCGTGCCTCTCGCTCAATCTGGCCATCGCCCTGGCCGGCCAGGGGTTGAAGACGATCCTCGTTGACCTGGATTTAGGCGGCGCCAACCTCCACGCTCTCTTTGGCCTGTCCAACATTGGTCCTGGTCTGGCCGACTTCGTCTTCCAGCGCCGGCCCCTGATCGATCTGCTGCGGCCGACCGGGGTGAATGATTTGTCCTTTTTGCTCGGCTCGGCCGACACCTTGGGCATGGCCAATCTGATCCAGTGGCAAAAAATCAAACTGCTCAGCCATCTCAAAAAGCTGCCCGCCGAGGTGATCGTGGCCGATCTCGGTTCGGGCTCGAGCTTCATCACCCTCGACCTTTACGCCGCGGCCCATCTCAGGCTCTTGGTCACCAGCCCGGAGACGACGTCCCTGATCAACGCCTACGGCTTTTTAAAGAGCTTGATTTTCCGGGTTTTCTTAAGAATAATCAGGGCCCGGCGGAACGAGGCCGTCCTTGAATTAATCTCTCGGGCCAGCCGGCCCCATCATGAACTGGGCCTCGAGGACATCAATGGCTTGATCGTTCGGGCGGCCGCTGAGGACCCTGCATCAGCCGCCCAGCTTTCCGCCGTCCTGAATAACCTTCGCCCTGGCATCATCCTCAACCTCATCTCCGAGCCGGCCGAAGCCAGAACCGCCGAAGCGTTGATCATTCTCCTCCACAAACGGCTCAGCCTCGAGGCGGAGCTTTGGGCTCAGGTTCCTTTTGATGCGGCCATGAGGCGCTCTGTCATCCACATGAAGCCTCTTCTTTTACTTGAGCCCCAGAGTTCGGCCGCCCAGGCCATCATCCGCCTGGCTGATCAGGTCCGCGCCCGCCTCTTTGGCGCGGCCGCCTGAGGTGTTGGCGGCGGCTTGATCTTTGCGCCAAGGGATTTTAATTTTTGAGCTGACCTTGACAGCGCCGGAATCTGCTTTAATTTAGCAACGATTATTATTCCTAAGTGAGCCGTGGGCTTTGACCAGACCGAAAAAAATTAAAATGACACCTCAGCGCCGCGTGATTCTGGAAGAGCTGCAAAAAACTAAAAGCCACCCCCGGGCCGACGAGATCTACGACCTGGTGCGGCGAAGGCTGCCGCGGATAAGTCTGGGCACAGTTTACCGCAACCTGGAGCTTCTCAGCGAGGAAGGTCACATCATGAAGCTGAAGCCGAGCGCTTCTCAAAAACGCTTTGACGGCCGAACAGAGCCCCACAACCACATCCGCTGCACCCGCTGCGGCCGCTTGGAGGACATCCCCCTGGAGCCGATCTTGAACACCGAGGCGCCGCTTAACGTCTTTAATGGATTTGTAATCACTGGATACCGTCTGGAATTTCTGGGCCTTTGCCCGGATTGTCAGAGAGAGGAGAACCAAAGCCCAGCCCCAGAACCGACCGGAGTCAAAGGACCGGGGGTCGAACCTTGAAGGAGAGGCTGAGATTTAGGAGAGGTGAAGGTGAGTGAGATAGCCTTGAAAATCAAAGGCATGAGTTGCCAGCACTGCGTCAACCGCGTGGCCAAGGCCTTGGGCGAGGTGCCCGGCGTCGAGTCGGTGGCCGTGGACTTAAAAAAAGGCCGCGCCTCGGTCAAAGGCGAGCCGCTCGACACAGCCGCCTTGGCTGAGGCCGTAAAAAAAGCCGGGTACGCGGCCGCGCCAATAGAAAGCTAAACCTCAGAAAGGAGATAAAAAACATGGCCTTAAAAGGCAGCAAGACCGAGAAGAACATTCTGACCGCCTTTGCCGGCGAATCCCAAGCCCGCAACCGATACACCTATTTCTCCAGCCAGGCCCGCAAAGAGGGTTTCGTCCAGATGGCCGACATCTTTGAAGAGACGGCCAATCAGGAGAAGGAGCACGCCAAGCGGCTGTTCAAATTCCTGCAAGGGGGCGAGGTGGAGATCGCGGCCGCCTTTCCGGCCGGAGTCATCGGCACCACGGCCGAGAACCTCAAGGCGGCGGCCGGAGGAGAAAACTACGAGTGGAGCGAGATGTACCCTAGCTTCGCCCGGGTGGCCCGGGAAGAGGGCTTCGATGAACTGGCCAAGGTCTTTGAGTCCATCGCCGTGGCCGAAAAGCAGCACGAGCGGCGCTATCTGGGTCTTTTGGCCAACATCGAGGCCGGAACCGTCTTCAAGAAAAAAGAACCCATCAAGTGGCGCTGCCGCAACTGCGGCTACATCCACGAAGGTCTGGCCGCGCCCGAGACCTGTCCGGCCTGCGCCCACCCCCAGGCCCACTTTGAGATGCTGGCCGAAAACTGGTGACTTAGGCGAACGAGTTGGTTTCGCCGCGCGTAATTTTTGGAAGGAGGAGAGAACAATGACCGCCAGGTATCAGATCTATAAATGTGAAATATGCGGCAACATCGTCGAAATGCTCCACGAGGGCAAGGGTGAGTTGGTCTGTTGCGGCCAACCGATGAAGCTTTTCCAGGAGAACACGGTCGACGCCGCCAAAGAGAAGCACGTCCCGGTCATCGAGAAAGTGGCCGACGGGTTCAAGGTCAAGGTCGGCGCCGTGCCCCACCCCATGGAGGAGGCTCATTACATCGAGTTCATCGAGGTCATCGACGGCGACAGGATCTGCCGCCTCTTTCTCAAGCCGGGCGTCGCCCCAGAGGCCGAATTCAAGGTGGCGGCCGAAAAGGTCATCGCCAGGGAGTATTGCAACATCCACGGCCTGTGGAAGGCTTGAACCCCAGCCCTGCCCGGGGGCCTCTGAGGCCCCCGGTTTGAAGTCAAGGGAGCATGATGGCCCAGATGAACGTCTTGGGCATTTACGGCAGCCCCCGCGCCGGCGGAAACTCGGACCTGCTTCTGGATGAAGCTTTAGCCGGAGCCGCCGCCGCCGGGGCCAGGGTGGAGAGGATTTATGTCCGCCAACTGGGCATCTCCGGCTGCCTGGAGTGCGGCGGGTGCGACCAGACCGGCCAATGCGTCATCGACGACGACATGCAGCTCGTCTACCCCAAGCTGGAAAAGGCGCGGTTGATCTTCATGGCCTCGCCCATCTTTTTCTACGGCCTGCCGGCCCAGCTCAAGGCCCTCGTCGACCGCGGCCAGGCCCAGTGGTCCAAGCGGCTTCTGGAAAAAAATCCGGGCCGAAGAGGCGATCACCTAGGCGGCCTCGGATGCCTCATCGCCGTGGGAGCGACCAAGGGCCGAAACCTTTTTGACGGGGCCAAGCTCACGGCCAAGTACTTCTTCGACGCCCTGGACATGGATTATCAAGACGGGCTTTTTTATCATCAAATCGAGGGCCAGGGAGAGATCCTCAAGCACCAGGATTACCTGGCTCAGGCCTTTGAGCTGGGCCGAACGCTCGTCGAGCAGGCCGACGCCTGAGACCCATCAAGAAAGGACGCCGATCATGCCCAAAGCCCTGATCGTTTACGCTTCCCGCAGCGGTCACACCCAAATGATCGCTGATCTCATCGCCGAAGGCATCCGCATGTCGGGCATGGAGGCCTTCGTGCTCGAGGCCGGCCAGATTAAATCCGAGTCTGATCTGGCCGGCTACGACGCCTACGCCTTTGGCTCGCCGACCTACCACGGGGACATGCTGCCGCTGATGAAGACCTTCCTCTTCCTGGCCGAAAAAGCCGACCTGGCTGGAAAGGTCGGCGGCGCCTTCGGCGCCTTTGGCTGGAGCGGCGAGGCCGGGGAGAGGATCCACCAGACCATGCGCCACATTTTCAAAATGAACATGCTCAGCGATCCGCTGCGGCTCAAGTCAGCCTCCCTGGACGGCGGCATACCCATGGCCCAGGACTACGGCCGGCAAATGGCCCGCCAGCTGGGCGCCCCGTGAGCGCAACCCCGAAAAAACCCTCGCCCGCGCCCGAGATCGCCCCACACGGCGGGGGGTTAAATTGTTCAGTCGGGCGGTTAAAGATCTTACATTCATCCAGGGGCGCTCGCCTCTGAAAATACGTAAAATGTCTGTCGGACAAAACACCAAGTTCGAGTGGTGGTGATTAGGACACCAGAAGGGAGAGTAACATGGAAAAGTACGTATGCTCCGTGTGCGGCTACACTTATGATCCGATCGTCGGCGATCCAGAGCACGGCGTCCCCCCAGGCACCCCCTTTGACAAGCTGCCCGACGACTGGACGTGTCCGGTTTGCGGGGCGGCCAAGGACATGTTCGAGAAGGAGTAGGCTTCCCTGAGCGGACCTCGACGTCAATATCGCCTGGCCCCTTTTACCCCCGCGGAGATCTGGGACAGGCAAGGTTGAACTATATTACGGGGCCTAAGCCCCTCGCCCCAGGAATGAGGGAGGGGGTTTGGGCGCTGAGGTGTGGGGCCTGAGCTCCAGGCTTCAGCCCACGGCCGAGGCGGGGCTTTTTGCGGCCTCGGCTCAGAGAGGAGGTTTTTAAAAAAGATGAGCGCCGTCGAAATAAAAAAGGGCATCCACTGGGTCGGGGCGGTGGACTGGAACATCCGGGATTTCCACGGATACTCGACCTATCAGGGCACCACCTACAACGCCTATCTGCTCCTGGATGAAAAAATCGCCCTCTTTGACACCGTCAAAAAGCCTTTTCAAAGCGACCTGGTCCACCACATCCGCCAGGTCGTCGATCCGGCCAAGATAGATTACCTCATCGTCAATCACGTCGAGATGGACCATTCAGGGTGTCTGCCCGAGATGGTGGCGATGATCAAACCCGAGAAGATCTTCTGCTCCCAGATGGGGCGAAAGAATCTTTTGAGTCACTTCCACGGCCTGGATTGGCCCCTGGAGGTGGTTCAAAACGGCCAAAGCATAAGCCTGGGCCAGCGCAGCGTCACCTTTCTGGAGACCAGAATGCTCCACTGGCCCGACTCCATGTTCTCTTACGTCCCTGAGGAGAAGCTTCTCGTCTCCTCGGACGGCTTTGGCCAGCACTGGGCCACCAGCGAGCGGTTCGACGACGAGGTCGACGCCTCGTTCTTGATGCGCCACGCGGCCAAGTACTTTGCCAACATCCTGCTCCTCTACTCGCCCCTGGTCCAAAAGCTTCTGGCCGCGGTCAAGGAGATGGGCCTCGAGATCGACATGATCGCCCCGGATCACGGGCTCATCTGGCGCTCCCAGCCCAGGAGGATCCTGGCCGCCTACGACGAATGGTCCCTGCAGAAGCCCCAGGCCAAGGCGGTGGTGGTCTACGACACCATGTGGCTCTCCACCGAGACCATGGCCAAGGCCGTGGCCGACGGCCTCGTCAGGGAGGGCGTGAGCGTCAAAATCATGGATCTCAAGGTCAACCACCGCTCCGAGGTGGTGACCGAACTCCTCGACGCCAAGGCCATCCTGGTCGGCTCGCCGACATTAAACAACGGCCTGCTGCCCACCGTGGCCGATCTGCTTCACTACCTCAAAGGGCTCAGGCCGACGGGCAAAATCGGCGCCGCCTTCGGCTCCTACGGCTGGAGCGGCGAGGCGGTGAAGCTGATCAATCAAGCCTTGGAGGAGATGAAGGTCGAGGTCGTCGATCCGGGGGTGCGGGTCCTCTACGTGCCTCGGCACGAGCCTCTGGCTCAGTGCGTCGAGCTGGGTCGAAAGGTCGCCCGGCTGATAAAGGAGGCGGTCTAGCTGACCCAGGGAGCCTTGAGAAAGGAGGTCATCCGCCGCCTGGCCTCGGGGCGGGGATTGAGCGGCCTGGCCGCCGTCCCGAGCCGCCGACTCATCAACGCCCTTCTCTCGGCCACATGCCGGGCGGAGGACGAGGTGCGCTGGCCGGCCATCGAGGCCCTGGGCCGGGTGGTGGCGGAGCGGGCGGCAGAGGATGTGGAGAAGGCGCGGCTGGTGCTGCGCCGTCTGATGTGGAGCCTCAACGACGAATCAGGGGCCATCGGCTGGGGCGCGCCCGAGGCCATGGCCGAGATCCTGGCTGCCCTGCCCGCCCTGGCCCCTGAGTTCGCGCCCCTGCTCATCTCTTATCTCGACCCAGAAGGCAACTACTTAAAGCAGCCCCTCTTGCAGCGCGGCGCCCTGTGGGCCGCGGCCCGGCTGGCCCAAATCCGGCCCGATTTGGCCGCCCGGGCGGCCGATCATCTGCGCCCCTTTCTGCGCGGCGACGACCCACACCTCCGGGCCCTGGCCGCTTGGACGGCCGGCCTCGTCCGGGCCCGGGATCTGAAGCCAGAACTCCAAAACCTGCTCCAAGATGAAGCCCAAGTGCGTCTTTATCGAGAGGGCCGGTTCGAGGACCTTTGCGTCGCCGAGGCGGCCGCGGAGGCCCTGACCCGTCTGGGATGAGAGGACGTGGCTTGAACCCCGACGTCCCAAAAACCAGTTGACAAGGCCAACAAATCAGAATAAATTCAAAATCCGCTGAGCGGGCATAACTCAGTTGGTAGAGTGCAAGCTTCCCAAGCTTGACGCCGCGGGTTCGAGTCCCGTTGCCCGCTCCAGTTGAAGGCCCTTTTGGTCCGCCTCTAAAAAGAGCGGACCAGGGACGGCAACTCCCTTTTTGAGGTTGCTCCCCTCGAGTGCGCAGGGCCGCGAGGGGAAGCCTACTTCGATTAGCGGATTGGTCTCGTCGTCCAGCGGTCGGGCGGCGTCGGGCCGCGCCGGCCGGAGACGGAGCCACAATCCGGTTCACTTCAGGAGTGGGCGCGCTGGCCCGCTTTTTTGTTGGACTTGAGAGTGGAAGTGGATTTTAAAAAGCTCGCGGAGATCGTCAAGCACTTGGCCGAGCCGGCCCTGCGGGCCAACGACCTGGCCCTGGTGGACGTGGAAGTGAAGCCACTCAAGAGGCGCCTTTTGGTCCGCGTCGTCGTCGATCGCCCCGGCGGGGTGATGGTGGACGACTGCGCCCGAATGTCCCGTCAATTAAGCGACCTGCTCGACGTCCACGATCCGATCCATTCGTCTTACACCCTGGAGGTCTCCTCGCCAGGACTTAACCGGCCACTGAAAAAAAAGGCCGACTACGCCTGGGCCGTGGGCCGCAGAATCAGAGTGACCACGACCAAGCCCAAGGATGGGAGAAACGTCTTTGTCGGCCGCCTGGCCGATCTTGACGCCGAGGTCGTGATTTTGGAAACAGACGATGGCGCCGTGCGCCTCAAGCTTGAGGAAGTGGCCAAGGCGCGGCTGGACTTCGAACCGTTTAAGCAAACCTGACCAGAAATCATCAAGGAAGTCGTCCATGAGCGAGCTTAGAAGGATCATCGATCAGATCAGCCGGGACAAGGGCATTGACCGAGACATTCTCGTCTCCACCCTGGAAGACGCCATCCGTTCGGCCGCCCGCCGGAAATTCGGCCAGCACCGGGAGGTGGAGGTGGCCTACAATGAAGAGCTCGGTGAAATCGAGGTCTTTGAGTTCAAGGACGTGGTCCAGGAGGTGGAGGATCCGGAGAGTCAGGTCTCCCTGGAGGAAGGGCTGGCCATGGACCCGGAGTGTCAGATCGGGGACCAGCTCGGCGTCAAGGTGGACACGACCGACTTCGGCCGCATCGCCGCTCAATCAGCCAAACAGGTCATCATCCAAAGGATGAAGGACGCCGAGCGGGACATCATCTACGAGGACTACAAGGATCGGCAGGGCGAGATCATCTCGGGCATGGTCATGCGCTTTGACAAGGGCAATCTGATCGTCAACCTCGGTCGGGCCGAGGCCATCCTGCCCGTCAGGGAGCAGACGCCGAGGGAGATTTACCGGCCTGGGGACAGGATTCGGGCCTTTGTCTTGGAGGTCAAGCCCATCAGCCGCGGCCCTCAGATCGTCCTCTCCCGGACCCATCCCCAATTTTTAATGGAGCTTTTCAAATCCGAAGTGCCCGAAATCGCCGAGGGGGTCGTGGAGATCAAGGCCGTGGCCCGCGAACCGGGCAGCCGGGCCAAGATCGCCGTGGCCTCCCGGGCCCCGGACGTGGATCCGGTGGGGGCCTGCGTGGGCATGAAGGGCTCTCGGGTCCAGGCCGTGGTCCAGGAACTCAGAGGCGAGAAGATAGACATCGTCCCCTGGGATCCCGATCCGGCCAGGTTCATCTGCAACGCCCTCTCCCCGGCCGAAGTGGCGCGGGTGGTGGTGGATGAATCGCGGCACACCATGGAGGTGGTCGTGCCCGAGGAGATGCTCTCACTGGCCATCGGCAAGCGGGGCCAGAACGTTCGCCTCAGCTCCAAGCTTTCGGGCTGGCGGGTGGACATCATCCACGAGCGGCGTTACGCCAAGATCGCCAAGGAAGAGCAAGAGACCCTCATGCGCGTGGCCGGCATCGGCCAGGCCACGGCCAAGCTCCTCGTCGAGGCCGGATACAACACCGCCCGCGAGCTGGCCCGGGCCACCTCGGACGAGCTGGTCGATATACCAGGCATCAGCATCCGCAAGGCCGAGCATCTCATCGCCGCCGCCCGGGAAGTGGTCGAGGCCCTGGACGCCCAATACGCCGCCGAAGAAGAGACTGAAGGGAGCGGATTCGAAATCAGATTTCAAACTCAGCCGGCCGCCAGCCCGGAACCAGAGGCGGCCAAGGAGATTGAGGCCGCCTCCGCGGCGGCCCCGGAGCCTGAAGCGGAAAGCCAGGCTGACGCCCCGGCCGAGGAGGACTCCCCACTGCCACTCGAGACCGAGCCTGACGAGGAGGAGAAAAAATAGCGCACGCGCCGCAAAGAACTTGTTTCGGCTGCCAGCGCAAAGGACCCAAGCAGGCCCTCGTCCGCTTGGTCCTCAATGGCCGAGGCGGCCTCAAATTGGATCTGCCCCAACGCGCCGAGGGCCGTGGCCTCTACGTCTGCCCGCAGCCCGAGTGTTTCGCCGCGGCGGCTAAACGTCGGCTGCCCGAGAAAATGAGGCGGCGCTGTTCGCAGTCTAGCTGGGCCCAGGTCATGGCCGAGGCGGCGGTGAGATGGAGCGCCGCCGACCAGAAAGGGGTTAGTTGATGAAGAAAACGCGGGTCTATGAGCTGGCCAAGGAGTTCCGCAAGGACACGCGGGAGCTCTTAGACCTTTTGCACGAAATGGACATTGAAGCCGTCAGCCACGCTTCGTCCCTGCCTGAGGACCAGGCGGAGCGGGTCCGAGAGCGCCTGCGCGCCGCTCAGACTCACCAGATCATCCAAAAGCGCATCTCCAGCGGTGTCATCCGCCGCCGCCGCAAAGAAATCAAACCCAAGCCCGAATTGGAGCCAGCCCCGCCGGCGGCGTCCGAAGCGCCGGCAGAGGCGATCTCAGAAGCCGCGCCGCCGCCCGCGGTCGAGGAGGCGCCGCCACCTTTGGAGTTGGAGCCCGTGGTTGAAGCCCCGACTCCAAAGGAGGAGAAGCCGACGCCGCTTGAGCCGGAGGCCGCGGAGGACATGCCCAAGGTGCGCAAGCCGCGCTGGGCCGCTCGGAGCGAGAGAGCCCGGATCATCTCCAAGCCGAGCATCACTCCGGCCGAGACGGATATTGATCTGGATTTGGAGCCGCCCGCCGCGCCGCCCAAGGAGGCGCCGCCGCCGCCCAAGGAGGCGGAGGCGGGCCGGCGGCGCAAAGGGAGAGCCGAACCCGGTCGTCGTCGAGGCAAGAAGCGCGACGTCTCCCGAGCCGAACTCTACGCCCCGCGTGAAGGCAAGTTCCGGCCGAGCAAGGTCAAGAAGTCAGCCAAGGCCGCGCTCAAGACCCAGATCACCCAGCCCAAGGCCATCAAGATGCGCATCAAAATGGCCGAAGCCATCTCGGTGGCCGAATTGGCCAAACGCATGGGCGTCAAGGCCCCGGAGGTGATCAAGCAGCTCATCTCCTTGGGCATGATGGTCACCCTCAACCAGATCATTGATCTGGAGGCAGCGGCCATCGTCGCCGCCGAGTTCGGTTACGAGATCGAGCGGTCCGCCTTTGAGGAGTCTGAGCTCATCAAGCCCCGGAAGGACAAGCCGGAGGATTTACGTCCGCGGCCGCCGGTGGTGACCATCATGGGTCACGTCGATCACGGCAAGTCCTCGCTCCTGGAGGCCCTCTCGACCCACAATCTCAAGATCGTCGACGGCGAGGCCGGCGGCATCACCCAGCACATCGGCGCTTACAAGGTCAAAGCCGACGGCGGCCCCATCGTCTTTCTCGACACGCCCGGTCACGAAGCCTTCACGGCCATGCGGGCCCGGGGCGCCCAGGTGACCGACATCGTGGTCTTGGTCGTCGCCGCCGACGACGGCGTCATGGACCAAACCAGAGAGGCCATCAACCACGCCCGGGCGGCCGAGGTGCCGATCATCGTCGCCGTCAACAAAATGGACAAGTTGAACATAGATCCCGAACGGGTCAAACGAGAGCTCTCCGAGCTGGGCCTGGCCCCCGAAGACTGGGGCGGGGAGACTCTCTTCGTTTTCGTTTCGGCCAAGACCGGCCTCGGTCTCGACGACCTCCTCGAAGCCATCCGCCTCCAGGCCGAAATCTTGGAGCTGAAGGCCAACCCGGACAAACTGGCCCTGGGGCGCATCGTCGAGGCTCAGTTGGATCGGGGGCGGGGCGCCGTGGCCACAGTGCTCGTTCAAAACGGCACCCTGCGCGTCGGCGACGCCTTCGTGGTCGGAGCGCAATACGGCAAGGTGCGGGCCCTTTTTAACGACCTCGGCCAGGCGGTGGACGAGGCCAGCCCCTCAGATCCGGTGCTGGTTCAAGGTTTGAGCGGCGTGCCCGAGGCCGGCGACGAATTTTTGGTCGTCGACGACGAGAGAACGGCCCGTCAAGTCAGCGCCCATCGTCAGGCCAAGCGTCGCGAGACCGAGCTGAGCCAGACGACCCGCCTCTCCCTGGAAAGCTTCATGGAACAAGCCGAGGTCGGGGAAGCCAAGGAGTTGAACATCGTCATCAAGGCCGACGTCCAGGGCTCCATTGAGGCTCTGCGCGACGCCTTGGAAAAGCTGAGCACCGACAAGGTCAAGCTGAGCGTCATCCACTCCGGCGTGGGCGCCATCACCGAGTCGGACATCATGCTCGCCGCAGCCTCCGAGGCCGTCGTCGTCGGCTTCAACGTCCGGGCCAATCCCAAAGCGGCCGAGGTGGTGGAGGCTGAACGGGTCGAGGTGCGCTACTACGACGTCATATACAAGGCCATCGAAGACATCAAGGAGGCCATGACCGGGCTTTTGGAATCCATCTTCAAGGAGCACGTCCTCGGTCAGGCCGAGGTTCGGGAGGTCTTCCGCGTGCCTCGGGTGGGCTCGGTGGCCGGCTGCTACATCACCGACGGCAACGTCCGCCGCGGCGCCCCGGCCCGACTGATCAGGGACGGCGTGGTCGTTTACAACGGAAAGGTCGCTTCGCTGAGGCGCTTCAAGGACGACGTCCGCGAAGTGGCCGCCGGGTACGAGTGCGGCGTCAGCCTGGAGAACTTCAACGACATCAAGGTCGGGGACCTCATCGAGATCTACGAGTTGGAGGAGATCAGACCGACCTTGGAGGATTAGGCGTTGATCATCGCCGCGGCTCAACTGACCCTGCTAATCCCGGCCGTGGCCTCGCTCAAGGGCAAGCGCAAAGCTCTGCGTTCGCTCAAGGACCGGGTCAAAAGCCGGTTCAACGTAGCTATCGCCGAGGTGGGCGCCCTGGATAGATGGCAGCGGGCCGAGATCGGCGTGGTGACCGTGGGCAACGATCAGCGAGTCCTCAACGCCAAAATGGACAAGCTTTTGGGTTACATCGAATCCACGGGCCTGGTGGAGCCGGTTTCGGCCCAGGTGGAATACATCCACACTTCTGGAGAATGGGATTGATGTCCTCCCGGCGAACCAAGCGGGTCGCCGAGGCGCTCCGGCAAGAGCTGGGCTTCATCCTCACCACCCAAACCCGCGATCCACGGCTCAAGGGAGTGGCCATCTCAGAGGTGGATGTCGCGCCCGACTTGAAGCGAGCATACGTCTACTTCTTTTGCGCCCCGGGCCAGGAGGACAAAGCCTTGGAGGGGCTCACTCAGGCGGCGGGGTTTTTGAGACGGGAGGCGGCGGCCAGATTGAGTTTAAGGTTCATGCCCGAGTTGATTTATCGCCACGACGATTCCCTGGACAGGGGTCGGGCCATGGACGATCTGTTGGCCTCACTCAAGGATGAGTAATGATTAACGCCATCTGCCAGGAGATCAGGCGCCGGTCCAAGTGGCTGGTGACTTCCCACCTCAATCCTGACGGGGACGCCGTCGGCTCCCTGGTGGGCTTGGGGCTTCTGCTCAAAGATCTGGGCAAGGACGTGCTCCTTTACAACTTCGACGGCGTGCCCGATCTCTACCGCTTTTTACCCGGCGCCGACCTGGTTAAAAAAGAACTCCGTCGCTTCGATTTCGAGGGCGCGATTGTTCTTGACTCCGGCGACGCGGAGCGGGTCGGCCCCTTGAGCCAGCAGATTCTCGAAATCCCCCTGGTCATCAACATCGATCACCACCTCTTTGAGGAGCCGTGGGGTGATTTGCGCTGGATCGACGTCTCCGCCGCGGCGGTGGGCGAGATGCTGCACCGCCTCGCGGGGCTGATTCCGATATCGATCAGCCCCGAGGCGGCCTTGAACTTTTACACCGCTTTGATGACCGACACCCTGTCCTTCCGCCACTCCAACACCACGCCGCGCTCACTAACCGTGGCCTCAGAGCTGGTCGAACTGGGGGCGGATCCAGCCCTGGCCGCCCGAAAAGTCTATTCATACGGCGCCCCTGGCCGGATTCGTCTTCTGGCCCGGGTGCTCGACACTCTGGAGCTGGCCGCTGAAGGGCGCATCGGCTTTTTGTACGTTGATCAGGCCGACTTTGAAGCCACCGGCACCACACCGGCCGACCTGGACGGCTTCGTGGAATACGCCCGCGGAGTCGAGGGCGTGGCGGTGGCCGCTCTGGTGAGGCAGGAGAAGGAGGGGCACAAGCTCAGCCTTCGCTCCACGGGGCTGGTGGACGTGGCTCGTCTGGCCGCCGGGTTCGGCGGCGGCGGGCACCGCCTGGCGGCGGGCTTCTTTGTTCCGGGAGGCCAAGAGGAGGCCAAGAGGGCCGTGATCGAAGCCGCCGAAAAGGCCTTGACCGAGGCGGGGAGTTATGACTAACAAACCCCCCCATCAAGGCCTCTCAGCCGACGGCCTGCTGGTCATAGACAAGCCCCCGAGGCTGAGCTCGGCTCAAGTGGTGGAGCGGATAAAGCGCCTCACCAGACCGAAACGCATCGGCCACACCGGCACTTTGGATCCCTTTGCCACCGGCGTGTTGGTCCTCTGCTTCAACCAGGCCACCAAACTGGCCGGGTTTCTGATGGACCAAGACAAAATCTATGAAGGGACGATGCTTTTAGGGATCGAGACCGACACCCTCGATCCCACTGGCCAGGTCATTCGACGGGCGCCGGTGGCCGTCTCGCTCGAGGCCGTGGTGGAAGCGGGGCGGATATTCGTCGGCCAAATAAGCCAAAGACCGCCGGCTTATTCGGCCCTGAAGCGGGACGGGGAGCGGCTCTACGACAAGGCCCGGCGAGGCGAGGCGGTGGAGGTCGGCCCCCGGGAGGTGACGATTTACAGCCTCAAGGTGACCCGGACCGAGCTTCCCCGGGTGGAATTTGAGGTTCATTGCTCCAAGGGGACCTATGTCCGGGCTTTGGCCCGCGACTGGGGCAAGGCCCTGGGCTGCGGCGGGCATCTGGAGTCCCTGCGCCGTCTCCAAGCCGGATCATTCTCCATCGAGCAGGCCTTGCTTCTGGGTCAAATCGAGGCCCTGGCGGCCCGGCGCTCCCTGGCCTCGCGGTTGATCCCGCCGGCCAAGGCCCTGCCAGAGTGGCCCCGGCTCGTCTTGAGCCCTGAGGCGGCCAATAAAATCATCAACGGACAGGCCTTGGAGAGCGATGAGCTGACCGGCCTCTCGCCCCGGTTCTTGAAGCTCGGCCAGCGCCTCAAGCTGACCGACTCCACCGGCCAGCTCATCGCTCTGGCCGAACTGGCCTCGGCCAGCGGACGGGCGGGTCTCAAGGCCCATCCCATCCGCGTGCTGCAAGTCTAGGAGTATTCCCTTTAAGGAGGAAAACGAAGTGCCCTTATCCGGTGAAACAAAGAGAGCCATCATCGACAAGCACAAGGTTCACGACACCGACACCGGATCCCCTGAGGTCCAGATCGCTCTCTTGACCCAGCGGATCGCCGACCTGACCGATCATTTCAAGATCCACGCCAAGGATCACCATTCCCGCCGCGGTCTGCTCAAACTGGTCGGCCGGCGCCGCCGCTTGCTCAACTATCTCAAAGGCAAGGACGTAAATCGCTATCGAGCCCTCATCGAGGAGCTGGGCCTCAGAAAGTAGCCCTGAGCCAGAAAGGACGAAAATGCAGAAAACAGTAGAGTGTGAACTGGGCGGCCAACCCCTGGTCATCGAAACGGGCCGGGTGGCCAAACAGGCTGACGGCGCCACCGTGGTTCGGTACGGCGACACCATGGTCCTGGTGACGGCCGTCTCCACGCAGGACATCAGGGAAGGCATCGACTTCTTCCCCTTGACCGTGGACTATCAGGAGATGGCCTGGGCGGCCGGACGAATTCCGGGCAACTTTTTCCGCCGCGAGGTGGGGCGGCCGAGCGCCAAGGAGACTCTCACCTCGCGGGTCATCGACCGCCCCTTGAGACCGCGCTTCCCCAGGGGCTACCGCAATGAGACCCAGATCATCGCCAACGTCCTCTCTTCGGACACGGAAAACGACGCCGACGTGCTGGCCTTGGTCGGCGCCTCGGCGGCGCTGTGCGTCTCGGACATTCCCTGGGACGGACCGCTGGCCGGTTGTCGGGTCGGCCGGCTGGACGGCCAATGGATCATCAACCCGACCAGAACTCAACTGGAGCGGTGTGACGTCAACATCATCGTCGCCGGCAGCGCCGAGGCCATCGTCATGGTCGAGGGTGGGGCCAGGTTCGTCCCGGAGGAGGACATCCTGGAGGCGATCTTCCACGCCCACCAAGCCGTGCAGCCGGTCATCGACATCCAGCGCCAACTCATGAGCGCCGCGGGCAAGCCCAAAAGGCCCTTTGCGCCGCCCCAGGCCGACCTCGAACTGGCCCAACGGGTGCGCGAACTGGGGCATCAAGGCGTCAAAGAAGCGGCGGTCATCCCCCAGAAGCTGCCCCGCTACGACGCCTTCAGGAAGCTCAAAAAAGAGGTCATCGCCGCCTTGGGCGAGGAAGGACAGACGCGCGCCGCGGAGGTGAGCGATTTTCTGGATGACCTCAAGTCCGAGGTGGTGCGGGGCATGATCCTCAACGAGAAGCGCCGCATCGACGGCCGGGGGCTTGAGGAGGTGAGGCCCGTGTCCTGCGACGTCGGCGTCCTGCCCCGGGCCCACGGATCGGCCCTCTTCACCCGGGGCGAGACCCAGGCCCTGGTGACGACCACCCTGGGCACCAGCGGCGACGAACAGCGCATCGAAAACATCATGGGCGACTCCCAGAAGGGATTCCTCTTCCACTACAACTTCCCGCCGTTCAGCGTGGCCGAGGCCAAGATGCTCCGGGGGCCGTCCCGCCGCGACATCGGCCACGGCGCCCTGGCCGAGCGGGCCCTGACCGAGGCCCTGCCGAGCAAGGATGAATTCTATTACACCATCCGCGTCGTATCCGACATTCTCGAATCCAACGGCTCCTCCTCCATGGCTTCGGTCTGCGGCGGCTCGCTGGCCCTGATGGACGCCGGCGTGCCCGTGAAAACGGCCATCGCCGGCGTGGCCATGGGCCTCATCAAAGAAAAAGAACAGCTCGCCATCCTGACCGACATCCTCGGCGACGAGGACCATCTGGGGGACATGGACTTTAAGATCGCCGGCTCGCACGAAGGCGTCACGGCCATCCAGATGGACATAAAGATCGCCGAGATCGACCGCCAGATCATGAGCCAAGCCCTCACCCAGGCCAAGGCCGGCCGCTTGCACATCTTGGAGAAGATGGACGCCGCCATCGCCCGGCCCCGGACGAGCCTCTCGGACTTCGCGCCGCGCATCGTGGCCATTCAAATCAAGCCCGAGCGCATCAGGGACGTCATCGGCCCCGGCGGCCGGGTGATCAAGTCCATCAGCGCCGAGACGGGTTGCAAGGTGGACGTCGAGGACTCGGGCCGCATCCTCGTCGCCGGCTCCGACGCCGCGGCCATTGACCAGGCCATCGAGCTCATAAAATCCATCACCCAGGAGGCCGAGATAGACGGCGTCTACGACGGCGTGGTCAGAAGGATCACCGACTTCGGCGCCTTTGTCGAGATCCTGCCCGGCGTGGACGGGCTGGTCCACATCTCGGAACTGGCCTACCATCGGGTCGAAAAGGTGACCGACATCCTGAAGGAGGGCGACCAGGTCAAGGTCAAGGTCATTGACATCGATCCCTCGGGCAAGGTCCGCCTCTCGCGCAAGGTTCTCTTGGAAAAACCGGCCGATTACGCGCCGGAAGACAAGGGCCAACCCCGCCGCGACTCCAGGGGTCGGCGCCGCGGGGGTCGCTGAGTTGCACGCCCGCACCGAGCTGGAAAACGGCCTTAAGGTCGTCACCGAGCGCATGGAGAGCGTGCGATCGCTGTCCATCGGCTTCTGGGTCAACGTCGGCTCCAGGGACGAGACCGACCGCCAGGCCGGCATGGCGCACATGATCGAGCACATGATCTTCAAGGGCACCGAGCGCCGCTCCGCCCTGGAGATCGCCAAGGAGATCGACGCCATCGGGGGCTTGAGCAACGCCTTCACCTCCCGGGAGCAGACCTGCTTTCACGCCAAGGTGGTCGACGACCACCTCGAGAAGATCGTTGACCTCCTCTCGGACATATTCTTGAACTCCATCTTCGCCCCGGATGAGCTCAAGCGCGAGCAAGACGTGATCCTGCAAGAGATCAGGATGGTCGAGGACTCCCCCGAGGATCACGTCCACCATCTGACCCCGGAGCTTTTTTGGGGCGACAATCCGCTGGGCCGGCCGATACTGGGGCGGCGGGAATCCGTGGCCGCCATGACCTCGGGCAGCCTCAAAGACTATCTCCGCTCGGCCTACCGACCGGAGAGGATCGTCGTCGCCGCGGCCGGCCACCTCGACCACCACAAGGTGGTGGACCTCATTCGCCCCACCTTCAGCCAGATCGCCCCTGGCGACGGCCCGCCGGCCAGGTCCAGGCCGTGGCCTCAATCCGGCGACCTGATCAGGGAAAAAGATCAGGAGGCGGTTCACCTCTGCCT
>CAYXRH010000004.1:0-30781 GCA_964466355.1 uncultured Thermodesulfobacteriota bacterium
TGATGAAGATGCCCGGGTAACCCAACTGGCCCACGGTGCGGATGATCCAATCAACGGCTTGGCCCAGGAGATCCATTCTTTGACCTTACACCAAGTCGCGGCGGCCCTTTTCCTTGAGGCAGGCGATGACGCGGCCGACCTCCTGGGCCCGCGAGCGGTCCATGACCAGCAGGGCGTCCGAACACTCGACCACGATCAGGTCCTTGACCCCCAACAGGGCGACCATCTTGCCCGGGGCGTGGACCAGGCAATCCCGAGCCTCCAAGGCCAGAAGGTCGCCCGGGGCGGCGTTGCCGGCCTCGTCCTGGGGGCTGAGAAAGTGGACCTCCTCCCAAGAGCCCACGTCAGACCAACTGAAGTCCGCGGCGATCATGTGTTTTCCGCCGGCCTTCTCCATGACGCCGAAGTCGATGGAGAGGGCCGGAAGGTCAGGGTAGATTCTTTGGAGGACCTCATCCTGGTCGGGGCTGAGCAGGGCCGGGGCCAGCTCGGCCAAACCGCGGGCCAGATCCGGCATCAATCGTTCGAGCCAATTCAAAATGACCTCGGCCTCCCAGACGAACATGCCCGCGTTCCAGTAATAGCGTCCGGCGGCCAGATAGCCTTCGGCCGTGGCCCGGTCCGGCTTCTCTTTGAAGGACAGAAGCTCAAAAAGCTCCTTGCCCAGGTAGCGCCCGAGCGCCTTCCCTTGTTCCAGGTAGCCGTAGCCGGTCTCGGGTCGGGCCGGCTTGAGGCCAAAGGTGATCAGGCGGTCGCTTCCTTTGGCCGCCGCCGCGGCGGCTTTGAGATCGCGCCGGAAAACCTCCTCCTCGCCGATGAGATGGTCGGCCGGGAGCACGGCCATGACCCCGCCACCCTGGCGGCGCTTGATCCACCACGCTCCCAGGCCCACGGCGGCGGCGGTGTTGCGTCCCTTTGGCTCCAGGATGATGTTTTCAGCCGGCAGGTCGGGTAGCAGCTCCCTGACCGCCTGACCGTGGATCTGACCCGAGACGACGACCACCCTTTGGGGGCCAACCAAGGGCAGCACCCTGTCCACGCTCAGGCGCAGGAGCGGCTTGGGCCCCAAGACCTGAAGGAGCTGTTTGGGCGTTTTCTGGCGGCTGAGGGGCCAAAATCTGGTTCCCGAACCGCCGGCGAGGATGATTATCGTCACATCGTCAGCCATGTCTCAGTCCATGGTCAAAAGGGTCAGCAAGCCCACCAGCCCGCAGTACGGGGCGAAGAAGTGAAACCGGCCCTGGAGCACAATCCGCATCAAGGCCACGAGAGCCAAATACCCTGACCCGGCCGCGGCCAGGAAACCTATCAGGGCTGGCGCCAAGCCCACGTTCATCGTTCGGGCCTCGGTCAGCTCCAGGGCCAAGGCGCCGACGATGGCAGGCAATGAGAGCAAGAAAGAGAAGCGGGCCGCGCTTTGGCGCTCGAGGCCGACGAAAAGACCGGCGGCGATGGTCGCCCCTGAGCGGGACAGCCCCGGGATGATGGCCAGCCCCTGGGCCGCGCCGATGGCCGCGGCCCCGAGCCAACCCAGTTCGCCGGGCCCTTTTGGACCCGGTCGTTTGAGGCGGGTGGCGGCCAGAACAAGGCCGGTGGCCACGAGGGCCCAGCCCACGGCCCGGGGGCTGGCGAAGAGAGCGGTGAAGACGTCTTTGAAGGCGTAACCGATCACGGCCGTGGGGATTGAGGCCACGACGATGAGAACGAGAAGCCTGAAAAAGACCTCTTGGCGCCAGGCTTGGCCTAGGGCGCCCAGCGACAGCCAGGGTGCTTTAATCGCGGCCAGAACGAGACCTTTTATCTCGCGCCGCACAAAAATCGCCACCGCGACGAGGGTGCCCAGGTGGAGAGTGATGTCGAACAGAAGCGCCGGCTCCCTGAGCCCCCAAAGCCGCTGGATTAAAACCAGGTGCCCTGAGGAGCTCACGGGCAGAAATTCGCTCAGCCCCTGGACGAGACCGAGAATGAGGGCCTGGTGTGGCAGCAAGCTAGTCCTCTTTGCTCGAACGCAAGGAGGATAGACGATCCAAAGCGAGACGACAAGTTCTTATACCAATTGGCGATCATTCAAGTGAAAGCAACTTGGTATAAGGCTCATTTCAGCGCCGCCGGGTCATTCGGTGAAGCCGGCCTGGCCCGGCTGGCAGGCCGCCATCTCCGGACCCCAGAAGGGCGAAATCTCCCTCAGTTCGGCCACGAGCCCAGGCATGCGCTCCAGAACATAATCAATGTCCTCTTTGGTGTTGTAGACCGACAGGGAGAAGCGGACCGTGCCGTGGGCGGCGGTGAAGGGCAAGCCCATGGCCCTGAGTACGTGGGATGGCTCCAGGGAGCCCGAGGTGCAGGCCGAGCCCGAGGAGGCGGCGATGCCCAGGGCCGAAAGCTTCAGCAGGATGGACTCGCCCTCGATGAACTCAAAGGAGATGGACAGGGTGTTGGGCAGCCGGGGCGCCTGAGCGCCGTTGACCAGGACTCGGGGGATCTGCTCAGACAGGCCTTTCTCCAACTCATCGCGCAGGTCCTTGACCCGCCCGTTCTCCTCGCCCATTTTGGCCGCGGCCAACTCGGCCGCCCGGCCCAGGCCGATGATGTAGGGCACGTTTTCGGTTCCGGCCCGCCGGCCGCGCTCCTGGTGCCCGCCGAGCATGAAGGGCGAAAACTTGGTCCCCTTGCGCACGTAGAGGGCGCCGATTCCCTTGGGGGTGTGGAGCTTGTGACCCGAGAGGGAGAGCATGTCCACCGGCACTTCGTCCAGATTGATGGGGATCTTGCCCACGGCCTGGACGGCGTCGGTGTGGAAGATCACCCCCTTGGCCTTGACCCGGGGGGCGATCTCGGAGATGGGGAAGATGACCCCGGTCTCGTTGTTGGCCCACATGATGGTCACGAGGGCCGTGTCGTCGGCGATGGCCTCGTCGAGCTGGTCGAGGTCGAGTCGGCCCTGCCGGTCAACCCCCAGATAGGTGACGCGGTAACCCTCGTGGCTCTCCAGATGCTGGCACAGATTCAAGACGGCCGGATGCTCCACCCGGGTGGTGATGATGTGCCGCTTCTCTGGCTGGGCCTGGAGGGCCGAGCGGATGGCGGTGTTGTCGCTCTCGGTGCCGCAGGAAGTGAAGATGATGTCCGTGTCCTGGGCCCCCAGAAGCCCGGCCAGCTTCTGGCGGGCTTTTTCCACGTGGCGGTGAACCTGACCGCCGAAAAAGTGGGCCGAGGAGGGGTTGCCGTAGAACTCGCCAAAGTAGGGCGTCATGGCCTCGACCACTTCGGGAGCGATGGCTGAGGTGGCGTTGTTGTCCAGATAAACCGTCTTCACTCGGCCACCTCCTCGACGATGAGGCCGTCGGTCACGTGGTCGCGCAGGACCTTTTCAACGTAGTCCTTCAAAGTGCTCTCGCTAGCGGCGCAGCTGCGGCACATGCCCCTCAAGGCGACCATGACCGTGTCGCCTTCGACGTCCACCAGCTCGATGTCTCCGCCGTCAGAGCGCAGCGAAGGCCGGATCTCGGTTTCGAGGGTCTGTTCGATGAGTTTAATTTTTTGAACGTTGGTCAACTTTTTCCGGACCGGCTTTTCTTTGGTTTCGGCGTGGACGCTGTCGATGATTTGCTGGATCTTCTCGTGGCAGGACTCGCAGCCGCCGCCGGCCTTGGTGTAGTTGGTCACCTCCTCAATGGAGGTGAGGCCGTTTTCCCTGACGGCTTTTTCGATCTGCTTGTCCGTGACGCCAAAACACTCGCACACCAACTCACCGTTCTCCGCCTCCTCCAGGGGCGGCAAACCCTTGTAATCCCTCAGGGCCGCCTCCAAAGCCTCCGCGCCCATGACCGAGCAGTGGATCTTCTCCTTGGGCAGGCCACCCAGATAGGAGACGATGTCCTTGTTGGTCAGCTTTTCGGCTTCCTCCACGGTCATGCCCTTGATCATTTCGGTCAGGGCCGAGGAGGAGGCGATGGCCGAGGCGCAGCCAAAAGTCTTGAACTTGGCGTCAACGATGCGGCCTTGTTCTACCTTGAGCGTCAGCTTGAGCGCGTCGCCGCAGGTGATGGAGCCGACCTCGCCCACGCCGTCAGGGTGCTCGATCTCGCCCACGTTGCGGGGTTTTTCAAAGTGCTCCTTGACGTGCTCCGAGTATTCCCACATGTTACACTCCTTAAAACCTATTTCTTTGGCCCTGGTTGGACCAGTTCGATCATCACGCCGTGCGTGGCCTTGGGATGGAGGAAAGCGATTCTGGCCCCGTGAGCGCCCGAGCGGGGCTGTCGGTCGATCATGGTCATGCCTTTGGCCTTCAGCTCCTCGACCACTTGGTCGATGTCCTCGACCTCCAAGGCGACGTGGTTGATGCCTTCGCCCTTTTTGGCCACGTATTTGGCCATGACCCCTTGGGGGTCAGTGGACTGGACCAGCTCCAGGTTTGTCTGACCCACGGGCACGAAGGCGATCTTCAGCTCGCCGAGCATCTCCTCGTGGTCGAGTTGAAGACCCAAGATGTCTGTGTAGAGCCGTTTGACCGGCTCCAGATCAGCGACAGCGACGCCGATGTGGTTGATCTTCTTGATCTTCATGTCTGACTCCATTCGTTGCTGCTTCCGGCTCAGGGATCTCAGGAAGAATACCACACCCCTCGGGGCCTGTCATTGCTTCTGGTACTTGGTCACCGCCCGGCGGTGTTGGGCGTAAGTTTGGGAGAACTGGTGGGTGCCGTCGTTGCGCGAGACGAAATAGAGATAATCGGCCGCGGCTGGATTCAGCGCGGCCCTGAGGGCTTGAGCCCCGGGGTTGCCGATGGGCCCCGGCGGCAGGCCGGAGTGGACGTAGGTGTTGTAGGGGTGCGGGTCATTGAGGTCGTTCTTGTGCAGCCGCCCCTCGAAATCTTCGAGGCCGTAGATGACCGTGGGATCGCATTGGAGGAGCATGCCTTTTTCGAGGCGGTTGAAAAAGACGGCCGCGATGAGGGGCATCTCGTCCTCGACCTTGGCCTCGGCCTGGATTAGGGAGGCCATGATGACTATCTGATGCGGGCTGCACCCTTCGGCTTTTAAAGAGGGCTGGCGGTTCAATTCGCGCCACACCGCGCGGAAGCGTCGGACCATGAGTCTCATGATCTCCTGAGGCTCGAGGCCCTTGGGAAGATGGTAGGTGTCTGGAAAAAGGTAGCCTTCGACCTCAGAAGCCGGGATGCCGAGCTGGGCCGTGGTGGCCGTGTCTCTGGCCGCGGCCAGAAACCTCGCCTCCGGGCACAGGCCGGCTTGGTCCAAAATGCGGGCCACCTGGGCCGCGGTCGAGCCCTCGGGAAAAGTGACCTTGTGCAAAACGGGCCGGCCCACGGTCAGGGCCTTGAGCATTGCCAGAGGGCTTTGAGAGGCTGAGACGTAGTATTCCCCGGAGCGGATGTGGCGGCCTTGGCCCAGCAGTCTGGCGGCCAGGCTGAAAAGGCGGGGCTTTTGTATCACTCCTCGTTGGGCCAGGATGTGAGCGATCTGGTTCAGGCTGGCCCCGGCCGGGACGTCGACGACGATTCTGGCCGCGCCCGGGTTCAGGGGCGTGGACAGATGCTCAAGGACGCGCATGGCCACGGCGCCTTGAATCACGGCCAAGGCCCAAAGCCAGCCCAGGAAAATGAGCCCGGCCCTCATTCTTCGGCTCCCCTGGCTCTACGGCGGTCCAAGTAGCCCTGGAGGATGAGGCTGGCGGCCAGCTTGTCGATGACTTGCTTGCGCTTGGCCCGGGACAAATCGGCCTCGATGAGGACCCGTTCGGCTGAGACCGTGGTCCAGCGTTCATCCCAGTAAACGACTTTCAGATCCACCGCCGCGGCCAAGACCCGCCCAAAGGTTTGCGTCTTTTCGGCTTGAGGGCCCAGGGCGCCGTTCATCTTCCGCGGCAGGCCGATGACGATGGTCTCGGCTTCATATTCCTGAGCCAGCTGGGCGATGGCCTGGATGTCCTTTTTCGTGCCGCGGCGTTTCAAGACCACCAGGGGCTGGGCGGTGAGGGCCAGTTCGTCCGAAACGGCCACGCCGATGGTCCGGGAGCCCAGGTCCAGACCGATCAACCGCACGTTTCAGGCCCGGAAAAAGCGCTCTCCCCAAAGGGCCAGAGCCAGCAGGAGAGTCACGGCGGCGTGGGTTTGGATGGTCTTCATCTGGGCCGGGATGACCTCCTTGTAAGTCTGATAGTTCTTGACCAAGATCCTGATGGCCGACAAGGCCAAGGGCAGAGGGGCGAGGGCCATTAAAACCAGCCAGCCCATCCGCTGATAAAAAGCCAGCCCAAAGAGCGAGGCAAAGGGGCAGAGCATGAGGGGGATGTATATCAGGCGGGCCATTTTTAAGCCCAGACGGACGACGAGGTTGTTCTTGCCGGCTTGGCGGTCGGCCAGCTCATCGGGGAACTCGTTTATCCAGATCACGGCCGCGATCAGAAATCCTGGTGGCACCCCAATCCAGGCGGCGTTCAAGACGATCTCGCCGGTCAGGGCGTAGTAGACGCCCAAGGTGAGCAGGGGGCCGAAGGCCATGAAGATGGTCAACTCCCCCCAGCCGCGGCCCATGAGATAGATTGGCCGAAGAGAGTAGAACACGCCGGCGGCCAGACCCAGAAGGCCCCACAGGGCGACCATGGGCCGGTGGTTGAGGACCAGGTGCAGGCCCAGACCAAAGGCCACGGCCAGACAGGCCAGGCTCATCAAAAGGATGACCTTTCGGCTCACCTCCAGGTCCTGGATGACCCGGGAGCCTCCGGAAAAGGGGGTCGGATGGAGGTTGATCCGGTCCGTGTCGGCGGCGTCGCAATAATCATTGAAAAGGTTGGCGCCCAGTTGGAGCCCGGCCACTCCGATGAGGCAGGCCGCCAGGTTCCAGGCCGGGATCCAGCCCTGGTCCAGATAGGCCAGGCCGGCCGCGGCCAGGACAGTGGTCAACGATCCGCTCAGAAAGGGCGCCCGGAGGGCCTTGACATAAACATTCATGAGGGTTTTCTTCCCTTTCCTTTTAAGTTCCACTCATTATAATTTCACCCCCAAGCTGGTTCAAGACCGGATCGGATTTTGATGAGTCAGGCGCGAGGCGATGGCTCGAAGCCCGCGCCCGGCCGATCCGTCTCTGATTAGGAAAACATAATAATTTAAATATGCTGCTACAAAACAGCCCCACCCTTTCCTTGGCGGCGACGCACCGGGAAGCATCAAGGCCGCCAAGCCGGCTCGCCTTGACAATTCTGACCCGAGACCGTATATTGACCCATGCTTGACGCGGGGTGGAGCAGTTAGGTAGCTCGTCGGGCTCATAACCCGAAGGTCGGAGGTTCAAATCCTCCCCCCGCCACCAGAAAATCCACAGTTTAGGGCTCTGCTCAGAGTCCTAAATTTTTGATTTGGTTCCGTGCTCCCCGCGAGCGGCGCGAATTCCCACCGCAAGCTAGTGTCGCCTCCCGGAAGTTAAGGATCATAAGGCGGTGCGGCCGATTCGCTCCCTTAAAACCGCTTCAGGGACGCGACGCTAGACAAATCTGAATGGATTTGGATTTTTCATCAGAAGCAGACGATCTTATCGCTTTCAATTACGAGGCTGAGCAAGGTCTTCTGGTTGGAGAGCTTGATTTGCTCGTCTTCATCCACCCCGTGGATGCCCATGGATTTGCCTCAGGCCAAGAGCAGGCCTTCGCTCAAGACGAACGTCTTGGCCAATTCCTTGAGCGGGAACCTTTCGCTGTCCCTGGCCTTGAATGCAACGGCGGGGCCGTTGAGGAAAATTGTGACTTCGTGGAATTCGTTGAGCATCAAATTTGCGAAGCGGAATGAGTTCCATAGCACTTCCGCCTCGCCGCTAGAAACAATCATCGCCACATTCATGGGCAGCTCTCCCTCATCAAATGATCTTTAATATTATTTTACCATGGAATTGAGGCGAACGCGTCTTGGCCTCTCCAGACCTGGAGACATGGAGGTCTCCCATCAGCCGTTCCTCCTTTAATTCGATGATCAAACCTTCAAGCTGTCCTTCATTATCTTTACGGCCAGTTCGGGCGTTTGCCGGGCGATGAGTCCGGCGCCGGCCAGGACGTAGCCGCGGTCAATGGCGAACTTGACCTCTCCTTGAGGCAGCAAGAGACCTTCAGGGGCCGCATCAAACATTGATCGCAGAGCGTCCAAGCCATGGGGCAGCCTGGCCAGCCCGCCTCCGGTGCCGATGATCCATTTGATTTGAGTTAAATCCTTGCCTTGAATGACCTCTTTTTCGCCGCTCGCAATCAAGATCCTTTTTTGTTGGCCGACGTGCCTCAGCAGGGCGGCCCGGACGGCGAGGCGCGTCAAATACGCCAGAAACTCCTTCTCCTCTTTTTTTTGGGCAAAGCGAGGCACGGGCTGGGGCCGAGGTCCAGTGAATCGCTCTTGGGCGAAGCGAGGTCGCAGTCTGTAGACGTTTTCGGCGTTGACAAAAATCCCCAGGTCGCCTTCGACCGTCCGGGTGGCCTCTGTTTGCGGCTCCAGCTGCACCTGGGACAGCTCGGGCGACCCTTTGGTGACTGAATGGACGTCCGTGGTGGCGCCGCCGACGTCAAAGACCATCAGGTCGCCCATCGCCGCGGCCAAGGTTTCGGCCGCGAGCATGACCGCCCTGGGCGTGGGCAGCGGCGGCTCGTCCAGCAGTCGTGACAAGCGCTCCATACCCTTGGAATGGATCAGGTTTTTTTCAAATATCCGCTGTATCAGGCTCCGGGCCGGAGAGACGTTCAATTTATCTATGGCTGGATATACGTTCTCGGTGAGGTGAAGCGGCGTCTTGGAGAAGGCGAAGAGGCGTTTGACCTCTGGGATCAAGGCACAGTTGCCGGCGTACAAAACGGAAAATGTCCCCTTGAGCGCGGCCAGGGCAGCCGCGTTGTGGAGGATGATCTCTGATTCGCCGTGGTCGACGCCGCCGGCCAGAAGGACTATCTGCGGTGATTTATTGATAATTTCCGAGATCAAGGTTTGGGTGAGGCGGCCGTTCGTCTCTGAAACCAAGACGCCCCCGGCCCCCAGGGCCGCTTCCCTGGCCGCGCGGCCGGTCATGCTCGGCACCAGTCCGTGGGCGGCGATTCTCAATCCGCCGGCCGCGCTAGAGGTGGCCATCAGTTTTTTCCAGCCGAGGCGGCTGGCTCTGAGTCTGCCCCGCAGGTCGTCCACGGCCCTTTCGAGACCGAGACAGACATCGCCTTCTTGGATGGAGGTCGCGGACAAGCCCTGGGCCACGATCTGGGGATGGCCGCGGCTCAAGCCTTCCAAGGCGGTGACGAGGGTTTTGGTGCTGCCCAGATCGACCAGCAGGGTTTCGATCAACACGGCTTTTAAAGAACCCTCACCCTTCCAGAAGCAAATTCGTCCAGGCGCTCAAGAACTCCTCGATGTTCTGGCAGGGGATGAAACCCAGCTCTTGAAGCTGTCCGGTGACGTCCAGGGGAAGATCTTCCCCTTCCACGGTCTGGTTGAGCCGCCCGCCGAGGAAAACCGGAACGTTGAGGTCGCGCTCGGCCATCTCGTGGTGGAGAATGCGGCAGAAATCCAAGGCCATGCCGTTATGGGTCGACACGGCCAAGATTTCAGCGCCGCATTCGATCAGGGCGTCGGCTATCTGGGCCGCGCTTTTCTCTGAACCGATGTTAAAAACCGAGGCCCCGATCATTTTCAGGGTCTTGTGCAAGACAAAAAGAGCGTGTTCGTGGACGTCGGTTGAGGTGAGGACCACCCGCCGCTTCTGCAGCCGTCGCCAGCGTGAAGGTTCAAGGCAGAGATGCTTTTCAATTCTGGAGACCTCGTTCTGAACGGCCCGGAAATAATCGACGATCATGAGCGGCTGGCGGCCGTGAAGCCATGATTCGTCGGCAGGGCCGAGGCCGAAGAATGATTCGAACTGCTCGGGGCCGATTTTTTTCAGAACGTAGAGCAAGCGAACCGGATCACGGATGTCCAGGCTCAAGGATTCCAAGCGCGTCAGGGCCTTTTCAAAGACCCTTCCACCCGCCTCGCCCAGGCGGTCCTTGAGGGCCTCGAACGCGGCGAAGTCGAGCCGGGGATGGATTTCCCTGGCCGCCGCCTCCATTTGGCGGCCCAGCACTTGGACCTGAAGAATCTCCTCTTGGTTGGGGATGCGCATGGCCTCGGTGATCGGAATCGGCGTCACGGCGTGGCCGGTGGGGCGATGGAGTTGGGCCAGAACGTCCCACAGGACGTAATTGGCCACAACGCCCAGATTCATGTGGCTGTCAGCGGTGTAGGATATGGTGTCGCCGTAGAACATGCTCCCCAAGAGATCAGGGCCGAAGATTTCGTCGAGCAGCAGAATCCAGGCCAGGCGCATCTCGGGGCGGGCGGTCATGCCGCCGAAGCTCGGCGCCAGCTTGGCCCCGATGAGCTCCTCGACGATGTATTTTTCGAGCATCACCCAGCCGGCCGTGGTGGCGTAATCAGTGAAAAGGGCGCCGAAGCCGTCGTCGAGGTAGGAATGGACCAACGCGCCGTCGTCGCGGTGAGCGGCCATGATGGCCAAGGCCTTGACCGTCTCCACGGTGGTCCAGACGTCGTCGCTCCAGCCGGGGATCTCCTGGGCAAAATACTGGGAGAGGTTGCCGATGGTCGTCACCCCGGCCTGCAGGGCCAGGCAGCAGTTTTCGACTGAGTTGGGGAATCCGATCATGAAGTCGCCGGCGTGAGGCTGGATCGGCGCCGCCCAGCCGACTTGATGCCAGTCTTCGGCGCTTTCGAGACGGGGGCCGGTTTCGCGGGGTATGTGGTGACGATCCTTTAATGGCAGGCCCATGGCTCTATCCAGGCACAGCCCGAAGCGATCCAGGCTGAGACCCCTAAATTCCATTTGGTCGGACAAATACTTCAGGGCCTCGGCCGTGGAGGGCCAGGAATTCAAGCCGATGTGAGCGTGAAACATCACCTTCCCGGCTTGCTTCATTCTTTTCTTGTACTCGGCTTCTGACTTGAGGCCGTGTTTCTTCAGAAAAGCCGTTTGGCCGATCTCAACCCCCTGACCGAGATCGAGGCCTTGGGCGACGATTTCTGATCCCTGGGGCAGATCGACCCGTTTGACCGCATCCAAGTCAAGATACCTTTTCATTTTAGCTTCCTCACCTGATCCGAACGGCCAAAATGGGCGACTCGCGCGCCGTTGGCAGACCGCCGCCCCACCCGAGCGGCCACACTGACTATGATCCTTAACTTCCAGGAGGCAACACTAGACTCACCCTGAGCACCGGTTTTAACCTTGACAATGTTCAATATATAGATTAGATTTCATTATGTCAAACTAATTGGCTTGTTTTTCGAATCGATCCGGTGGTCCAATGAGGGGGTGAAGATGGCGCGAGTCAACATCGAAGTTGTCAGTCAAAAGGGCGTCTGTCAAGCCGGGCACGAACCAGGCCAAAAATTCGTCTTCGAGGGCTTGACGCCGCCTAATTTTTGCGCCTCGGCTTTTGTGACCCTTTATCCGTCGCTCAGGGCTCTTCAGTACGGCGCCAATTTCCCATATGCGGACGAGGGTGAGGTCCTGGCCTGCTGCGCCGATCCGGAAAACCCGGTCGTCTTCAAGCTGAAGAGGCTGCCGGGCTGAGTCCAGACCGAGGGAAATCAATGCCTAAGTAATTCATCGAGGAGCTAGCCGTGGAACAAAGAAAAGCTTTTACAAGCAAGGAGTTCGACTCAAGGATAACTAGGCTTAAAAAACTGATGCCCTCACACGGCGTCGAGGCCGTCTTGATGAGCCAGCCGGAAAATTTGATTTATTTTTCCGGGTATCGGACCAGCCTTTACAACAGCAAGTTCAGACCCTTTTTCTGCCTCATACCGCGCCAGGGCGAGCCGTGCTTGATCTTGCCCATGCTCGAACTGGGGCTGGGCCGGCAGACGAGCTACCTCGAGGACATTCAATGCTGGGGCACCACGCTGGGCTGCAAGGGCCCCGACCCCCTTTCCCTGGTGGCCGAAGTGATCAAGTCCCGGGTGAAATCGGGCGCCAGAATCGGGCTCGAGCTCGACGGCGGCCAGCGGATGGGCATGAACATCGACCAGTTCGAGACGCTCAAGGGCTACCTGCCCGGCCATGAATTCGTTCCTTCCTCAAAAATGGTCTGGGAGCTGCGCTCGATCAAATCCCCCCAGGAGATCGAATACATGCGCCAGTCCTGCCGCATCGCCGACAAGGCCATCGAGGCGGCCATCGGGGTCATCGGCGAGGGGGTGAGCGAAAAGGAAGTCAGCCTCGCTCTGTCCCTGACCATGGTCAAGGAAGGGGCTGACTTTCCGAGATCCCTCAATGTCAGCTCGGGCCCAGGGAGCTACGACGTCTTAAACGGCCTGGCCTCTGACAGGGTTTTGGAAAAAGGCGATGAGATCACCTTTGATTTCGGCGCGCTCTACAAGGGCTACTGCTCTGACATCACCCGCTCCATCTTCGTCGGTCCGGTCAGCGAGCGGCAGAAAGAGTTCTTCGCGGCCATCAAGGAGATCCATCAACGCACCTGCGAGGCCGTCAAACCAGGCGTTCCCGTATCCGAGGTCGACAGAAAGGCCGAGGAGACCATAACCGAGCTGGGCTTTCGCGAGTACATGTTCCACCGCACTGGACACAGCCTCGGATTGGAGGTTCACGAGCCGCCCTCGGTCGCCCCGGGCGAGGAGACCATCCTTCAGGAGGGAATGGTCCTGGCCATCGAGCCAGGGATATACGATTTTTCCATGGGCGCCTTCAGGATCGAGGACAACCTGGTCGTCACCGCGAACGGCTTCGAGTTTTTAAGCAATGGCACCAGGGAGATGGTCGTCAAGTAAGCAGGCTGAACCTCAGGGGGCGGAGAAGAAAAATGGACCAAAAGACCAGACAGATAATCGCAGGGGTCCGCGAGGAGGAATTGATAAAGCTCCTCGGCGAGCTGGTCAAGATACCCAGCCCGACCGGGGAAGAGAAGGAGATCGCCGAGTTCATGGCCGCATATGGCCGGGAATCGGGCTATTCCTCAATCAACGTCGGGAACAAATGGAGCGTCGTCGGCCGGGTCGACGGCGCCGGCCAGGGGCCGCGGGTCCTTTTCCTGACTCACAGCGACCACGCCCGACCGGCTGAACCTGAGGGCCCTTACGCCCTCGAGGTGGCTGACGGCGGCAAGTTTAACAAATCCGGCCCGGTCGCGCTCGGCAAAGGAGCCTGCGCGCCCAAGGGCACCCTGGCGGCCATGCTCCTCGCCGGCGCCATCCTGGCCCGGCACCGGAGTGATTTCAAAGGCAGCGCCGTCATCGCCGCCGTGTGTCAGGATCTCAACGCCAACCATGACGGCCCCCGGGAGGTGCACGAGCGAGGCTGGATCGAGGCGGACATGGCCGTGGTCGGCGAACCATCGCACCACCGTCCCGTGCTCGGGGCCAGAGGCATCAGCCACATCGGGGTCAAGATAAACGGCCAACCGACCCACTGGGGCAGGCCGGCCGAGGGAAGCAATCCCATCTGGACCATGGCCCCGGTTCTGGCGGCGCTTAAGGATTTGACCTCCAACCTGCCGCGCCATCCGGATCTCGGTCAGGCGACCCTGGCCCCCTTCAACCTTGATTGCCGCTACTCCGCGCCCCACACCCCGAGCTGGTGCCGCGTCGTCCTGGACCGCCGCACCCTGCCCGGCGAGGATTCCGCTGAAGTGCTCAAGACCATCAAAGACAAGCTTTCAGGGCTGGCTCCAGAGGGCCAGAGCCTGGAGGTCGACTACGTCTCCCAGATGTTCCCCTTTCAAGGCAGCGCCGAGAGCCTTATCGCCCAAAAAGTGATGGCCGTCTCAACGGAAATAATCGGCCAAGAGCTGTCCTTTGGTTATCTGACCTTTTCCAGCAACGGCGGTTATCTGACCGGCAAGATGGGCATGCCCAGCGTGGTCTTGGGGCCGGGAAGAATCGAGGACATCCACCCGGTCGAACACATCGAGATCGAATCGTTGGTCTTGGCGACCAAGATATATTTAGCCACGGTCGTGGAGCTCACTCGCGGCTGACCGTGGTCGATTTAAAAGGGATGGGAAGAAACGGTCGAGAAAATCCACGAGCCAACGCGCCTTCAGAAAAGGAGGGGAGGATCAGCCATGAAGAGTCTTTCAAGGTTCTTGCTTCTTAGTTTAATCCTGGTTGCTTTTGTGCTCGGGTCAGGACTGGCCGCTCCGGCCGGCGCCGAGAAGAACGTCCTCAGGTTCGGCTGCGGCTTGGATCCAGGGACATTGGACCCGCACAATTACAAAGCCACGACCGACCTTTTGGTCGACAACCTGATCTTCGAGAACCTGGTCACCTTTGACCTGAACATGAAGGTCATCCCGGCTCTGGCGACCTCGTACGAGAACGTCGATGACACGACCTGGCGGTTCAAGCTCCGCCGAGGGGTCAAGTTCCACGACGGGACGCCTTTCAACGCCGAGGTGGCCAAGTTCAACCTCCTCAGAATGAAGGACGCTCCCCGGGGCAAGCCCTACTTCGGCATGATCACCGAGGTCGTCGTCGAGCACGAGTACACCATCGTCGTCAAGACAGCCAAACCTTTCGCTCCATTCATAAAGAATATGTGCATCCCTGTGGGCGGAATGATGAGCCCCCAGTCGATCAAGAAATACGGCAAGGACGTCACGGCTCATCCTGTCGGCACCGGGCAGTACAAGCTCAAAAGCTGGCGGCCCAAAGAGAAGCTGGTCCTGGAGAGGAACGAGGAATATTGGGGCCAGAAGGCCAAGCTCAAGGAGTTCGTCATGCTGCCCATCCCAGAGGAGGGAGCCCGGAACATGGCCTTTGAGGCTGACCAGATCGACGTCATCAGCGACTTTCTGCCCCACCGCATCGAGCGTTACAAAAAGGACAAGAACATCCAGGTCATCACCGGGCCGGCCACGCGCTTGGTCTGGCTGGGCATCAACGACAGTGATCCCGTATTAAAGAACGTCAAGCTCCGCGAGGCCATCGCCTACGCCGTTGACCGGGACACCCTGGTCGAGCACGTTGTCGAAGGCCTGGCCATCAACGCCCAGACGGTCATCCCCGAGATCATCATGAAGTCCAAGAAGAAGTACAAGTTCGACTATGATCCCCAAAAAGCCAAGAAGCTCTTGGCCGAGGCCGGTTATCCCGACGGCCTGACCCTGAACCTCTGGACCCCCGAGGGGCGCTACCTCAAGGACCGCCAGATCGCCGAGGCCATCCAGGGGCAGTTGGCCAAGGTCGGCATCAAGACCAATCTGAGGGTCATGGAGTGGGGCGCCTACCTGGACAGCCTGTTCAGGCACGAACAGCAGCTGTGGATCATCGGCTGGGGCTTCTCCACCGGCGACCCGGACGCGGCCCTGAGGGGCGTGTTTTACTCCACGAGCAAGTTCAACTTCACGGCCGTCAAAAACCCTAAGATCGACAAGCTTCTCGACACGGCCGTGGCTACGCTCGACGCGGCCAAGAGAGACAAGATGTACGAGCAATTGCAGCAGATGATAATCGACGAAGTCTACATGATCCCCATCTACCACAAGATGAACATTTACGCGGTTCGCCACAACGTCCACGACTTTTTCCCGACGCCTCTGGAGCTGATCGACATCTCCAAAACCACGGTCGACTGAGACGACTTCTCGGCGGGAAGGCGAGGATTTTTTTAGCCCCCTTCCCGCTGATTTGATCAGCCGGCGGGACTGATAAAGAAAGGAGCAGACATGAAAGGGCCACTCGACTTTGGCCGCGGAGAGGCTGAAAGAACGCTGGATTTTTCGGTGGCCGAGTACCAGGCCAGGATGGCCAAGGCCCGGAAGCTGATGGACGAAAAGGGGCTGGACTTCCTGTTCCTGACTCAGGCGGAGAACATCATTTACTTCACCGGCTATCGGACCATCCTCTTTTCGAGCAAGTTCCGACCCTTTTTAGCCGTGGTGCCCAAAGACAGCGACCCGGTTCTGATTCTGCCCCTGCTCGAGGGCGGAGTGGGGGCCAAGGTGAGCTGGTATGACGACATTCGACTCTGGGGCGGCCTGCCCGGGCTGGCCGGCGAGGATCCGCTGGCCGTGGCCGTGGACGTGATCAAGGAAAAAGGCCTCGCCAAGGCCAAGGCTGGCGTCGAAATGTCCACTGGTCAGCGACTGGCCATGACCTACGAGCAGTTCAGCGACCTGAGAAGCAAGCTGCCCGATCTAGAATTCGTGGACTGCGCTCCGGTCATCTGGGGAACGAGAATAATAAAGAGTCAAAAGGAGATAGAATACTTAAGAGAGGCCGGCCGCATCACCAGCGTCGCCTGCAACGCCGCCGTCGAGGCCTCCAGGGAGGGTGTGAGCGAGCTGGAGATCCAGAAGGTCCTGGGCGCGACGATGATGCGGGAAGGGGCGGACGTGCCCGGCTTTCTGGTCATCGCCTCGGGACCGGAGCGCTACAACATGATCAACCCCTACGCCACGACCCGGACGTTTAAAAAGGGCGACATGGTCAACCTGGACATCGGGGCCATATACAAGGGCTACTGGTCAGACATGACCAGAGGCTATTTCATCGGCCAAGTCTCGGACGAGCAAAAGGCCTTTTTCGAGGCGGCCCTTGAGATCTTCCAGGCCGCCGTGGCCCAGGTCAGGCCCGGGGCCAAGGTTTCTGACGTCGACCGCGCCGCCGAAGAGACCATCGTCAGGCTGGGCTACAAGGAGAACATGTTCCACCGCACCGGCCACAGCCTCGGCCTGGAGGTTCACGAGCTGCCCTCCGTGGCCCCCGGCGACGAGACCATCCTCGAGCCGGGCATGATCCTGGCCGTGGAGCCGGGCATTTATGACTTCAGGATCGGCGCCTTCAGGAACGAAGACACCGTGGCCGTCACCGAGGACGGTTATGAGTATCTGACCACCTCTTCGAGGGAGTTGATTGTTCGTCGTTAACGGTTTGAGGAGAGCGCTTCGGGTCGAGGGCTGACGGCCTCGGGCGGCCCTCGGCCCAAACGACTGCTTCGGGCAGGCTAGAGGAGACTAGTCCATGAAAGTCAAGATTCTGGGTATTTCGACCAGTCCTAGACCTGGCAACACGCTGGTCATGGTCGATGAGGCTTTGAAAGGGGCGGCCTCCATCGGTGAGGTCGAGACGACCCTCTACAGCTTTTATAAAAAGAAGATCAGCCCCTGCATCGACTGCGACCGCTGCCCAGTCAGCGAGGAGCAGCTCTGCGCCGTCAATGATTCCATGACCGAGATCTACCCCCTTCTTCAGGAGTGCGACGGCATCATCTTCGGGGCCCCGGTTTATTTTGGCACGATCAACGCTCAGGCCAAATGCATGATGGACCGCTGCCGGCCGCTCGGCCGGGCCGGAAAGCTGCTCCAGCACAAGGTCGGCGGCGCGGTCACGGTCGGGGCCTGCCGCAGCGGCGGCCAGGACAACGCCGTCAAGGACATCGCCTACTTCTTCATGCTGGCCGGCGTCTATCCGGTCGGGTTGATGAAGCAGCTCCAGATCGGAGCCATGGGTCTGGCCTGGCGGCCAGGGGCCATTGTTGACGACAAGTGGTTCGCCGCCCACCTGGGACGGGACGTGCCTGGGCTGGAGGAGGCCAGGGACATCGGCCGGCGGGTGGCCATCTGCACCAAGATCGTCAAGACCGGGCTCCAGCACTTTGACCCGTCCCAGTCCCACGAGCAGTGGGATTTTGACCGGGACAAGATCCCCAGCCTCAAAGACGCCCGGGCGAGGATGAAGAAGATAGTCGAGGAGCGGGGAATTGAGTACAAGTGAGGCCGTGGCGGAACCACTCGAATCAGACTGGCCGCCAATCAAAGGAGGTAGGTTGAGGAGGCGGGCCCTCATCGACGAAGGAAGATCATAATTATTGTTAAATTGCAAATATCAGCAAAGGAGGCGGGGGCCAATGTCGAAGTACACGAGTAAATTATTCGGTGTCGCTTTGGGTGTGTGCCTTCTCATCTGCTCTGGGTTTTTGGTCGGGGAGGCGTCAGCCAAGGAGAACGTCTTGCGCCTCGGGGTCGGCGTCGACGCGACCACGCTCGATCCTCACAACTACAAGGGCGGGGTTGATCTCCTGGTCGACTTTCTGATTTACGACACCCTGGTGGCCTTTGACGTGAATTTGAAACTGATTCCAGGTTTGGCCACCTCGTGGGAGAACCTGGACGACACCACCTGGCGGTTCAAACTCCGCCAAGGCGTCAAATTCCAGGATGGAACGCCGTTCAACGCGCAGGCGGCCAAGATCAACCTCGACCGCATGAGGCAGGCTCCACGAGGCAAGCCCTATTACGGGATGATCGACGCGGTCACGATCGAGGACGATTACACCATTATCGTCAAGACAAAGACGGCCTCGGCGCCGTTTTTGACCAACCTCTGCGAGGCGGTCGGTGGCATGGTCAGCCCCAAGGCCATTGAACAGTACGGTGAAAACCTCGGCACTCACCCCGTCGGTACCGGACGTTTCGAGCTCGAAAGCTGGCGGCCCAAGGAAAAACTGGTTCTCAAGAGAAATGAAAATTATTGGGGTGAAAAGGCCAAGCTGGACCGGTTCGTGCTTCGACCCATCCCTGAGGAGGGAACGCGCGACATGGCCTTTGCCTCGGGTGAGATAGACGTCATCAGCGATCCCTTGCCCCATCGGATAGCCAGATACAAGGCCGACAAAAACGTCAAGGTTCTCACCGCGCCGTCAACCAGGACGGTCTGGATCGGGTTCAACGCTTCCGACAAGGTCTTAAAAAACGTCAAGCTGAGGCAGGCCATCGGCTACGCCATAAACCGGGACGAGATCGTCGAATACATCGTCGAGAACCTGGCCTTGAACGCCCAGGCGATCATCCCCCCGATCATCATGAAACCGAAGACGCCGCACAACTTCCCCTTTGATCCCGCCAAAGCCAAAAAACTTCTGGCTGAGGCCGGTTATCCCGACGGCCTGACCCTGAACCTCTGGACCTGCGAGGGACGCTACCTCAAGGACAGGCAGATCGCCGAAGCGGTCCAGGCTCAACTGGCCAAGGTGGGCATCAAGACCAAGCTCCAGGTCATGGAGTGGGGGGCTTACCTCGACGCCCTGTTCAGACACGAGCAGCAGCTTTACGTCATCGGCTGGGGGTTCAACGCCGGCAATCCGGATTCAGCCCTGAGAAGCTGCTTCCACTCAGGGAGCAAGTTCAACTTTTCGGCCTACGAAGATCCTCAAATCAACGCCCTTCTGGATAAAGCGGTGGCCACCCTTGACGCTGGAAAGAGGTACGAGCTTTATGAAACGATCCAGGAGAAGCTGATCGACGACGCCGCCCTGGTGCCGATCTACCACAAGCTCGAGTTTTACGCCGCTTCAGCAAAAGTCAAGGACTTCTATCCGCATCCCATGGAGCTGATTGATATATCGCGGACGACAGTCGACTAGCCGGCCCGGAGTAGAGCCTGCCGGCGGCAACCGGGGCCTTTGGCCAGCCTCAAAGGCCCCGGCGCGAACCTTTAGACCTTGGAATGAATAAAGTCACGGGGAGATAAATGGAGAATAAAAAGTTGGATTTTTCGAGGCAGGAGTATGAGGCCAGGTTGGACAAGGCCAGGGCTTTGATGGATGAAGCTGGATTGGATTTCTTGTTCCTGACCCAGCCGGAGAACCTGATTTATCTGACCGGATACAGGACCATACTCTACGACAGCAAATTTCGTCCCTTTTTGGCCGTCCTGCCCAAACAGGGCGAGCCGGTCCTGATTCTGCCGGTCCTGGAGCTGGGAGTCGGTCAAAAAACCTCGTTTTTTAAAGACATACGAGCCTGGGGTGGCCGGTCCGGGGTCGCCGGGCCTGACCCGATCTCAGTGGCGGTGGAATTCATCCTCGAACGCAAGCTCGACAAGGCCAAGGCCGGCGTTGAGTCGAGCAATGGACAGCGGTTGTGCATGACCCGTTATCAGTTTGATGAGCTGGCTGAAAAATTGCCCGGCGTCGAGTTCGGCGATTCTTCGAGTGTCATGTGGGCCTTGAGAAGGGTCAAAAGCGAGCAGGAGGTGGCCTACGTCAGGGAGGCCTGCCGGATCACCGACAAGGCCTGCCAGGCGGCCGTCGAGGCTTCCACGGAGGGCGTGAGCGAACTGGACGTCCAGCGAATCCTCGGTCGAACGATGATGGATGAAGGGGCGGACAGGCCTGACTTTTTGGTGGTCGCCTCTGGCCCGGAAAGATACAACATGATGAACCCTTACGCCACCGAGCGCAGGTTCGAGAAAGGGGACATGGTCAACCTCGACATCGGCGCCGTTTACAAGGGCTACTGCTCTGACATGACCAGAGGCTATTTCATCGGCCGGGTCTCTGACCGGCAGAGGGCTTTCTACGAGGCGGCCGTGGAGATCCAGCGGGCCGCCCTAAAGGCCATCAAGCCGGGCCTTCCGGTCTCGGCGGTGGACCGGGCGGCCGAGGAGGCCATAATCAGATTGGGCTATAAGGATTACATGCTTCACCGCACCGGCCACAGCCTCGGCCTGGAAGGTCATGAGCTGCCCTCAATCGCCCCGGATGACCACACGACCCTCGAACCAGGCATGGTTCTGGCCGTGGAGCCAGGCATTTATGATTTCTCCATCGGCGCCTTCCGCATCGAGGACACCGTCGTGGTCACGGAGGGCGGTGGCGAGTCTTTGACCAACTATCCGCGTGAGCTCGACATTCGATGAGCCGGGGAGGCCGCTAAAGATGAAAAAGCCAGTCAGCGTCAAGATATTGGGCATTTCGAGCAGCCCCCGCTTGGGCAACACCCTGGTCATGGTTCACGAGGCCCTTCAGGGCGCCGAATCCATCGCCGGCGTGACGACGAAGCTTTACAGCTTCCACAAGAAAAAGATCGGACCTTGCCTCGACTGCGACCGCTGTCCGGTCAGCGAGGAGCAGCTCTGCGCCGTCAAGGATTCCATGGTTGAGCTTTACGACTTGCTTTTGGAGGCGGACGGGATAATCATTGGCTCGCCGGTCTACTGCGGCATGATCAACGCCCAGCTGAAGTGCATGATGGACCGCTGCCGCCCCCTGATCAGGGCCGGGAAGACCCTCGAGCACAAGGTCGGCGGCGCGGTCACGGTCGGGGCCTGCCGCAGCGGCGGCCAGGATAACGCCGTCAAGGACATCGCCTACTTTTTCATGCTGGAGGGCGTCTATCCCGTGGGGCTGATGAAACAGCTCCAGATCGGGGCCATGGGTCTGGCCTGGCGGCCGGGGGCCATCGTTGACGACAAGTGGTTCGCCGCCCACCTGGGACGGGACGTGCCCGGGCTGGAGGAGGCCAAGGACATGGGCCGGCGGGTGGCCGTCTGCGCCCAGATTGTCAAGACCGGCCTCCATCACTTCGACCCGTCCCGGTTTCCCGAGCCCTGGCGTCTCGACCGGGACAAGATCCCCAGCCTCAAGGAGGCCCGGGCGAGGATGAAGAAGATAATCAAGGAGCGGGGAATTGAGTATCAGTAAACAATCAGGGACGACCGGTGGTTAGCTACATCATCAGAAGGCTCCTGGCCTCCATTGTCCTGCTCCTGTGCGTTTCGATCATCATCTTTTTGCTTCTGGAGATGGCCCCGGGGGATCCGGCGATGATGCTCCTGGGGCAAGACGTCACTGAAGAGGGGCTGGCCCAGGTCCGCAAAGACCTGGGCCTGGACAAACCCCTCCACCAGCGATACCTCCTTTTCATCGGCGACGCCCTCAAAGGGGATTTCGGCCGCTCCTTCGAGACCCAGCGCACGGTCAAGGAGGAGATAAGCCACGCCTTTCCGGCCACGCTGAAGCTGAGCATCGCCTCTTTGATCATCGCCGTGGCCGTGGGCATACCGGTCGGCATAACCTCGGCCGTTCGTCAGTATTCAGCTCTGGACAATGTGGTTCGCTTCTCGGTTCTCATCGGGGTCTCCCTGCCCATCTTCTGGCTGGGCCTGATGTTGATTCTTTTGTTTTCGGTGGTTCTCCACTGGCTGCCGGCCTTTGGATCTGGCAGCTGGCGGCACCTGGTTTTGCCGGCCGCTTCTCTGGCCACCTATTCCCTGGCCATCATCATCAGAATGACCCGCTCCTCGATGCTGGAGGTTCTGCGCAACGAGTACATCACCACCGCCCGGGCCAAGGGCATCCCGGAGCGGTTCGTCATCTACAAGCACGCCTTAAAAAACGCCCTCATTCCGGTGGTGACCATCGTCGGCCTCCAGTTCGGCATCCTGCTGGGCGGGGCTGTTCTGACCGAGACGGTCTTCTCCTGGCCGGGGATCGGCCGCTTGATGGTCCAGGCGATCTTCTCCAGGGATTACCCCATAATCCGGGCCGGCATTCTTCTGCTTTCCGGATGCTTCATCATCATCAACCTCATCGTTGACCTCATTTACGTTTATCTCGATCCGACCGTGAGCCTGGGCAAAAAGGAGTCCTGATCAAAAAGCGAGGCCGGATATTTAGATGAAGCGGCGTTAGGTTCGATTAATGCGCGATATTTTAAAAAAACTGATGAGGGACCGCCTCTCATTTTTGAGCCTGATCGTGCTGGCGATGGTCCTGGTGATGGCTTTCCTGGCCCCGCTGCTGGCCCCTTATGATCCCTTGCAGCAGAATCTGGTCGAAAAGAGGGAAGGGCCGAGCCTGGCCCATTGGGCCGGCACGGACGAGTTCGGCCGGGACATCATGAGCCGCCTGATATACGGGGCCAGAAACACCCTTCTCATCGGCTGCCTCTCGGTGGCCATCGGCTTCACCATCGGCACCGTGCTCGGATTGATCGCCGGATACTACAGCGGCCTGCTCGACAACCTGATCATGCGTTTCATGGACCTGATGCTGGCCTTCCCCTATTTTCTGCTGGCCATCCTCATCGTTGCCACTCTGGGGCCCGGCCTGATCAACTCCACCATCGCCATCGGCGTCGCCTCGGTGCCGACCTATTCCCGCGTCGTCAGAGGCTCGGTCCTTTCGATCAGGGAGAAGCTCTACATCCAGGCCGAGGTCGCCCTGGCCATAAGCGACGCCAGAATCATTTTGAGTCACGTGCTGCCCAACACCCTGGCCCCGGTCATCGTCATCAGCACCCTGGGCATGGCTCAGGCCATATTGGGCGGCGCCGCCTTGGGTTTCTTGGGTCTCGGCGCTCAGCCGCCGGCGCCCGAATGGGGCGTCATGCTCGGGGGCGGTCGGGCCTATTTGATCGATTCGCCCCACATTTGCCTCATCCCGGGCGTGGCCTTATCCCTGCTGGTCCTGGCCTTCAACTTATTCGGTGACACCTTGAGGGACATCCTCGATCCCAAGCTGAATTAGCTTTTTCATATCCGGAGGTTTGACATGGGTCTAGATGACAACGAGCCGATTGAATACACCCGGACCGGCAAGATCATCACCCCCCAGGACAGGGCCCTGGACAAGATCACCCTGGGCGTCCACGTCATCACGACCCAGTGGCAAGACAAACCCTACGGCATGACCGCCGCCTGGGTGACCCGGTGCTCCAATGAGCCTTATCTCGTCGCGGTCAACGTGTGGGAGCAGAACTTCAGCCACGATATGTTCAAAAAAAGCGGCGTGTACGCCATCAACGTTTTGAGTCAGGGGCAGGAGGAGCTGGCCATCCACTTCGGCCGCCAGAGCGGCCGGGACATCGACAAATTCAAGGATGTCTTCTGGCGGCCGGCTGAAAGCGGATCACCGATACTTTACCAGGACGCCTTGGCCTACATCGACTGCCGCGTCGCTGACAGCCTCAAGGTCGGTGACCACACCTTGTTTGTCGGTCAGGTGATCAAGGCGGAGATCTTAAAAAAATTAGAGCCGTTGGTCTATGACCGCCGCTCGTATCCCTGACGATGCGGCCTTTGGACCCTCGAGGAGCGATTGTTAATGTCTGACCAGCTCGTATCCTTTCGCACCGCCGGAAACATACTTTTTGGCGATAAGGCCATTGAGCAGCTGCCCGCCATAGTTGACGAGACAGGGGCCGAGCGCATATTGGTGGTCACCGACGCTGGCTTGGTTCAAAGCGGCTTGGTGGACAGGCTGAGCGCTCTCCTGAAAAGCTTTGAGGTCTCGGTTTTCAGAGACGTGGACGAGACCCCCAGCCTCGAAACGGTCCGAAGATGCGCCCACCGCGCCGCTGGTCGCGATTTAATCATCGGCTTCGGCGGCGGCAGCGCCATGGACGCGGCCAAGGCCGCCGCGGTCATGGTCACCAGCGGCAGGGACATCGTCGCGCTCTTGGGCCGAGACACCGTTGATGGGCCTGGGCTCCAGACGATATTGATCCCCACCACGGCCGGCACCGGCAGCGAGGTGACGGTCTTTGCGATCTTGGCCGACAAGAATCCGGAAAAGCCAGAGCTGACCGGCATCGTTGATAAACATCTTTTGCCGGCCTGGGCCATCGTCGATCCGACCCTGACCCTGTCCATGCCGCCCAAACTCACCGCCAGCACGGGCATTGACGCCTTTTCCCACGCCGTCGAGTCTTTGCTCAACGTCCGGGCCAATTTTCAATCCGAGCCCCTGGCCCTGGCGGCCGTGACCAAAATCTCGGAGAACCTGGAAAAGGCTTTTTCTGACGGCCGGGATCCAAAGGCCCGGGCAGAGATGTCGGCCGGAAGTCTTCTGGCCGGCATGTCCTTGTCCCAGACCGGCGGCGGCTTGGCCCACGCCTTGGCTGAGACGGTGCAGATTCCTTACGGCCTCACCCACGGGGCGGCCATCTCGGCCGTGCTGTCAGTGGTCATGGCTTACAACCTGGAGGCCAGACCTGATAAATACGCCAAAGTCGCCGCGGCCATGGGCCTGGAGGGGGCCGGCCTTGACCAAAAGGCTCTCGGCGCCGAGGCGATTGAACGAGTCAAGGACATCATGGCCAGGCTGGAGCTGCCGCTTGGGTTGTCTGAGCTTAAAATACCCGAGGCTGACTTGCCCCAGATCGCGGACGCGGTTTTCCGCGTCGCCCCGGGACTGATCAAGGTCAACCCCAGACCGGCCGCCAAGGCCGAGATCCTGGAGCTGTTGAAGGCGGCTTATTAGCCCGCGGCAGGTGAGTCGAAATTGGTGCTGGTATGCTGAACGCGGCGGAAAAAGACAGGCCCGGCAAGCCCTTGTTGGAGATAGAGGACCTCAAGACCTACTTTTACACCGAAGACGGGGTGGCCAGGGCCGTGGACGGTGTTCACCTGTCCGTCACGGCGGGTGAAATGCTGGGCATCGTCGGTGAGTCTGGCTGCGGCAAGAGCATGACCGCTCTTTCCATCCTGAGATTGATCCCCACCCCGCCGGGCCGCATCGTCGGCGGTCGCATTCTCTTTAACGGGCGCGATCTCCTCAAGTTGAGCGAGACCGAGATGCGCCAGATCAGAGGCAACCACATCTCCATGATTTTTCAGGAGCCGATGACCTCGCTCAATCCGGTCTTCACCGTCGGCGACCAGATCGCCGAAACACTTCGTTTTCACCGCGGTTTGTCCAAACGCCAATCCCAGGCCGCGGCCGTTGAGCTGCTCAAAAAGGTCGGCATTCCCTCTCCTGAGACTCGGGTAAAGGAATACCCCCACCAGATGAGCGGCGGCATGCGCCAGCGGGTCATGATCGCCATGGCGGTTTCGTGCAATCCGAATTTGATAATCGCCGACGAGCCGACCACGGCCCTGGACGTGACCATCCAGGCCCAGATATTGGAACTCTTGGCCGAACTAAAAGAAGAGATCAAAACAGCCATCATCCTCATCACCCATGACCTCGGCGTGGTGGCCGAGTATGCCCAGAAAATGGCCGTCATGTATGCTGGTCGCATATACGAGCAGACCGACGTCCAGGGGTTGTTCACCCGGCCGCTGCATCCCTACACCCAGGGGCTCATCGCCTCCATCCCCAAGGTGGAGGCCAGACAGGGAAAATTGAACGTCATCCCTGGGCTGGTGCCGAACCTGCTTCATTTACCCCCCGGCTGCCGCTTCTCTGATCGCTGCCCTGAAGTGCGCCAGATCTGCCGCGACAAGGAGCCGGACTTGCTTGCCTACGAGCCGGGTCATCTGGTCAGATGCTGGCTGTACGCGTCTCGAAGCGGATCTTCTGATGATGACGAATAAAGCGGATTTAAAGAAGCCGTCTTTTACGGGAAAAGAGTTGATCGTCGTGGAGAGGGTGAAGAAGTACTATCCGATTCGAAAGGGATTTTTCTCAAAAACGATCAATTACGTCAAGGCCCTCGACAGCGTCGATCTGACCATTGAAAAGGGCGAGACCGTCGGTCTGGTCGGGGAGAGCGGCAGCGGAAAAACCACCCTGGGCAAGCTCATTCTTTTGTTGGAAAGGCCGACGGCGGGCAGGATATGGTTCAGCGGCCGCGATATATTAAAGTATGACCGGCACCAACTGCACTCGCTGAGACTGTCGGCGCAGATAATATTTCAGGATCCTTACTCCTCCCTGGACCCGCGCAAGAAGGTCGGCAGCCTCATCGGCGAGGCCCTCAAGGTTCACCGACTGGTCGGCAAATCTGAAATCAACAGCCGCGTCTTGAAATTGATGAATGACGTCGGGCTGCTTCCGGATAACATAAACAGGTATCCCCATGAGTTCTCCGGCGGACAGCGACAGCGCATCGGCATCGCCAGGGCCCTGAGCCTCGAGCCGCAACTGATCATTTGCGACGAGCCCGTCTCGGCTCTGGACGTCTCCATTCAGGGGCAAGTGATAAACCTTCTTCAGGATCTCCAATCCAAGTATAATTTATCGTATCTGTTTATTTCCCACGACCTCAACGTCGTCGCCCACCTGAGCAATCGGGTGGCGGTGATGTATCTTGGTCAGATAGTCGAGATGGCTGACCGCGACGTCTTGTTCGACGATCCGCGGCACCCTTACACCCAAGCTCTTTTGTCGGCCTCGCCCTCGACAGTGCTCGAGAAGAAAAAGAAGCGGATATTACTCCAAGGAGAAATCCCCAGCCCCATAGACCCGCCTTCTGGTTGTTGTTTTCACACCAGGTGCCCCAGGATGAAACAAGAGTGCACAGAAGTAAGACCAGAACCGCGAATTGTAGACGAGGGGCACATGGTCAAGTGCTTCATGTGCTAAAGATGGTTTTAAATCTCCATGAACGATGGCCGATCAGTTTTTTGGCTCCAGCAGTGAGCTTAAATTTAGGTTCTCCTCGATGAGATCGGCCAGGAGATGGTACTGCTTGTCTTTAAAGGCCGCGAAGTCCGGCCCTGTCTTCAGCTTTGCTCCTCCTTTGGCCCAGCCCAGAAGCGCCGCCCGCAGGTCGTCGTTGTCCAGAAGGCCGTGGAGATACGTGCCCACCACGCGGCCGTCAGGGCTGACGTGCCCGTCCTCCCGGCTCACCGGCTGGCCCAGACAAGAGACGAGGCCAAAGGCGGGCTTGAGGCAGCTCAAGGCCCTGGTCTGGCCCATGTGGATCTCGTAGCCCCTCACCACACCGCGCACGCCAAAAGGCAGCCCCGGCATGGTCCGGGCCTCGACCCTGGTGGTGGTTTTGGCCGCGGCCATGATCGTCTCCACGTCCAACAAGCCCAGCCCCTCGGCCTTGGCCGGCCGGTCCTCCACGCCTAAGGTGTCGGCGATGCGCCGGCCCAGGAGCTGGTAGCCACCGCACAGGCCCAAGACCTTGCCCCCCAGGCCGTGAAAGGCCTTGACGGCCCGGTCCAGGCCAGCGGCCTCGAGTTGGCTTAGGGCGGCCAGGGTGTTCTTGGTGCCGGGCAGGATGAGCAGGTCCAGGCCGGCCAGTTGGCCGGGGGAGTTGATCCAGCGCAGATCGACCGCCTCTTCGGCGGCCAAGGGGTCGGCGTCAGTGAAGTTGCTGATGCGGCTCAAACAAACCACCCCCACCCGGACCTGGCCGGCCCGGCTCCTGGTCTCGCCCCGCTCCAGGACGACCCCGTCCTCCTGGGGCAGGTGGATGTGGTCAAACATGGGCAAGACGCCCAGGACCGGCCTCGAGGTTTGCTTCTCAAGAAAGTCGACCCCGGCGCGGAAAAGCTCGGCCTCCCCGCGGAACTTGTTGATGATCACGCCGGCCACCAGCCGCCGCTCAGCCGGGCTGAGGAGGGTGAAGCTGCCGACCACCTGGGCAAAGACCCCGCCGGCGTCGATGTCAGCCACGAGGACCACCTTGGCTTTGGTGCGGCGGGCCAGGGCCATGTTGGCCAGATCGTGCTTTTTTAGATTGACCTCGGCGCAGGAGCCGGCCCCCTCGATAATGACCAGTTGGTGAGCCTCCTGGAGGCGGCGGAAGGCGGCCATGACCTTTCTGGTCAGCTTGGGCTTGAGACCATAATAATCAGCCGCTTTGTAGCTGCCCAGCACCCGCCCCAGAAGAATGACCTGGGAGCCCAGGTCGCTGGTCGGCTTTAACAATATGGGGTTCATGTCCACGTGGGGCTCCAGGCCGGCCGCCTCGGCCTGGGTGATCTGGGCCCGACCAATTTCGCCGCCCTCAACGGTGATGCCCGAGTTGAGGGCCATGTTCTGGGCCTTGAACGGCGCCGCGTCGATTCCTTGCCGGGCATAGGCCCGGCAAAGCCCAGTCACGACGACGCTCTTGCCCACGTGGGACCCAGTGCCGACGACCATTATCGACCGGTACTTGAGTTTAAGGGGCATGGTTTAACCAGCGGCCCACGGCCGCTTTGTCCTTGTCTGAAAAGCTGTCATTTCAAGCCCCTTAATAAGGTGTGACGCCGTATCTGGCGCACACGTGCGCGAACTCGTCGGCCCGGGTGAACTGATTCAGAATCGCCTCCCGGCTGACGCCACTGGCCAGGACGTTGATCCAGCGCCTCAGTTCGTCCTCGCTCGGCTCCCTGACCAAGAGGGTGCGGTGGAGTATAACCACGAACTCTTCGTCACTCACGCCTCGTTCCTCAAACTGCTGGCTCAAGATGAAGGCCTGAGCCAGATCAGCCCCGGTTCTGCTTTTGGCCAGGAGGTTGACGATCCACTCGTTGATCTCGGTCGCGGCCGGGCCCCGCTGCCAACACTCCTCAAAAAAGCGGGACACAAAGGCGGCCGCGTCGTCAGCCGCCGAGCCACCGCAGAAGACGACCTTGGCCGGATTCAAGTCAGTGCCCACCGTCTCGTCAACAGTGTCGTCGGCCGTCTTGACGATGACCACCTGGGCCTCGGTCTGGTCGCAGACCCAGAGCATGCCGTTGCGGTCAAAGTAGATCCCTGACTCCATGCCGGTGATGTTCTTGTTCTCCAGGCCGGCCACGGCCCCGGTGACGACGCCGCGGCCGGGATCAAAGGTGTACAGGGTGTTGTCGCCCCAGCCGGCGTAGCCGACAAAGTAGCCTTTGGTCGGCGAGGCCACGGCCAGGCCGGCAAAAGCGCCATAGGGGTGGTCGTTGGCGTCGCCGTCGTCCAGGATGAAGGTCGTCTGATAGGTCTCGGGGTCGAGGCTTAATATGCCGCCGGTGTACTCGTAGCCCGTGGGGTCAGACCAGGTGCTGGGGTATTGGCCGGGGCCGGCGATGTAGATGAGGTTGTTTAAGGAGAGGTGTTGGATGCTCACCGGGTTCTTGATGGGCAGGGGGATGCCCTTCAAGCCGTCAGCCGAGCCCTGGCCGGTGTCGATCTCGGCGTCGGTGGTCGTGTCAAACACGGCCGCGTAGGCCGTGTTTGAAGGCACCCAGTTGTTGTCGCGGTCGAATCTTTGCATGATGATGAAGAGCTTGTCGTTGACGATGACCCCGCCTTCCATCTCGGGCAGGCCGTCTGAATCAGCGTAGAGGCTCAGGTCGAGCTCCCCGATCTTGAATCCGGCTTCGCTCGCGGCCGAGGGATTGACGATCCAGGCTCTAGTGCTGCCGTAGCGCAAGAGATACGCTTTTTGGTCGCTCAAAAAGACGAGGTCGTGGGGGTTGGCGCTGGTCTCGTCGCCCCGGACAGAGAATTGCCAGAGGGGCGAGCTGGGCGAGTCGACATGGAACTTGGTCACGCTGTCGGCGCCGAACCTGGCGAGGCGATAGAAGTGCTCGCCCTCGGAGACGACGCTTATGTCAGAGGTGGCTGAAGGGACGAGATCGTTTTGAGCGCTGCGGGGGCCGCCCACCGGCCCGACGCTGACCACGGAATGGGCCGCGCTGGACCAGTCCGCGGCCACAGTGGCCGCCACGGCCGTCTGGGCCTCTGGGCTTGCTTCGGCGAGGTCGAGGCCGGCCAGTGAGCCGGTCAGGATGATCAGCCCCCAAACAAACCCGAGCTTAACGCCGGGCTCAGCCCCACGGAATCTTGCCTTGACTCTCATGTCAGTTCATCCTCCTTGGCTCTTTTCCTCTTTGATAAATTGCGGTTGTCTAAAGAGTCCTAAAAGCCGTACTTCAGACTCAGGTAATAGGATCGCCCGGGCAAGGGATAGCCGTTGAAGTCCTCGAAGCGCTCGTCGGTCAGGTTGCGGACCTCGAAATTGAGAAGAAAAGAGCGCCACAGAAAGGAAATCCCAACGTTGATCTCGTCCTTGTCCGCGGCCGGCAGAAGGTTGGCCGTGTCGTAGAAGAGTCCCTGCTCCAAGGCGTACTGGCCAAAGAGTTTAAATCCAGCCCATCTAAACTCCAGCCGGCCGAGATAGGCCTTCTCGAAGCGGCCTGGCAGCTTTTTGCCGTCAAAGGCCCTGATTTGGCTCTCGTTCCTGGCGTCCTGCCAGGTGGCGTTGAAGGCCAGACAAAAGTGTTTCAAAAATTCGAGATTCAGCCCTGACTCGAGGCCGTGGATGTTGGCCCGGGAGATGTTGACCGAGCGACCCACCCCTCGGG
>CAYXRH010000005.1:0-5314 GCA_964466355.1 uncultured Thermodesulfobacteriota bacterium
GAACTGGGGCCAGACGTTGAGGAGGCTGGTGGCGAAGCCGTACCGCTTCTTCTGGTCGGCCTCACAGTCGTAAGCGACGAAGGAGGCCTGGATCTTCAGGCCCGCCTGGGAGTGAAGAAAGGGCGGGTTCGTCTGGGCGACGACGAGTTGGTGGGGGTGGTCGATTTCGTAGATGATGGTCGAACGGAATTCACCCTGATCCAGAACCAGTATCAGATCAAGGGGGTTCTGGGAGTCCAGAACTCTGGTCAGCTCACCAGCATCCATGCCTGAGACCGAGGTCTTTGGAGAGCCTCGGATTCAATTCTAAGCCGACGAGGTTGAGGTTGTCAAATCCCGAAGGACCACGCCGAAGCTGTTTTGATCGCGGGGCCCTTTCAGGTCAGTTTAAGACTGCCTTCATTAAATCCGATCCGGGGGGGCGGAAAGCCTATAGATTTGAGTTGTTCGCTGAAAAATATATCTATTGTAGAAAAGATTATTGCCATAGTTTTATTTTCATGATATAGTGCCAAAAATCGAAGGTGTCGGCCATGGAAAGAGAAGTGGATATATTTGAAAATATTAAGAATTTGCGCAAAAATCGGGGTATCACCCTGCAGGATTTGTCCGCCAAGACCGGCGTTTCGGTCAACTACCTGAGCCAGATCGAGAGGGGCAAGGCCAACCCCTCCATCGGCATTCTCAAGAAGATCACCAACGCCCTGGACGTGCCGTTCATGGCCCTCGGAAACGAGAACAGCGAGCATTCACTCCCCAACGAGAAAAAGGCCGAAGTGGTTCGCAGAGACATGCGCAAGATGCTCGTCTATCCCAAGTCCCGGACCAAGGTCTATCTTCTGACTCCTGATCTTCAAAGAAATCTGGAGATTATGCTCAGCGAATCGGGGCCCGATGAACAGGGCCCGGATGAGTGGTACAACCATGAGGGCGAAGAGTGCGGCTTCGTCCTGGAAGGGACCCTGGAGGTCACCGTGGACAATGAGGTCTACGTCCTGGAGGAGGGGGACAGCATCTACTTTGCGAGCCAGCTTCCCCACAGAATGAAGCCCCTTGGCGACAAGCCCGTTAAGAGCATATGGGTGGTGACGCCTCCGTCCTTCTAGAAGCCGGGAGTTTAGAGGAGCCTGCGCCCATCTGGGGTGACTCTGTCTGGGGATCGAGCCGGAGGGGCCTGAAAGCGACGGAAGTCGAAGGTTCGGCTGAAAAGAGACGGACAGGAAGCGACAAAGGGACATGACCGGAGCACAACTTCTCATCTCGGCCTTGAAAAGACGGGGCGTGACCACCCTTTTTGGCATCCCCGGCTATCACATCCTTTCTGTCTACGACGCCCTTTACCAGGACAGGGATATTCGATGCGTCGGGGCCTGCCATGAAGGCGGGGCGGCCTTCATGGCGGACGGCTACGCCCGGGCGACGGGAAGAGTCGGCGTCTGCCTCACCACGGCCGGACCCGGGGTCACCAATGCCTCCACCGGGCTGGGGGAAGCCTTCGGCGACTCGATCCCCGTCTTTCTCATCAGCGGGGACGTTCGCTCGGAGGCTGTGGGCAAAGAGGTCGGGGCCTATCATGAGATGGACCTCACCGGTTTTACGCGGCCTCTGACCAAGTGGAATGGCCGGGCGGAATCGGTGGCCCAGATTCCCCGGCTGGTGGCCAGGGGCTTTGAAGAGCTGACCTCGGGCCGACCCAGACCGGTCCACCTGGCCATTCCCGTGGATGTCCTGGCCGCGGAGGCGGACCCGGCGGCCCAGGAGATGGATTGGGGCGGAGAAGCGGTCAGGGAGCCGGTCCCCTGTCAGCAGGAAGGTCTGGAGTCGGCCTTCAGAAGGATGGTCTCCGCCACGTCTCCTCTGATCCTGGTCGGAGGCGGGGCCACTGCCAATGACTGCGCCGCCGAAATCATTCGGCTCATGGAGGCCCTTCAGGCTCCGGTGCTCTTCACCCAGATGGGCAAGGGCGTGGTTCCGGAGGATCGGTCTCCCTACGTGGGGTATTGTCGGCCCCGGGAGGCGGTGGAGCTCATCAGCCGCGCCGATTGCGTCATCGCCCTGGGCGTCCGGTTCACGGACCTGGCCAGACAGTACTGGCAGGACGCCCCCCAGGGGCTCATCCACGTCAACATCGACGCCGCGGAGATGGGCAACATATACCCGCCCGAGGTTCCTCTGGTCTGTGACGTGAAGGCCTTTGCGCGGGCCATTCTGGACAGGCTAGAGGCCCATCCCTACACCGTGAATGCCGAGTGGGTCGGCCGCTGCCGCCGGCTGAAGGAGGCGAGCGAGGCCGAGGAGGCCTCGAGGCCTCGAGGGCTCTTTGACTCGCGGGATCTGCAGGAGGTTCTCTCACCGGAGGCCGTGGTCACGGTGGACTCCTGTCTGCCCGCCTACGCCATGTATTCGGAGTTTAAGGCCTTCAGGCCGAGGTCCTTTCTGGGCCCCACCTTATTCTACTCCATGGGCTACAGCCTGCCGGCGGCCATCGGCGCCAAGGTGGCCTTCCCGGAGCGTCAGGTGGTTTCCGTGTGCGGCGACGGCGGCTTTCTGATGACGGGCCTGGAGCTGGCCGCGGCCAAAAAGCAGGGCGTGGGGGTGGTGGCCATCGTGATCAACGACCGATCCTACGGAACCTTGAAAAGAATGCAGAGGACCCAATTCGGCGGCAGACACGTGGGCGTAGAGCTTCCCGGGGCCGACTTCGTGGCCTTGGCGGCCTCCTTCGGTGTGCCGGGATTTAGAGTCAGGGAAGCGGGCCAGTTCAAGGGAGTCCTGGAGAAGGCGTTCCAGGTGGCTGGACCGGCCCTCGTGGAGGTCGTGGAGAAGGCGCCATGAAGAAGGTGGCCGTCACCGAGGCCTTCGCCGATTCCATGGCTGTGGAGCGGGCCTGCCTGACCCCGGTGGGGGCCGAGCTTGTGGCCGCCGCCTGCCGGACGGAGGAGGAGGTCTTGGCCCTCGCCCGGGACGCGGTGGGGCTCATCTATTACTATGCCCCGGTGACGAAGCGCGTCATAGAAGGCCTGGATGCCTGCCGGGTGATGGTCCGCATGGCTATCGGCACGGACGGCATAGAAGTCGGAGCCGCCACCCGGAAGGGGATCATGGTCTGCAACGTGCCCGACTATTGCATCGACGAGGTCAGCGAGCACGCCCTGGCGCTCATGCTCTGCCTGCAGAGGTGGATCCTGCCCCTCCATCAGGCCGTTTTAAAGGGGCGCTGGCAGGCCAGGAAGGAGGGGCCAGTGCATCGGCTCGAGGGCCGGACCCTGGGCCTGCTCGGTTTCGGCCGCATCGCCAGGTCCCTGGCCCAAAAGGCCTCCGGCCTGGGGCTTCACATCATCGCCCACGACCCCTATCAGAAGCAAGTTTCGCCCCTCAGCGTGAGGATGGTCGATCTGGAAAAGCTGGTCGAACAATCCGATATCCTGTCCATCCACGTCCCCCTCACCGAAGGGACCAGGGGCATGATGGGCGAAGCCCTTCTCAAGAGGATGAAGAGATCGGCCTTTCTCGTGAACACGGGACGGGGGGCGGTCGTGGATGAGCCTGCTCTGATCAAAGCCCTGGCCGAAGGGTGGATCGCCGGAGCGGGTCTGGACGTGCTGGCCGAGGAGCCGCCGGCGCCGGACAACCTCTTGCTTAAGATGGAAAACGTCATCATCACGCCGCACGCCGGGTTCTACTCCGAAGAGTCCTGGATGAATCTGCGACAAAAGGCCGTGGCAGAGGTGGTCAGGGCGCTCGAGGGCCGGATGCCCCGCAATGTCGTCAATCCCGAGGCCGTGGACAAGGCGGCTCCTTTGGATTGTGAAGATGACCGCTTATAAAATTTAAGTCATTCAGGAAGGTGATCGATGATTGGAGCGTACGCCGGCCGGATTTTGAGGGTCGATCTCAGCTCAGGGAAGATAGAAAAGGAAGAGTTGGACCCAGCTTTTGCCAAACGATTTCTCGGGGGCAAGGGCTTCGGGGCCGGGCTCCTCTTTGCCGAGCAGACTCCGGGCGCCGACCCTTTTTCCCCTGAAAATCGAATGGTCATCTCCAACGGCCCCCTGACCGGAACCGGCGCCTTCTCCCCCAAATGCAACTTCGCCACCAAGTCGCCCCTCACCGGGGGATGGCTTGATTGCACCCTGGGCGGACATCTCGGGCCGGCCCTGAAGCATGCCGGCTGCGACGCCGTGGTCCTGTCGGGAAAGGCCGAAGAGCCGGTCTACCTCTTCATCGACGACGACCAGGTGGTCTTGAGGGAGGCCGGGCATCTGTGGGGCAAGGGCTGCCAGGAGACCGAGACCAGCATCCAGAAGGAGCTGGGAGGCCGGAAGGTCAGGGTGGCCTCCATCGGCCCCGGCGGAGAGAACCGGGTCCGTTTCGCCTGCATCACCGGGGACCTTTACCGCCAGGCCGGCCGCGGCGGCGTGGGCGCCGTGTGGGGGGCCAAGAATCTCAAGGCTGTGGCCGTCAGGGGCAGCGGAAAGGTGGGCCTGGTGAACCGCGTTGCCTTCAACGACCACGTCAGGGAACTCAACGCCTGGCTCAAGGAGAACGGCGCGGCCCTGACCACGTACGGGACCATGTTCCTGGTCGATCCGATGAACGACTACGGCATGTTCCCGACCCGGAACTTTCGGCAGGGCAGCTTCGAGGGGGCCAAAAAGATCAACGGCGAGGCCGTGGTGAATCTCCTCAAGACCAGGAACGGGGCCTGCTACGGCTGCTCCCTCCATTGCGCCAACATCGCCGAGGTGAAGGAGAGCGAGTTCGGCCCCTTCGAGATCGAGGGACCGGAGTACGAGACGGCCTGCCTCCTGGGCTCAAACTGCGGCGTGGACGACCTCAAGGCCATCGCCTATCTCAATCTGGTGTGCGACCGGCTCGGGGTGGACACCATCTCCACCGGGGGCGTGCTGGCCTTTGCCATGGAGTGTTTTGAGAAAGGACTCCTCACCAAGAAGGATCTGGACGGCCTCAGCCTGGAGTGGGGCGACTACCAATCAATGGTCAAACTGGTCGAAAAGATCGCCGCGCGGGAAGGGATCGGCGCTCTCCTGGCCGAGGGCACAAAAAGGGCCGCCGCCAAGATCGGCGGCGAGGCGCCTGACCTGGCCATCCAGGTGAAAGGCATGGAGATCCCCGGTTATGATCCGCGGGGGGCCCTGGGCATGGGGCTCGCTTACGCCGTGGCGGACAGGGGGGGATGCCACCTCAGGGCCTGGACCATCTACGATGAGATTATGGGGAACATGGATCCCTTTTCCACAGAGGGAAAGGCGGCCCTGGTGGCGGCCCGGATAAACCGCAAGGCCATCATGGA
>CAYXRH010000005.1:5324-30511 GCA_964466355.1 uncultured Thermodesulfobacteriota bacterium
GTGCGAAGTTATGGGGCTGCCCCTGGTGTTCGTCTCGCTCCTGGCCGAGGCCACGGGCTGGAAAGTGACGCCCCACTACAACGCCACCCTTCAGGACATCCTGGAAGATTTTGTCATTGAGGGCGCCGAAGGAAGGCCTGGGGAGAGGACCGCCAACCTGATTCGGGCCTTCAACGTCCGTGAAGGCTTTGGGCGAAAGGACGACGCCCTGCCCAAGAGATTTCTGACCGACCCCCTGCCCTCGGGCTCGGCCCGAGGACGGGTTGTTCAGGCCGGAGACCTGAACCGGATGCTGGATGAGTTCTACAAGGTCTGCGGCTGGGATGAGAACGGGGTGCCCACCAGGGAGAAGCTCGAGGAGCTGGGGCTTAAGGAGGCGGCCCAGGAGCTTTGGTCCGGGGCGGAGAAAGCGTGAACATTTCCCTGAAGCTCTATGCCAACCTGCGACACCTGGTCGGGGAGGAGATCTTGTCGCTCGATCTGGCGGAGCAGGCCACCGTGCAGTCGGTGATCGATTATCTGGCCGGGCGATACGGTCGGGAAGCGGCCGACCTTTTGCGGCGGGGCAACCTGGTCTATCTCTTGAACGGCCAGAATGTGAGGTACAGAGAAGGGGCCGTCACCCCCCTGACCGAAGGGGACCAGGTGACCATCATGCCCCCTCTCTCGGGTGGATAGCAGAAGGCGCCCTTCGGGGGAGGCTTTAATCAATAGTATTATCTTTTATAGATGCAGGGAATGATTGAATAAGGATCATACGCCGGGCAGGATGAGATGCACAGCCGGCCGATGACCTGACAGGACAGGGAGGCACGCAACCCATGGATAGATACAAGGTCGCCGCCGTCCAGCTGGAGATCAAGCAGGGAGACAAGAAGAATAACCTCAAAAAGGCCCTGAAGTGGATCGACGCGGCCCGGGATGAGGGGGCCAAGGTCGTCTGCCTTCCAGAGTATTTCTCCACGGGCTTCGTCGGTCCGAAACTGGAGGAGGCGGCCGAACCGATCCCCGGCCCCACCACCGAGACCCTCATGGACAAGGCTTCGAAGACAGGGCTCTACATCGTGGCCGGGTCCGTGGTGGAGAAGGGGGAGAGGGGGCTTTACAACACCAGCGCTCTCATAAACCCCGTCGGCGGGCTGGTGGGCCTCTATAGGAAAAGCCATCCCTGGAGAGGGGCCCCCAAGGACGAGTACGGCCTGGGCATCATTCCCGGAGAGGATTACCCCGTTTTCCAGACAGATCTCGGCCGAATGGCCATTCTGCTCGATTCCGACCTGGATTTTCCGGAGCCTTCTCGCATCGTGGCCCTGGACGGGGCGGAGATTCTCTTCTGGCCCGCCCATTGCAGCGGCAAGTGGATAGACTCCCATCGCTTCGACATGCAGCTCCGCGCCTTTGAAAACATGTATTACGTCGTCGGGGCGAACCGCGTGGGCACGTGGCGTTCGCCTGAAGGGGACATCCTCTACCTCGGCTCGAGCCGCGTCATCTCTCCCTTGGGTGAGGTGATGGCTTCGGCCGGTGAATTTACAGAGGGGATCGCCGTGGCCCAGGTGGATCTGGCCGGCCTGAGGGAGATGAAAAAATCGTTCAACATGCTTGAGTGGCGGCTTCCCCACACCTACAAGCGGATACTTGAACCCTAGGGAGGGGGCATGGAGATCTCCGTGAAGCTCTTCGCCGAGTTCTCCCGCTACCACACCCCGCCGCAGTTCAGGATGGGCCTGGCAGGAGAGACGCCGGTGGGGGAGATTTTAAAGGCGTTGGGGATCCCGGAAGGTCTCCCGAAAATAGTGCTGGTCGACGGCCTGGTGGCCGGGGAAGCGCGTCTGATGCAGGATGGAGAGACCCTCACACTCTTTTCACCCGTTGACGGGGGCTAGTCTTGCGCCCCCGAAGTAAGGACCTTAAGTCGATGTGGCTACCCTCTTATATCAACCAGGACGCGATAATAGGGCTCTTTGAGGATTGCGGACCCCGGCCGGAAAAAAATGCCTGATGGCCCGATGAGGGTCCCGCTGTCCCGGGTGGCGCCGGGCGTGAGGCTGAAGATCTATTAAAGGGAACGGAGAGGGGCATCAGGCGGGACCCTTCGGAAAATCAGGCCCCAAGGAGGTGATGGCCGTTATGACATGAGCGTAGACGGAAGATGAAGCGTTGGCCGAGAACCCCCTTTTTTCTTTTCGTGCAGAAGGAGGATAGACATGGGTAAAAAGCTGTTGCTGGTGCTGCTTTCCTTGAGCCTCTGCCTGGCCGTTTCCAGCGGCGTCCTGGCCAAAAAGCCATACGAAGGGCAGGGCCTCTCCGTGTCCACCTGGAGCGGCCCCTTTGCCAAACACTACACGGCCGCCATCGCCCAACCCTTTGAGAAGTGGTCCGGGGCAAAAGTGACGGTCGTGCCGGGATGGTCCGAACTGGTGACCAAGATCATCGCCGCCCCGCCGGATCAACCACCCTACGACGTCCTTCTGGGCGAGGGCAGGATTTACACCCAGGCCCGGATCAACAATCTGATCCTGCCCATCAATTTTGACAACATCCCCCGGCATAAGGAGATATTTTCGGCCCTCAAAAAGCTCGAGGGCTATCAGCAGGGCTATGGGGTTCCCTATCAGGGCGCCCCCGTGGCTTTGGTCTATCTGCCGAAGAAGGTCCCTTTCAAGCCCGAGTCCTGGAAGGACTTCACCCGTCCCGAGGTGGCGGGCAAGACGTGCCTGGACCGGGCCTGGTGGCTGGAGGTTTTCTACCTGACCTCCTACGTCATGGGAAACAACAACCCCACTGGACAGTGGATCGTGGACCATCTGGACGAGATCTTCAAGGTCCTCAAGGAGAAGATCGCCCCCAACGTCAAGGTCTGGTACAAGGGTGGAGCGGACCTCTACGCCTACATGGAGCAGGGAGAGGTCTGGATGTCTCCCTTCTACACCGGAACCGCCTACCAGAAAAAGAAAGCCGGCATGCCCATCAATTTCATCTTCCCCAAGGAAGGATTCAACGGCTACTACGACTACCAGATGATCGTCAGGGGGACCAAGAAGAAGGCGCTGGCCGAGGCCTTTATTAATTTTGCTCTCAGACCGGACGTTCAACTGGACTTTGTCAAGAGGCAGTTCAACAGCGTCTCCAACTCTCAGGTTAGGGCGCCGAAAGATGTGACCTGGTTTATCATGGACACGGACGAGGAGTACAACAAGTTCTCGCCCTTTGATTGGGGTCCAATAGAGCCCATGTATAAACAGATCGACGAGAGGTGGAATAAGGAGATCTTGCCCCTCGCCGGCAAAAAGTAGGAGAGAGAGGGGGGGCTCTCGCGGCCCCCCTCCTAAAAGGCAGATCCCAGAGGAATAAGCGAGTCTGAGGAGGGATTAGTCGGTGAAGGAGAACGGTGTGGAAGTGGAAGTCCTCGACCTGACCAAATATTTTGGCAAGGTTGAGGCGGTCAAGGGGGTCTCCCTTTGGATACAAAAGGGAGAGTTCTTCTTCCTTTTGGGGCCCAGCGGATGCGGCAAGACCACCACCCTGCGCATGATCGCCGGTTTTGAGAGGCCCAATTCGGGGACCATCCGCATCGGGGGGGTGGAGGTGAGCCCGATACCTCCGGAAAAGAGGAATACGGGCATGGTCTTTCAAAACTGGGCTCTCTTTCCCCACAAGACGGTTTTCGACAACATCGCCTTCGGCCTCAGGATGCGAAAGCTCCCCAAGGCTGAGATCCACGACAAGGTCCACAAGGCCCTGGACCTCATTTATCTGTCCGGCTTCGGAGACCGGTATCCCGAGCAGTTGAGCGGCGGGCAGAAACAGCGGGTCGCCCTGGCGCGGGCCCTGGTGATCGAGCCGAGCGTCCTCCTCCTGGACGAGCCCCTCTCCAATCTGGACGCCAAGATCAGGGAGCAGATGCGCTTGGAGATCAGCTCGCTCTTGAAACGGCTGGGCATGACGGCCATCTATGTGACCCACGACCAGTCCGAGGCCCTGGCCATGGCGGATCGCATCGCCATCATGGAGGACGGACTGATCAAACAGGTGGGCACGCCCATCGATATCTACGAGCGCCCCGAGGGAGAATTCGTGGCCGACTTCATCGGAGACAGCAACGCCCTCATCGGAAAGATCGTGGACATGTCCCCGCCCACGGCCACCTTCTGCACGGAAGAAGGGCTGAGCTTTGCGGTGAAGATGGAGGAGGGTTTGAAGGTCGGCATGGAGCACAAAGTCTTTCTTAGGCCGGGGAAGATAGCCCTCTTCGCCGACCCGCCCCCAGGCGCCAATGTGCTCAAAGGATTGGTCAAGCACGTGACCTACATGGGCTTCTACATTCGCTACCACGTGGACATGGAAAGCAAGGGCGTATTGAGGGTGGATGAGCAGAATGTGAGCCAGATACCCAGTTACACAACCGGGCAGACGGTTTTTCTCTTCTTCAAGCCCGAGAACTGCTGCTCATTCCGCTATTCGGGCTAGCGAGGAGAGCGTTCATGAAAGCCAACGAGGTTGGTTATTTTTCGATCCTTCTGGGAAAGCTAGGCCGACACCGCATGTGGCTCCTGCTCTCCCCCGCCTTTCTCCAGGTCATCCTCTTCTTTGTGTTACCCATCCTCTTCTTCCTGCGGATCAGCTTCTATCTTTCCGTACCCCTCAAGAGATATGAGGTCGGGTTCACATTTGGCAACTACCTCCGCTTCTTCACCGACCCGTTCTATCTCAACACCTTTCTCTTCACCTTCAAGCTGGCCTTGGTCGTCACTCTGGTGACCCTGCTGCTGGGTTATCCCGTAGCCTATCTCATCAGCAAGGCGCAGTCCATGACCAAGGCGGCCTTCCTGGTCATGATTCTTATCACCATGTGGACCCAGTACATCGTGAAGATCTACGGTCTCGTGGTCCTTTTTTCCTATAGCGGGCTGGTCAACAGCCTCCTCATCAGATTGGGCCTCGTCGATGAACCTCTGCACATGCTCTATAACTTTTTTTCGGTCTCGGTGGGGCTCATCCAGGTGGCCTTTCCCTACATGGTCCTCTCCCTCCTGGGGGTCCTGGAGAACATAGACCCCTCCCTGAAAGAGGCGGCCCGGAATCTGGGAGCGGGTCGGATACGGACCTTCTTCAATGTGACCCTCCCCCTGTCCGTCCCTGGGATCGCCGCGGGCTGCATCTTCGCCGCCCTTTGGAGCCTGGGCTCCTATGCCACTCCGGCCCTGCTGGGCTCCGAAAGACAGACCACCATCGCCATGAGGGTGGAGCATGAGGTCCTCACCTCCTTTAATTGGCCCTTCGCCGGGGTCATGGCCTTCAACATGCTCTTTTCCATTGTCGTGGTCTACCTTTTCTTCAACTACTTCACCAAGGAGAAGAAGCGAACATGAGCCGGCCAAAGAGGGACGATGCGTCCACGTTTCAAGGACTGGACATCTATGACATTCTATTGAAGGCGGTCTCGGCGGCCATCGCCGTTTTCATTCTGGCCCCCATAGTCATCGTCGTCGTCACGTCCTTCACCTCGAGGGAGATGATCACCTTTCCGCCTCAGGGTTTTTCCCTGCGCTGGTATGTGGAGTTCCTGACCGTGCCCCCCTGGATGGACACTTTCAAGAACTCCATGATGATCGCCGCTTACGTCACCTTGTTGTCCACCTTTATCGGCACCCTGGCCTCCGTGGCCCTGCGGGGCAAGACCCGCCGCTACCCCAAGGTGAACACGATGATTCTTCTGCCGATGATGATACCAGGGGTCATCTTGGGGGTGAGCCTTCTCATGTTCTCGGGCAGGATCGGCCTCTACGGCACGGTCTTGCCGGTGGTCTTCGCCCACTCCCTGTGGGGGACGCCTTACGTCTTTCTCATCGTCTCATCGGTGCTCCAGGGCATCGATCCTTCGCTGGAGGATGCGGCCCGGAATCTGGGGGCCGGGCCCTTCAAGACCTTTTTCCTCATCACGGCCCCCCTGATCAAGACGGGCATCTTCGCCGGGGCCCTCTTCGCCTTCATCAGCTCCTTCGGGGAGTTCATCATGGCCCTTTTTCTGACCACGGGAAGGATTCTCACTCTTCCGGTGCAGATCTTCACCTCCCTGAAATACGACATCAGCCCGGTGGTGGCCGCGGTCTCGACCATCTTCATCGTGATCACCATTTTAGTCATCGGCACCTCGGTCGCCCTGACCGGTCTCAAGATCTTACGGAGGTAGACCATCGCCCATTCATTGAGATGAGGCATTTAAATATCCCAGTACCAGTATTCCTCCGCAGAAAGCGGCGAGAAGAGAAAGGAGATTGATCATGGCCATCGAAGTGAAGATTCTGGGATTGGCCTTCAGCCCCCGACACGGAAATACGGAGGTTCAACTCCGTGAGGCGCTCAGGGCCGCCGAAGAGCTGCCCGGCGTGACCACGGACTTTTACACCATCGTGGGCAAGAAACTGGAGCCCTGCGACGCCTGCTACCGGTGCTTCAAGAAACCGAGCTGGGAGAAACCCTGCCCCGCCTATGAGGATGAGAATGACTGTTTCGACGAGATCGTCAACCTGGTCCACAAGGCCGACGGGATCATCTTCGGAAGCCCGGTCTATTTCATGGACACCACCGCCCAGATGAGGGCCTTTTTCGACCGGTCCATGGGCGTGGAGGCCCTCGGTTATCCATGGCGCAACAAGGTGGCCGGGTTCGTCACCTCCGGCTTCGACCGCAACGGCGGGCAGGAGCACACCATTCGCAGCATGCAGACCTGGGCCATCATGCACGACATGATGGTCGTGGGGGTCGGCCCGGAGAGGCCCGCCAAGGGCATCGGCGGATACATCGGGGCCATGGGCACCCAGGGATTCCCCTATCCCGTCTCATCCGGCCAACCCGAAGGCCCCACCGCGGTGAAGCAGGATGTCGTCGGTCTGTACGCCTGCCGGTGCGTGGGCTGGCGCGTGGCCGAGATGGCCAAGGTGATCAAGGCCGGCTTCGAAGAGGTGGAAGGGGAGACCCGCTGGCCGAGGGGAACCATTCAGCTAGAGATGCTGGATGGGTGGGAGGAGAAATGATGGACGAAGTGAGAGCCGCCGCCATCCAGATGCCCGTCACCTCCAACCGGGACGAGAACCTGGCCAAGGCCGAGTCCCTGTTGAACCGGGCCGCCGATAAGGGGGTTCAGCTCGCCTGCCTGCCGGAGTATTTCCTGTGGGACTGCCCGGAGAAGGACATGACGGCCGACGAGATAGCCCGCACGGCGGAGGCCATACCGGGGCCGACCACGGAGGCCTTGGGAAGTCTGGCCCAAAAAAGAAACATGTACATCTGCACCGGCAGCTTTCTGGAGCGAACCGCCGAGGGAAGGCTTTTGAACTCCAGCGCCCTCATCGGGGCCGACGGCAAAGTGGTGGGGACCTATCAAAAGACCCATCCTGAGAACGCCCTGCCCAAATATGAAACAGGGGTCGGCGTGAAACCGGGCGACGATTATCCCGTTTTCGACACCGAGCTGGGCAAGATAGGCATCATCATCGACATGGATGCCACCACGGCCGAGGCCCCGAGGGTGGAATACGTCAGAGGAGCGGAGATAATCCTGTGGCCCGTCAACTGGAGCACGAGGTGGTTTATCCCGGTCGACAGCCTGCCCCCGGCCCACTGCATAATGAATAAGGTCTACATGGTCACGGCCAACAGGGTCGGATTGAGACAGTCCAGACACGGGACCTTCCTTTATAACGGCGGAAGCAAAATCAACAACCCGGAAGGATCCACGATCGCCCGGGGGAACGATTTCTACGAAGGGGTGGTGATGGCTGATCTGGATATGAAAATCTTGAGGGAGTGGCGGACGACCATCATCCCGAGGGATTACCCCTACCGGAGGCGGCCGGAAACCTATACCGCCCTTACGGAACCCTGGCATGTTTAGACGGCGAGGAGAATCTCCTTGAAAAGAATAGTCGTCGACGCCGAGCGGTGCATCGAGTGCAACCTGTGCCAGCAGGTCTGCTCTCTCAAAAAGAGCGGCGTGGTGCATCCGGCCTCCGCCAGGGTGCGGGTGAAGGGAGGGGCCAAAAGGTCCCTCCTCATCTGCCTCCAGTGCGGACACAGAATGTGTCAGGATGTGTGCCTGCCCAAGGCCATGTCCATATCTCCCGAAGGGGCCGTCATCATCGACACGCAGAAATGCGACGGCTGCGGCAAGTGCCTCGGCGCCTGCAACAACCAGGCCATCACGGTGATTGAGAATGTCGTGGCCAGAGTGTGCGACCTGTGCGGGGGGGCGCCCGAATGCGCGGCCCTCTGTCCCACGGGGGCCATCAGATACATGGACCTGGACCGGGTCAGGGAAGAGAAGGTCTTTGAAGCGGGCCGCAGGCTTCTTGAGGCCTTGGAGAAGAGATAGTCATGGCCAGGTTGGCGATTTACGAGGAGAAATGTTCGGGGTGCCGGCTCTGCCAGTTGATGTGTTCTCTCCACCATGAGAATGTCTTTGACCTCACCAGGTCCAGGATCAAGGTCCTGGAAGGTGAGTTCTGGAAATATATCCCCAAGGTCTGCGAATTCTGCCAGGATCCCCCCTGCGCCGCCGCCTGTCCCACCGGCGCCCTCATTCCTTTGGCCGGGGGGGGCGTGGAGGCGGTGGCCGAAAAATGCATCGGCTGCGGCAAGTGCGGCGAGGTCTGCGAGCATCACGTGATCAGGTTTCGGGAGGTTCCCCCCGCGCCGCTCATCTGTGACCTGTGCGGCGGAAAACCGGTTTGTGTGGCGATCTGTCCCATGGAGGCCATCGTCCTCGAGGTGGACGAGGGTGAATGTGTGGAGGGAGAAAGGTGTCGTATGCCGGCAAGATATTGAGAATAGATCTCACTTCGGGCGAGATCGGGACATCCGGACTTGATCCGGACGATCAGAAAGGCTTTCTGGGTTCAAGGGGTTTGGCCGCCAAGATGCTCTATGACCACGCCCCCGATCAGGTGGGACCCTTTGACGCTGAAAATCCGTTCTGTTTTGCCGTCGGACCCCTGACGGGAACGCCGGCCTTCGGTCCCAACGGGTATTTCACCACTGTCTCACCCCTGACCAACGGCTACATGGATTCCGGCATCAAGGGCCATCTGCCCGCCAATCTCAAGCTCGCCGGCTACGATGGTTTCATCATCACCGGAAAGGCCGAGAACCCCGTCTACCTCTTCATCGACAACGACCACGCGGAGCTGAGGGACGCGGGGGAGGTCTGGGGAAAGGACTCTCTGGAAACGGACAGGCTGGTGAAGGAGGATCTCCAGCGCTCGGATGTGCACGTGGCCGCCATCGGACCGGCCGGGGAGAACAGGGTGAGATACGCCTGCATCTCTGCCGACCTCTACCGGCAGGCCGGACGCGGCGGCGGCGGCGCCGTCATGGGTTCCAAGAATCTGAAGGCCATCGCCGTCAGGGGCGATGGGGTGGTGCCCATCGCCCATCCCGAGGAGTTCCTGGACCTGGTCCGAAAGCTGCACGCCTCCATCAGGGAGAACGCCGAGCCCCTGAGGTCCTTCGGGACCCTGTGGCTGGTGGACGCCATGAACGATTACCGGCTCCTGCCCACCAGGAATTTCCAGATCGGACAGATCGCGCATCCGGAGCGCCTCAACGGCGAGTACGCCAAGACGCGGGCCAACAAAAAAGACAGGGGCTGCTACTCCTGCTCCCTCCTTTGCGCCAACCTGATCAGCGTCAAGGGTCCGGATGGCAAGCTCTTTGAGCTGGAAGGGCCGGAGTATGAGTCCCTGGTGCTCCTGGGGCCAAATTGCGGCCTGGAGTCTTTCGAGCGGATAGCCTATCTCAACCACCTCTGTGACAGGCTGGGGATCGACACCATATCAGCCGGGGGCGTGCTCTCCTTCCTGATGGAGCTTCATGAGAGAGGGATCATCACGCCAAGCGATATCAACGGCGTGACGCCCGCCTGGGGAGACGGCGAGGCCATGGCCCAGATACTCGAGGCCGTGGCTTTTCGAAAGGGCGCCGGGGATGTGCTGGCCGAGGGCTCCTTGAGGGCGGCGAAAGCCATTGGCAAAGAGAGCCTCGGATACGCCATGCAGGTGAAGGGGATGGAGCTGCCGGCGTACGATCCCCGGGGCGCGGTGGGGATGGCCCTCGCCTACGCCACATCCGACCGGGGCGGCTGTCACCTCAGGTCCTGGAGCATCTATGAGGAGGTGATGGGGGACCTGGACCAGTATGGTTACGAGGGCAAGGCCGCTCTGGTGGCGGCCAGGCAGAGCCGGAAGGTCGTCATCGATTCCCTGGGCGTCTGTGAGCAGATGGGGCTTCTGCCCATATACGCGGATCTCTACGCCGCGGCCACGGGATTTGGGGCCTCCACCCTCTACAATGACCGGCACGAGGCCCTCCTGGAGGACTTTACCATAGAAGGCGGCCCTCCGGTGGGGGGCGCCATCTACACCCTCACCAGGGCGTTCAACGTGAAGCGGGGCTTCGGCCGGAAGGACGACGCCCTGCCCGCGCGCTTTTTCAAAGAGCCCCTCAAAACCCTGGGCGACGACGTGCCGCCCATCAAGGAGGACGTGTTTGAGAAGATGATGGATGAGTTCTACGCCCTCAGGGGTTGGGACGAGAACGGCGTGCCGACGAAAGAGACGCTGGAGAAATATGGGTTGGACGGCGTCATGAGCGATCTCTATTAACGGGGAAGACCGATGGATCCAGACAGGGCGCGGACGTGGCATGTATTGATGGTGGATCCGGAGAAGTGCATCGGGTGCAGGCTGTGTGAGATGGTCTGTTCTCTGACAGATCAAAAAGAGGTCTCTCCTAAGGCGTCCAGGATGAGGGTCATCAGCGAGGGGATGAAGAGTTATCCCCTGACGTGCAGCCAGTGCCTGGCCGCCCCTTGCGAGGCTATATGCGGCCGGGACGCCATCTATCGCCACCGGGATCAGGGCTATCTGAAGGTGGACAGGTGGGGCTGCAACCAGTGCGGTCTGTGCGTGGCGGCCTGTCCCTTCGGCATGATCAGAATGGGCCTCGAGTCCGTGGTTAAATGCGAACTCTGCGGCGGCGATCCGGAGTGTGTCAAGATCTGTCCCACCGGAGCCCTGCGCTTATTTCGCCGTTACGAGACGAACCTGGATGAGGATTAGGGGAGCCGGAAAAGACCGGGCGGACCATAAAGAGGTTATGATGTACGGATACAATGGCCGGTCCCTGGAGATCGATCTCACCAGGGGCAAGAGCAAAATCAGGAAGATACCCGAAGAACTCCTTTTTCAGACACTGGGCGGCCGAGGGTTTGGGATCCATCGCCTTTACACCACGACCGGTCCCGACGTGGATCCTTTATCTCCGGAAAATCCGATGATTTTGGCCACGGGTCCTCTGTGCGGCACGGCCGCCCCTTCCACCGGGCTTTTCAGCCTCACCACCCGCTCCCCCCTCACCGGGACCTGTCTGGCCTCCCATTCGGGCGGGTACTTCGGCGCCAAGCTCAAGTACGCCGGTTTTGACGCCATGACCATCGCCGGCGCGGCTGAGGAGCCCCGCTACATCCTGGTGGCCCACGGGGAGAGTCGCGTTCTTCCCGCCGGGGACCTGTGGGGGCTGGATGCTGCGGAGACCATAAACCGTTTGAGGGCGCGGCACGGGGATGTCAGCGTTCTGGCCATCGGTCAAGCCGGCGAGAACCGCTCGCTCATCTCCTCCATCATCAATGACAACGCCAGGGCCGCGGCCAGGGGAGGGCCCGGCGCCGTCATGGGGGCCAAGAGGTTGAAGGCCATCGTGGTCAAGGGCGGCACCCACGGAGTGGAGATCGCGGACGCGGACCTGTTCCAGGAAGTCATCAAGAAGGCCAACGAGTTGCTCGTCGAGAAGGGGGCCGGGCTTCGAAAGGCCGGAACCCCCGGCGTGGTGGCCCTGGGGAATGAGGCGGGCTTTCTGCCCACCAAGAATTTCCAGACCTCCCAATTCCCCGGGGCAGGGAACATCAACGCCCAGTCCCTGGAAAAATACAAAATTTCCGACAAGGCTTGCTTCGGCTGCACCATCACCTGCTCCAAGGTGCACCGCTCTGATAGCATCTACACCGACGGCCCCGAATACGAGACCCTCTTCGCTCTGGGGTCCTGCTGCGGCAACGACGACGTGGCGAGCATCATCCGGCTGCACGAGCTGTGCAACCGGTACGGAATCGACGTCATCTCGGCGGGCGTGACTTTGAGCTTCTTCATGGAGCTCTATGAAAAGGGCATCGTCAGCCGCAAGGACGTGGATGGCCTGGACCTCTCCTGGGGAAACTCGGCCGCGCAGGAGGCCCTCCTCAAGAAAATGGCCTACCGGGAGGGCATAGGCGAAATCATCGCCGACGGCAGCCGAAAGGCGGCCGCCCGCATCGGCAAGGGCTCGGAATACTACGCCCTGCACCTCAAGGGCATCGACTTACCAGGATACGAGCCCACGTCCCAGTACGGGGTGGCCCTGGCCTATTCCACCTCCAGCCGCGGCGCCTGCCATTTAAGAGCCATGATCCAGGTCCAGGAAGGGTTCCAGGGCACGCTGGACAGGTTTTCTTTTGAAGGGAAAGCCCCCATCGTCAAGGACATGCAGGACGACATGGCCCTGGTGGACTCCCTGGTCATGTGCAAGTTCTGCTTCCGCAACGGGTTCGACAACTCACCCCACCCGGTCGCCCCTCTGATCAAGGCGGTGACCGGATGGGACGTGGACGGGGTGTGGGCCAGGACGGTGGGGGAACGGACCTACAATCTGGAAAGGCTCTACAACTCTCAAGCCGGCCTGGGATTAGAAGAAGACAGGCTGCCGGATAGGTTTTACAAGGAGGGGATTTTAGACGGTCGCTGGAAGGATCGGCGCCTCGACTGGGCCGCCTTTCAGAAAGCCTTACAGGAGTACTACGCCGTGCGGGGCTGGGATGAAAAAGGCGTGCCGACCCCAAAAACGCTCGAGAGGCTGGGCATATCAGACCTGAAGCGAGCCCATGAGTAAGTCTTCGGAACTGGTGGCGGACGCCTCCCTCCTCTTCATCGCCCTCATCTGGGGCAGCACCTTCATCATCGTCAAACAGGCCGTGGCCGAGACCCCCGTCTTTTCGTTCCTCTTCATGCGCTTCTCCCTGGCCGGCGTTGTGCTGACCCTCATCTGCCTCCACAAAATGAAGGGCCTCGACCTCCGCGTCCTCATGGACGGCGCCCTTATGGGTCTGGTTTTGTTTTTAGCCTACGCCTTCTTTGTCTTTGGTCTCACCAGGGCGCCCGCTTCCATCATCGCCTTTGTCAACGGGCTTTACGTGATCATCGTTCCCCTTCTCTCCAGCGTGCTCTTGAGGAGGCTGCCGCGCAAGGAGGCGGTGGCCGGGGCCTTTCTGGCCGCGGCGGGGCTCGGCCTCATCACTCTCCAGAGCCGCTTCTGCCTCTCCTTCGGGATCGTCTTCGCCCTGATGAGCGCCACCTTCTTCGCCGTGCACATCATCCTGGTGGACAAGTTTTCCAGGCGAAACGACTTCATCCTCCTCACCCTCGTTCAGATAAACATCGTCGCCTTTTGCGCCCTCTTTCTATCCGCCGTCTACGACCCGGCCATCATCCCGGACCAGTTCGATCGGAAGCTGGCCATAGCCGTCCTCTTCACCAGCCTCTTGGCCACGGTTCTGGCTTTGATCATCCAGGCCAGAATGCAGAAATTCACCACCCCCACCAAGGCGGCCATCTTTTTCATCACCGAGGCCGTCTCCTCCCTCTTCTTCAGCTATTGGCTGGGCGGCGAGGTCTTGACCCCCAGACAGTACGGCGGCGTCTTCTTCATCTTCCTGGCCATGGTCTTGGCCGAGCTGGGGACGGTCCTGAAGCGCCGCAGAGGGGCCTTGGGTTAAAAAAAATATTTCATTTTTCCATTAAAGCAAAGACGCCTCCGCCTGCCCCCATGACGGAGGCGTCTTCTATCAGCCGCCTATCCTCTGCCCTTCTTGAGGGCCGCGGCGATCTTCTCCCGGGTGGCCGGCAGGTCCCGAATACGCACCCCGACCGCGTTGTAGATGGCGTTGGTGATGGCCGGCGGTATGGCCAGGATGGCGATCTCCCCCACGCCCTTGGCCCCGTAAGGGCCAAAGGGGTCCACGAGGTGGATGGCGATGGGCACCACCTCGGGGCTCTGCCCGATCCGGGGCACCCGGCACTTGGCCAGGGTCGTCGTTTTGGGAACGCCTTCCTCGATGACGAACTCCTCTGAGAGGGCGTAGCCCATCCCCATCACGGCGGAGCCCTCGATCTGGCCTTCCAGGTTCAAGGGATTGAGAGGCGGCCCCACCTCGTTGGCGGAGATGAGTTTGAGAACCTTCACCGCGCCGGTGGTTTCGTCCACTTCGACCACGGCCACACAGGCCGTGTAGGCATAAGCCATGTAATGCATCCGACCCCCGGCGGCGATGATGGCGTCCACGTCCTCACTGAGGGGATACGTGTCGGGGTGACGGTACATGTACTCCACCTTGAGCTCCAGGGAGGGGTCCTTTTCCACGGCTTCCGAGACGTCATCCAGGGTTGTCAGGATCTTCCCGTTGCCCTTGATGGCCAGATGATCGCCCCGGATCTCCAGCCGCTCGGGGTCGAGGCCGTGGCTTTGGGCCACGCGGCGCTTCAGCATGGTCTGAAACTCCCTGGCGGCCATGAGGACGGCGTTTCCAGTCTGGATGGTCTGCCGGGAAGCGGCGATTCGGCTCCCTTCAGGGGTCAGGGCCGTGTCCCCGGCGATGATATCGATGCGGTCAAAGGCCACGCCCGTGGCATCGGCGGCGATCTGTCGGAAGATGGTTTCAGACCCCTGACCGATGTCAGCGCAGCCGACCTTAAGCAGAAGCCGGCCTCCGGGCCGTATCTCCAAATTGGCCCCGGTGGGCCACTCCGCCCCCAGGCCGGCTCCGGTTCCCCGAAAGCCGCAGCCCATGCCCACGCCGATCTTCTTGTTTTTGCCCGGGGTCGGAAGGGGTGATGACTTTAAATTCTCCCACGCCGCGCTGAGAGAAGGCTTGATCCCTACGTCTCCACGAAGAATCTGCCCCGTAGCGGTGGCAGATCCCGAATCCAGCAGGTTTTTCATCCGCAGCTCATAGGGATCCATTTTTAGCTTGTGGGCCAGCTCCTCCAGAAGGGTTTCGAAGGCAAAGGTGGGCTGGTTGGCGCCGTAACCGCGAAAGGCGCCGGCGGCCAGGTTGTTGGTGTAGACTAAAAGCCCTTCGCCATAAAGGTTCTGCGGAACATAGGGGCCGCAGCAGTTGACCAGGGCCTGTTCGATGAGGAGGACGGCGGTGAGGGCGTAGGCCCCGGTATCGGCCACGAGCCGGGAGTAGACGCCGGTGAGGTTGCCTGCCCGATCCACGCTCACCTTGTAGTCCATAATGAAGGCGTGGCGCTTGGGGTGAATGCGCAGCACCTCGCTCCGGTTGAGGACGATCTTGGCCGGTCTGCCCGTGAGGTGGGCCGCCAGCGCGGGCAGGACCGGGATGTGAAGCTGCTCCAGCCTTCCGCCGAAGGCGCCGCCCAGGGGCATCTGGATGACGCGCACCTTCTCTTCGGCGAGGCCGAGGGCGTGGGCCACGTGCTCCCGGTCGATCCGGTTGGCCTGGGTCGGATCCCAGACGGTGACGCCTCCGTCCTCGCTGGGTGCGGCCACGGCGGCCTCCATCTCCATGACCGCATGATCCACAAAGGGGGTGGTGAACCGGCCCTCGGCCACGGCCGCGGCTTCGGCAAAGGCCTTATCCAGATCGCCCTTGCGGATGCAGAAACGGCGCACCAGGTTGTCGTGGCCGGGATGGACCTTCGGCGCGTCGGGTTTCAGGGCCTCCAGGGCGTTGAAGACGCCCGATGTGGGCTGGTACTCCACCCGAATTTTTTTGACGGCTTCCTCGGCCTGCTCGAGGCTCTCGGCGAAGACCACGGCCACCAGGTCGCCCATGGAGTACACGCGGTCAGTGGCCAGAAGAGGTTGATCCACGGGGTATCCCGGTGCGGGCCAGCCGAAGACCTTCTGGGCCGGCAGATCCTCATGGGTGAGGACAAGGCTCACCCCCGGCATCTTTTTCGCTTCTTCGGTCTCGATCTTGAGTATTCGGGCGCAGGGGTGTTCGCTCCACAGGATCTTTCCCTCAATCATACTGGGCAGGACCATGTCCGCGGCGTACTTCAGCTCTCCCTTGACCTTGAGAAAAGCGTCGTTCTTGAGCATGGACTTGCCCACGGCCCCTGAGCCGATGGAGGTGTTGATAGGAGGCGACGGCACAACCCGGCCGGCCATTTCGTCGGCCGCCCGGTGGATGGCCTCCACGATCTTGACATAGCCCGTGCAGCGGCAGATATTCCGGGCCAGGGCGCGTTTGATGTCCGCATCCGTCGGGGAGAGGTTCCGGTCCAGAAGGGCCTTGGCGGAGAGGATCATTCCCGGCGTACAGTATCCGCACTGCACGGCGCCCGCCTCCACAAAGGCCTTCTGGAGCGGGTGGAGGCTTCCTTCCCGGGCCAGGCCTTCGATGGTCTCGACCCGCCTGCCCTGGACATCCTTTAGAGGCGTCATGCACGAGAGTTTGGGTTCTCCGTCCACCAGGACGGTGCAGGCGCCGCAGTGACCGGCGGAGCAGCCGTCCTTGGCGCCGGTGAGCCCCATGTGTTCCCGCAGGAACTTGAGGAGAGACAAATCTTCGGGGACTGACGCCTCCACTTCTTTATCGTTGATAAAGAGTTTGATCGAACTCTTTTCCATGTGGCAAATCCTCCTCGTCGGGTGGTTTGGTGGGAATAGTGAATGAAACGGAGAGAATATGTTTCCTTTGAAGAAGCGAGTTTACAGGAATTGGCTCTGTTCAAACACTCATTTAATTTATCTATCACAAACGGCTTACTTTGTCAATAAAAAAGCAGGGTAAAGATAATTCACCCTCCGGGCGCAAAAGACAACAAAAAAAGATATAATTATTTATAAAATATATTGACGAACAAAACCCTATACCTTCAGTGGCAATAGTAATTAGCCATCATTCAAGTAATATTTTGGTTTGGTTGTGCGGACGAACTTGAGGGTGAGGGCGACAGGCCTTGGCCAGGGCTGAGCTTTAGTCTTGTAACTATCTGACGTCCTTTAATAATATGAAGCGGTCCGGCCTAAAGAAGAATTCGACTCGGGGCCGGATGGAAGCGAGCCTGGAAAACGTCCGAAGCCTCGATGCTCGCCTGGCCTAGGCCCTCTCTCAAAAGACCCAGCCCTGGCGACGGTGGAGTCTTCGATCAATCGTGGCGCCATTCGTTACATCACAAAGGAAGAATGGTCTAAAGGGGCATGGCCACACGGCCTGGGCGAGATCCGCGACGATCTGAAAGGAGTGGTTTAAGGCTCAATCTGCGCGACGGCCGCCTACCAGCCGTATTTTCTCAGGATCTCGCTGACCACTTCTTCTCTTTTCTCTTCCACCAGGACCATCCGCTTCGCTTTGCCTTCCCTTATCTTCTCGGCGAGCTTGTCCAGGTCGGCCGGCTTCTCGAAGAAGTCCAGGGCCCCCAGCTTCATCGCCTCGACACCCTTCTCCACGGTGGCGTGTCCGGTCAGAAGAATGATCTGCATATCCGGGCGTTTGGCCAAGGCCTGGCGCAACGTCTCCAGGCCGTCCAGTTGGGGCATCATCAGGTCTAGTATTATGGCGTCGTAGCTCGAGACAGCTATTTTCTTGAGCGCTTCGACTCCGTTCTGGGCCGTGTCGACGGCAAAGCCTCGGTTTTGCAGGCGCTCGCCAATGCCCTCCAGGAACTCCTTCTCATCGTCCACCACCAGAACTCTGGCCTCTGACATTTTCGCCTCCCCGAACTCCGCCGTCAGGCCTGACGGCGGCCGCTCCATTATTTATATTCGCTAACAATACTCGTCATCCCCCACCGGCCGACGGTATGGTCAGGTCCAGCCCCTCTTGGCCGAAACCCTCGGCCGTGGCTCCCAAAATCTTCAGCAACCAGGCCGGCGGAATCTCCGGAGCGGCGCTCAACTCGCCCCGGAACCGCAGCTTGAGCGATCCCTCCGCCTCGATCAAATCCAGGTTGATCCGGCTGCCCTTGTCCGCGGCGGCGACCATCGCCTCCAGACAGGTCCACACGGCCAGTTCGACGATGACGGCCTTGCGGACGCCGGCCCCTGAGAGAGGCTCGTCGGCCACGGCCAGCGACACGCCCTTGATCGAGGCCAGCCGTTCGTGGAATCGGGCCATCAGGGTCAGTATCTTGTTGGCGTCGCCGCCGTCGCGGTCCAGGTCGGCGCTGTGGGCGAACTTGTTCAGGCGACGGACGACCTGATCCGTCTGGTCGATGCGGTCGATCACCCGACCGATCAAGGCCCCCAGGCGGTCCACGTCCAACTCCCGCCCCTGTCGGGAAAGTTCGATCAGTTCAAAAATGAGCCGGCTCTGTTCGTTCATCACCGCCAGTCCGTTCTTGATTTCATGGGTCGCGCTGGCCGTGACTTGGCCGAAAAAGTCCAGCATGATTTCGGTGATCCGGGCCTGTTCCACCTCGTTCATTCCGGCGTTCCCTCCCCTGGCTCCAGCCGCATGGCGGCCAGAAGGTTCTCGATGTCCACCGGCTTGATCAGGTAGCGCTCCGCGCCCAGGTCGAGGGCGTGGTCCAGGTCTTCCGAAGCGCTGTGGCCGGTGAGGAGGATGATCTTGGCCTGAGGCTGCTCCCGTTTGATGGCCTTGATGGCCTCGAAGCCGCCGATGCCGGGCATCTTCAGATCGACGATCACCCAGTCATAGCGGTTTTTCCCGAGCAGCCGAAGCCCCTCTTCGCCGCTGACGGCCCAGTCGTTGTCGATATTGCGCAGCTCCAGCCTCTCGGAGAGCGTGGTGACCAGTTCCTTTTCGTCGTCGATGAGCAGTATTCTCATGGGCCTAATTCCTCTCGACTCCCGGTTGGTGGTCGTTCGGTCGATCTCCAGAGCCAACCGGCCTCTGCTTGGTCGGCAGGGTGACGGTGAAGGTGGTTCCCTGTCCAAGGGTGCTCTGGACGTCGATGTGGCCGCCCAGCTTCTGGACGATGCCGTAAGTGATGGACAGGCCCAGGCCGGTGCCCCTTTCGCCCTTGGTGGAGAAGAACGGGTCGAAGATGCTCTTGAGGTTCTCCGGCTGGATGCCCATCCCGTTGTCGGCGATGCTGATCGAGACTAGGCCCTCCCCCTGGCGGGTCACGCCGATTCTGATCTGGTCGCCGTCGCTGATGGCGGCCAGGGCGTTGTTGATGATGTTGAGGAGCACCTGCTGCAGTTGACCCCTGTCGGCCTCGATGGTCGGGATGTCGTCGGGTATGTTTAAGACGATGTCGATGTCTCTGTACTCCGCCTCCCGGCCCAGAAAGCCGAGGACTTCCTTTATGATCCCTTCGAGGTGGATCTCCTCGGTCTTGACCGGCAGGTGCCGGGCGAAGCCGAGGAGGCGGTGGGTGATGTCAGAGACCCGCTTGACCGAGGCCTGGATGACCGAGGCCTGGTTGAGGAACTTGTCCTTGTGGGGGAATTCGCCGCTGAGCAGGAGCAGGTCCTTCATCAGCCCGATCTTTTCGTTGATAATGGCCACTGGGTTGTTGATCTCGTGGGCCACGCCGGCGGCCAGGCGGCCGATGGAGGCCAGCTTGCTGGTGTACTCGGCTTTGTGGAGCATGGCCACCAGCTTCAAATCGGCCTCAAAGATGCGGTTGACCAGGTTGGTCGAGCCGCGCCAGATGACCATCAGGATCGCCGCCACGCTGAGCAGAACCATGATGATGACGTTGACCCGAAGCAGGTCCCATTTGTGGAGCATGGCCTGGGGCTGATTGACGACGACGAGGTTGAAGGGGCTGCTCTCCACTTTGGCCAGACCGACCAGCCGGGGTCGGTCGCCGGGCCCGACGGCCTCGAGAATGGCGTTCTGGGCGGCCTGGGAGATGGAAAAATGGGGGAATTTGGTCAGGACGCCGCCGTAAAGCTGGGACGGGGTCTGGAGGATCCCGTTTTGGTTGACCAGGAAAATGTCGCCCGTGGGGTAGAGGTCGGTCGCCTGGAGCAGCTCGTTGAGGCGGCCGGTGTCGATCGTCGTGCGGAGGACGTAAGGCGGCTCATTCTCCCGCTCGTGGCGGACGGCGATGACGAAATGGGGGAAGTTGCGGTGGCCTAAAAAGACGTCGCTGATGAAGATGCCCCGGATCAGCACCTCCTTGTACCAGTCCTGGTCCTTGTAGTCCCGGCCCTGGAGGTTGTAGGGGCCGATGTAGACCTGCTGGATGCCGTCCTGGTCGATCAGGCCCAGGTCGACGAAGCCGCCGAAGGACTGCCGCAGCTTGTGGAAGATGCCGGCCAGGCGCTCCCGGTCGCGCAGTTCCTGAAAGGTGTTGTCCAGGTTGACGTAGTTCAAAGCGGCCCGGCGCGCGGCCAGGCAGTAGGCGCTCGGAACCTTGGTCGTGGCCAAGAGCCGTTGTATCTGGCTGGTGATCTCGTTGCGCTGGAGCTGGTACTGCTTCTCGAACTGGTAGAAGTTGACCCCGGCCAAGAAGACCAGCGGCGCCAGGGTGACCGCCACCGCCGACCAGAAGGTCACCTTCAGGAGTGATCGGTAGTTGAGCGGCTCCAGCTCCGAATGGGGCCGATCCCAGAAGGCCGGTTTCATTTTCCGCCAGAACGACACTCAGGCCCGCCCCTGTCTGATTTTCTCGTAGGCCTGGCGCATGGCCTCGGAGAGCTGATCGATGTCCACCGGCTTCTCCAGATAGGCGTAAGCGCCCAGTTGGAGGCAGGTCTCCCGGTCGCGCTCTGAGCCGTGGCCGGTGAGGATGATCACCTCGACCGCCGGATAGTCGCGCTTGATGCGCCTCAAGACCTCGACGCCGTCGATGCCCGGCATCTTCAGGTCGAGGACGATCACCTCCGGCTCCTCCTCGGACATGACCTTGAGCGCCTCCTCGCCGTTGTAGACCACCGCCGAGCCGATCTTTCGCAGCAGCAGCCGCTCGGACAGGGTTTGGACGAACTCCCGCTCGTCGTCGACCAGAAGAACCTTGGAGGGCAGCTGGAACTCGGTCCGGCGGTAGACGTCGGCCTGATAGTAGCCGGGGCCGGTGGTCACGGCCACTTCTTTGACGCCCTCGACGGCCCCGACGATCTTCTCCAGCTCCCCGGAGAGGCGGCCGAGGCGGAGGATTCTCTTGTTGATCTGGACACTCACCCGTCCGTCCGCGGCTGAGACCAGGGCGTCCTGGAAGCTGTGCCCCTTGATCGCCAGGGCCTGTTCGACCCGGGCGCTGAGCAGAAAATCGGCCGCCGCTCGCCTCGAGGCCGGGGTCGGCTTCAGGGCCGCGCCGGCGGCATGATCGCACAGCAGCGTCACCGTCTTTTCCAGGGGCGTCTTGTCCAGGGGCAGGAGGATGTCGTAGCGGGACGAGTCCCAGGGATCGCCCTGGCCGAGGAATTCGACCCAGCGCACGGCCGCCTCGTTGTCGCGGCGAATTCGGGCCAGGGCCTCCTTCTCGGCCAGGCCCAGCTCCCTGATGGCCCGGTCGGTGCGGTACTTGATCTCGGCGATGAGGCAGACGCTGAGCACGTGGGCGATGGAGCGGGGGGCGAGCTGGGCGGCGAAGCCGAGGAAGACCAGATCGGTCTCCTGGAGCAGACCGGCCAGGGTCAGCCTGAGGTGGCTGACCGCCCGCTCCTTCTCGTGGGTGAACTGGTTGAAGATGGACGGACGGCCGAACATGGTCCGGCGGAAGACGCCGGCGGGCAGGCCGCTTTGCCGGGCGGCCAGGGCGATGAGGTCCTCGTCCCGGACCAGGCGGTGGTTGAGGTTGGCGGCGACGTCGTGGGCCGCTTCCTCGGCCCCGCAGAACGAACCGGCGAATACGTTGACCACGCTCATGCTCAGGTGCTCCCTTCCTGCATGGCCTCGAGCGGGCAGACGGTGATGAGCGGACAAGCCTCCTCCTCCGAGTCCCGATGGGCCGCCTCGTGGATGGCGGCGATGGCCGAGGCGGCCAGCGGAAAGAGATGATCCTCGCCGATCTTGGCGATCAGGTGGGTCCGTTTCATCACCTCCAAGACGTTCTCTTTGATGTGGGAGAAGCTGATGTCGTAGCCGGCGCTGCGGACCCGATCGATGATCAGCGAGAGCATCTCCTCGCCCGAGGCGTCGATGTCGTTGATGCCGTTGGACACGACCAGGATGTGCTTCAGCTTGGGCATGGTCTTGATGCGCTCGTTGATCTGCTCCTCCAAGAAGCTGGCGTTGGCGAAGAAGAGCGGGCCGTCGAAGCGGACCACGGCCACGTGCTCGCACTGCCTCAGGCCGAAGTGCTCGGCGTCGCGGAGCGAGCAGTCCGGGTGCATGGACAGGTTGGCCACCCGGGGGCGCATGCTCTTGTAGAGAAAGGTGAGCAGCGACAGGATCACGCCGATTATGATGCCCCTGCCCAGGTGGGGGGCGAAAGCCAGGGTGGCCACGAAGGCGATGATGCTTATCGCGCCATCGTAGCGCTGAGCCTTCCAGGCGTGGAGGAAGCCGGTGATGTTGATCAGGCCGACCACGGCCATCATGATGACTGCGGCCAGAACGGCCTGGGGCAGATGATAGAGCAGGGGGGTGAAGAAGAGCAGGACGATGACGACCATCAGGCTGGTGACCACGCTGGACAGCCCGGTGTAGGCCCCGGCCTGGAGGTTGACGGCCGAGCGGGAGAAGGAGCCGGAGACGGGGTAGCTCTTGCCCAGACATCCGAGGATGTTGGCCAGACCCTGGCCGATCAGCTCCTGGTTGGGGTCGAGCCGCTGGCCGGTCTTGGCGGCCATGGCCTTGGCGATGCTGATCGCCTCCATGAAGCCCAGGAGCGAGATGATGGCCGCGTAGGGGAAGAGCTGCAGGCCCACGGTCAGGTTTAGCTTGGGCAGGCTCAAGGTCGGCACCCCCGGGGGGATGTCGCCGACCACCGCCCCGCCGCCGCTCATGGTCAGCCGGCTCTCGTCCAAGCTGCGGTTGCCGATCCTGAGCCGCCAGACCCGGCCGTCGCTCTCGGCTCCGGCCGGGAGCTGCTCTGGCCGGTAGAAGCGCAGGCTGCCGTCGGCCAGCTTGACGGCGGCGAAGATGTACTGGCGCAGCCGTTCACGTTGCTGATGCCCCTTGTCCTGCTCCGCCGCGATGAGGACCGACTTCAAGGCCGCCTACTGCCGCAGCTTGAGAGCGGTGATGGGGTTGGCCCCCTGCCCCTCCTCGGCCCGGTGGGCGGCCTGGTTGATGTCCGTCCGCTTCTGATCCAGTTCAGCCACCTCGCCCATCGTCCGGTTGTAGTCCCGGATCTCCTGGCGGATGGCCGGGTCGGCGATGGCCGCCATGGGCGTTTCGGCGTCGTGCTGGAAGCCGGCGGCCCAGGAGACGAGGGTGCTCAGGGCCACGGCTACGAGGACGTAAGGGATGCGCGGGTTGAGGCGCTTGAGGCCGTACATCAGAACGAAGGCCCCGGCGCCCATGGCCAGTGTCGGCCAGTGGGTGTAGTGGACGGCCGCCTCCAAAACCCGCAGGATGGTCTGGTAGTGATGCTCGGCCGAATCGACCCAGACGCCGAACATCTTGGAGAGCTGGGACGAGGCGATGATGATCGCCGCCGCGTTGGTGAAGCCGTTGACCACCGGGTGGGACAGGAAGTTGACCACCAGCCCCAGCCGGAGCACGCCCAGAGCCAGTTGGAAGGCGCCGACGATCAAGGCCAGCAGGACGGCGTAGGCGATGAAGGCCTCACTGCCGGCCGTGGCCAGGGGCTCCAGCGAGGCCGAGGTCATCAGCGAGACGATGGCCACCGGTCCGGTGGCCAGTTGCATGCTCGAGCCGAACATGGCCGCGATCATGGGCGGGATGAACGAGGCGTAGAGGCCGTAGTAAGCCGGCAGGCCGGCCAACTGGGCGTAGGCCATGGATTGGGGGATCAGCACCAGGGCCACGGTGACGCCGGCGATGACGTCCACCCGCAGCCTGGCGGCGCTGTAACCCTCAAACCAGGTCAGAAAGGGCATCACCCGGCCCAAAAGGGCCAGCCCCCGCCTGGACTCGTCGGCCTGGCCGGTCAGCTTTCCAGGTCGAATTTCTTTATCTTCCGCCACAGGGATACCCGATCGATGCCCAGAATCTGTGCGGCCCGCGTCTTGTTGCCCCCGGTCTGCGACAACACCTGCTTGATGTGTTCGCACTCCTTCTCCTCCAAGGTGAGCAGGTTGATCCGGCCTCCGGCGGAGCCGGCCGCGGAAGCCCGCCTGACCTCCTCGGGCAGGTCCTTGGGGCCGACGATCTCGCCCCGACTGAGCGTCACCGCCCGCTCGATGAGGTTCTCCAGCTCGCGGACGTTGCCCGGAAAATCGTAGCTCATGAGCACGGCCATCATATCCGGAGCGATGTCAACGATGGGCTTGCCCTGACGGGCGGCGTACTTGTTCAGGAAATGATGGGCCAGGAGGGGGATGTCGTCCCGGTGCTCCTTGAGCGGCGGCAGTTCCAGACAGACCACGTTGAGCCGGTAATATAAATCGGAGCGGAACCGCCCCGCCTCGACCAGTTGTTTCAGATCGTGGTTGGTCGCGGCCACCAAGCGCACGTCCACCTCGATCTCCTCCGTGCCGCCGACCCGGGTGAAGACCTTCTCCTGGATGACCCTCAGCAGCTTGACCTGCATCGAGGCCGGCATGTCGCCCACCTCGTCCAGAAAGATGGTCCCCCCGTCGGCCAGCTCGAACAGGCCCGGCTTGGTCGCCACGGCGCCGGTGAAGGCTCCCTTCTGGTGACCGAAGAGCTCGCTGGCCAGCAGCTCCTCGCTGAAAGCGCCGCAGTTGAAGGCGACGAAGCGGTTCTCGGTCCGCGTGCTGGCCTGATGGAGGGCCCGGGCGAAGAGCTCCTTGCCGGTGCCGGTCTGGCCGACGATGAGGACGTTGCAGTCACTCGGCGCGATCTGCTCGACCGTTCTTTTGAGCTCCAGGATGTGCGAGTGCTTGCCGACGATGAAGTCAAAGCCTTCCCTGGCCCTCAAGTTGCGCTTGAGTTCCTTGACCTCCTCCTTGAGCTTCTTCTTTTCCAGGGCGTGGTTGACCTGGGCCCGGACCTCGTCGATCTTGTACGGCTTGGCGATGTAGTGGAAAGCACCCTGCTTCATGGCCTCGATGGCCGAATC
>CAYXRH010000006.1:0-2741 GCA_964466355.1 uncultured Thermodesulfobacteriota bacterium
AGCGGGAATCGACCACGCGATTGTCATTCTCCCCACAGTAAGGGCACTTCATTCCCCGCCCCCTTCCTTAAGCTCTCTTTTGAAGCGCACTATCTCGATCCGGGCCTCTCGAAGCATGTCTAAAGTCAAATCGTCGTCGTAATCAGAGTCATAGACTATCCTGACCAGGCCGCTGTTGATCAGCATCTTGGCGCAGATGACGCATGGCAGGTCAGTGCAGTACAGCGTCGCCCCGGCGATGGAGATGCCATGATAAGCCGCCTGAACGATCACGTTTTGTTCGGCGTGGAGGCCCCGGCACAGCTCGTGGCGCTGCCCGGAGGGAACGTTTTGGGTTTGGCGAAGACAGCCGACCTCCCCGCAGTGCTTCAGCCCCGAGGGGGCGCCATTGTATCCCGTGGCCAAAATCCTCTTGTCCCTGACGGCGATGGCCCCGACCTGCCGACGCAGACACGTGGCCCGCTCCTTCACCTTGTGGGTGATATCCATGAAGTAGGCGTCCCACGAGGGCCGTTTTTCTGCCACCTGCCTCAGGTCTCCATGACATTTAGGGGCACTGGAAAGGCTTGACACAATTCGTCCACCGCGCCGCGGACTTTTCTTTTGACGCTTTCAGAGGTCGGGTCGGCGAGCACCTGGGCGATGAGATCAGCCACCAAAGCCATCTCAATCTCGGTGAAGCCGCGAGTGGTCAGGGCCGGGGTGCCCAGCCTCAGCCCAGAGGTGATCGTTGGCGGCTTGTCGTCAAAAGGAATGGGGTTTTTGTTGGCCGTGATGCCGGCCTCGTCCAAGGCCTCCTCGGCTTGGCGGCCGCTCAAGTTCCGGTCAGTCAGATTGATCAGGGTGATGTGGTTGTCGCTCCCGCCGCTGACCAGCTTGAAGCCAGCTCGAAGGAGCCCCTGGGCCAGGATCTGGCTGTTCTTGACGATTTGACTGGCGTAAGTGGCAAAGTGTTCGCTTTGGGCCTCTAAAAAAGCGACCGCCTTGGCGGCGATGACGTGCATCAGGGGTCCGCCCTGCATTCCGGGGAAGATTTGACGGTCGATCTTCTCGCCGTAACCGGCCTGAGCCAAGATGAACCCGCCCCTGGGGCCCCTGAGGGTCTTGTGGGTCGTGGAGGAGACGAACTGAGCGTGGGGCACGGGGCTGGGATGGGCCCCTCCGGCCACCAGTCCGGATATGTGAGCCATGTCCACCATCAAGGCGGCGTCCACTTCGGCTGCGATCCGGGCGAAGAGCGCAAAGTCAATGAGGCGGGGATAAGAGCTCGAGCCGGCCACGATCAGTTTGGGCCGGTGCTTGCGGGCCAAATCCCTGACCTGGTCGTAGTCGATCGTCTCTGTCCCGGGGCTGACGCCGCAAAAGACGAAGTTATAGAGACGGCCGGAAAAGGAGGCCGGTGAGCCGTGAGTCAGATGACCCCCGTGGGTCAGGTTCATGGCCAAGATGGTGTCTTTGAGCTGACAGCAGTGGGCGAAGTAAATGGCCATGTTGGCCTGGGAGCCGGCGTGGGGCTGAACGTTGGCGTAATCGGCCCCAAACAGCTCCTTGGCCCGCGCTGCGGCCAGCTCTTCGACTTGATCCACGAACCGGCAGCCCCCATAGAATCGTCGCCCCGGATAACCTTCGGCGTATTTGTTGGTCAAGACAGAGCCTTGAGCCTCAAGGATGGCTCGGGAAACGTAATTCTCGGAAGCGATCATTTGCAAACTGCTGTTTTGACGGTCAACTTGGGCCTGGACAGCCCGGGCCACCTCAGGATCGGCCAAATTCAGGGGGGCGTTCATCCCCTCCTGGGCGAGGGCGTAGATTGGGGCGGGTCCAACCGTTGCCGCCGTTCTTTGTCCTGACCGTGATTCAGAGGCCACGCTTCTAATTTCTCCGATCCGATCTGGCCAAAATCTTGAGGCCGTATTTTATACCCGGTTGAGGCGCCGTCGACGTGGTCAGGGGTGGTGATGTCTTTTGAGTTTTCATCAGCGGCAAAAGCGTCGCGATGAGACTCCCTCCTTGAGGGCCATCTCAGCCGTTGAATCTGACGAAGACTATGGTCGCGTTGGTGCCTCCAAAACCAAAGGCGTTTGATATGGCCACCTTGATCCGCGCCTCTCGGGCCTCATTGGGCACATAATCGAGGTCGCAATCCGGGTCTGGGTATTCATAGTTGATCGTCGGAGGCATAATGCCGTGATGGACGCTCAGGGCCGTCAAGACGCCTTCCACGCCGCCGGCCGCGCCGAGCATGTGGCCGTGAACCGACTTGGTGGAGCTGACCGCCAAACGTTTGGCGTGATCGCCGAAGGCGGCTTTGATGGCCTTGGTCTCTGCCGAGTCGTTGAGCGGCGTGGAGGTGCCGTGAGCGTTGATGTAATCGACTTGGTCTGGAGAGACGTCCGAATCTTTGATGGCCCGCAGCATGCAGCGCACGGCGCCCTCGCCGTCGGGTGACGGCGCGGTCATATGAAAAGCGTCCGAAGTCTGACCGTAGCCCGCGACCTCAGCGTAGATCTTAGCGCCTCGCTTCTTGGCGTGCTCCAGCTCCTCCAAGATGGCTATGCCCGCTCCTTCGGCCATGACGAACCCATCCCGCTCGGCGTCAAAGGGGCGTGAAGCCCTCTCGGGATCGTCATTGCGGGTGGAGATGGCTTTCATGGCGTTGAAACCAGCCAAAGAGGACGGCTCGATCACCGCCTCCGCCCCGCCGGTGATCATGGCGTACTCGCCGCTGGCCACGTTGGTAC
>CAYXRH010000006.1:2751-25848 GCA_964466355.1 uncultured Thermodesulfobacteriota bacterium
AGTTGGGCCCTTTGACGCCCAGTTCCATGGAGATCTGACCAGCGGCCATGTTGGCGCAGACCATGGGGATGAAAAAGGGGCTGACTCTCTCCGGCCCTCTCTCCAGCAAGACGGTGTGTTGATATTCGATGGTTCGCATTCCACCCAGGCCGCAGCCGACGATGACCCCGATTCGATCGGCGTTGGACTCATCAATCAGCAGTCCTGAGTCCTGTTGGGCCATTTTGGCCGCCACCAAGGCGAAATGACAGAACGGGTCCAAACGTTTGACCTGTTTAGGCGTAAGCCACTTGCTCGGGTCAAATCCCTTCACCTGCCCGGCGATGCGGGTCTTGAAGCGACTCGCGTCAAAGGCGGTGATCATTGAGATGCCGGAACGACCGTTGATGGCCGAATCCCAAGCCTCTTCCACGCCCACCCCGATCGGCGTGACCAATCCCAACCCGGTAACGACGACTCTCCGAGACACTCCTTTCACCTCCTCGAACAACGGACCGAGGCGCGCCTAAGAGGAATGCTCTTTAATGTAGTTGATGGCGTCCTGCACGGTCTTGATCTTTTCCGCCTCCTCGTCGGCGATGGAGATGTTGAAGGCTTCCTCCATGGCCATGATCATCTCCACCAGATCCAAGGAGTCGGCGCCCAGGTCGTCCACAAAGGAGGCTTCGGGCACGACATCCTCCTCAGCGACGCTCAACTGCTCGACAATGATTTGTTTAACTTTTTCTTCGACCTTGACAGCCATGAACTGGTTCCTCCTGTGTGCAGACTAGCTCACATGTACAATCCACCGTTTATGTGTATCACCTGTCCGGTGATGTAAGCCGCCTTATCCGAGGCCAAAAAAGCGACCAGATCCGCCACCTCTTGCGGCTGCCCGATACGCCCCATGGCGATCTCGGCCATCATGGCCTCTTTGGCTTTTTCCGGTAGGTTGGCGGTCATCTCCGTGTTTATGAAGCCAGGCGCCACGACGTTGACAGTGATGTGGCGCGAAGCCAGCTCTCGGGCCACCGTCTTGGCGAAGCCGATGATGCCGGCTTTTGAAGCGGCGTAATTGGCCTGGCCGACGTTGCCGCGCTCGGCGACGACCGAAGAGATGGAGATGATTCGGCCGAAGCGCTGCTTCATCATTACTTTGGCCGCGGCCTGGGTGGTGTTGAAGACTGATTTGAGATTGACGGACAAGACCTTTTCCCAGGCCTCTTCGTTCATCCGCACCAGCAAAGCGTCGGCCGTAATGCCGGCGTTATTGACCAAAACGTCCAGCCGGGAGTGGTTTTGGACCAAGTCGTCAATACATTTTTTCGTCTCTTCGTAATTGGATATATCAAACCAGTACGCCAAGCCGAGCGCTCCGGCGGCCTGGATCTGATCCAGGGTCTGTTGGGCCGCTTTTTCATCTTGATCGTAATGGGTTATGCCGACAACGGTCTCCGGACCGGCCAAGGTGGTCGCCACGGCGGCGCCGATGCCTTTGGAGCCTCCGGTGATGAGAATGACCTTTTTTTCCGACAAACGAGCCTCCCGACAGTCTTACTCGCCGCGGGCCGTCCTGAGTTGGCGGTTCATGGCCGGCACCACCTCAAAGAGATCGCCCACGAGGCCATAGGTGGCCACGTCAAAGATGGGCGCCTGAGGATCGTTGTTGATGGCCACGATCACGTCTGAGGACTGCATGCCGACCAGATGCTGGACCGCTCCGGAAACCCCCACGGCGATGTAAAGCTTTGGCGAGACGGTCCGGCCGGTCTGGCCGACCTGGTGGGCGTAAGGCAGCCAACCCGCGTCAACCACCCCTCGGGTGGCTCCGAGGGCGCCGCCGAGCAGTTCGGCCAGCTCTTGAATCAAACCCAGATTGTCCGGCTCCCGCACGCCCCGGCCCGCGGTGACGATGATCTCCGCTTCGGCCAGCCGGGCGCTCTGAGAGGTCTCCTCAATGGAGTCGATCACTTCGGTCAACCGCCTGAGACCATTTGATGATTCCAGGCGGATCACTTCGCCTCGGCGGTTCGGATCAGGGGTTGTTTTGGGCATCACCCTTGGCCTGACGGTGGCCATCTGGGGCCGGTGGTTGGGGCAGATTATGGTGGCCATGATGTTGCCCCCAAAAGCCGGCCGAGTTTGGAGGAGCAGTCCCTGATCCGGGTCAATGGCCAGTTCGGTGCAGTCAGCGGTCAGTCCCGTGCCCAAGGTCGTGGCCACGCGCGGAAAGAAGGACCGACCCAGGGCCGTGGCCCCGCAGAGGACGATCTCGGGCTGGCGCTCGATGATGAGCTCAGCCAGAACCTGGCCGTACATCTCGTCGGTGAAGGCGCTCAAGCGCCCGTCGTCAGCCAGCAAAACCTTGTCCGCGCCGTGGGCGATCAAGTCCCTGGCCAAAGGGCTGATTTGATGACCGAAGAGCACCCCAATCAGCTCACTTCCGCGCTCGTCGGCCAACTGACGGCCCTTGCCCAGCAGCTCCAGCCCGACCGAGTGGAGCACGCCCCGGCGCTGTTCGCAAAAGACCCACACGCCCTTGTGGGCGCTCAAGTCACGGATCGGACCAGTCGCATCCTCGGGAAGCTCGATGGCCCCTTCCGGACAGGCCTCGGCGCAGGCGCCGCACAGAGTGCAGCCCTCCCTCTCTTGGGCCAGGCCGTCTTTGACTTCGAGGGCCTCAAAAGGGCACGCGGTCACGCATTCAGCGCAGCCAGTGCATTTGTGCGGGTCTATCCAGAGCGACATCGGTCCTACCTATACTGACTCGGCCTGATCAAGTCAAACTAAACAGCGACCGAGATGATCTTGTCGTCTTTGAGACGTTTCAAGACATTGTGGGCCAGGTCTTCTGGCTCGCCTTCCCACAGCTCGCCCTTTTGGTGGGCTTTAGGCGCGAAGACCTTGACGACTTTGGTCGCTGACCCGCTGAGCCCGCACTTGTCCATCTCCGCCCCCAGCTCAGCCGCGTCCAGCTTCAAAACGTCGATGTTTTTGGCCCTGACCTTGCCTTTGAACGAAGGCACTCTGATCTCGCCGATCTCTTTGACCACGGTGATCAGTCCGGGCAGACCAAAGCGGACCACGTCATAGCCATCGTCCATCATCCGCTCGACGACCATTTCCCGACCGTCGCAAGAGACGATGCGGCGCACAAAGGCGACGTATGGCAGACCCAATCTTTCGGCCAACCCTGGACCCACCTGGGCCGTGTCGCCGTCAACCGCTTGTTTGCCGCACACAATCATGTCAAAGGGACCCAGTTTCTGGACGCCCAGGGCCAAGACGTAAGAGGTGGCCCAGGTGTCGGCTCCGGCAAAGGCCCGATCCGAGAACAAGACCACTTCATCAACGCCGTAGCTGACCACTTCCCGAAGGGCGGTCTCAGCCTGAGGCGGCCCCATGGTCACGGCCGTGACCTTGCCGCCGTGCTGGTCCTTGAGCTTCAAGGCCGCCTCCACGGCGTAGAGATCAAAGGGGTTGACCATGGCCTCGACCCCTTCCCGGATCAGGGTGTGCGTCTCAGGGTCGATCTTGACCTTCTTGGCTTCGGGGACCTGTTTGATGCAAACCAGGGTGTTCATTTCTTTCTCAGCTACTTGGCGCGTCCGTATTCCTTGTTTAACTCCTGCCCCACGATGTTGCGCTGGATCTGATTGGTGCCCTCGTAGATTTGAAGTATCTTGGCGTCGCGCATCATCTTCTCCACGGGGTAGTCGCGCATGTAACCGTGGCCGCCGAAGACCTGGACCGCGTCCGTGGTGACCTTCATGGCCATGTCAGTGGGGAAGTACTTGGCCATGGCCGCCGCCTTGGAGACGTCCTTGGCCCCGGAGTCGATGTATCGGGCTGCGGCGTAGACCAGGGCCCGGGCCGCCTCAATGTGGGTGGCCATGTCAGCCAAGAGGTGCTGAACCGCCTGGAAATTGATGATCGCCTTGCCGAACTGAACCCTGGTCCGGGCGAACCTGGCCGCCTCGTCCAAGGCCCCTTGGGCCAACCCGACGGCCAAGGAGCCGACGCCGGGCCGGGATTTGTCAAATGTCTTCATGACGATGATGAAGCCGGTCCCTTCCCGGCCGAGGAGGCGGTCGGCTGGAACGCGGCAGTCTTGGAAGATGAGCTCTCCGGTGGCCGAGGCGCGGATGCCCATCTTGGATTCCTTTTTGCCAAAGGAAAATCCGGGATCGCCTTTTTCGACGACGATTATTGAAGCCCCCCGCGGCCCTTTGGACCGGTCCGTGACCACAGCCACGGAGTAGATCCCAGCCTCGCCGGCGTTGGTGATCCACTGTTTGGTGCCGTTGAGGACGTAATGATCCCCGTCCTTGACCGCGGTGGTCTGAATCCCGGCCGGGTCAGAGCCGGCCGTGGACTCGGTCAAGGCAAAAGCGGCCAGCTGGCGGCCAGAGGCGATCGCGGGCAGGTACTTTTTCTTTTGGGCCTCGTCGCCAAAAAGAAGAATGGGGTAAGCGCCCAAGCCAGAAGCGGCAAAGGAGGTCGTCACCCCGCAGCAGGCCCGGGACAGCTCCTCGATGACGATGCAGTTCTCCAACGCGCCAAAGCCCAGGCCGCCGTATTCCTCGGGGATGACGACGCCGAAAAGATCAGCCGCAGCCAGGTCGGCCATGATGTCCTGGGGAAACCGCTCCTTCTCGTCAAGTTCGGCTCTGAGCGGCATTATCCTCTCAGTGGCGATCTGTCTGGCCAGGTCGCGCAGCATGGTCTGTTCTTCGGTCAAGAAGTAGTCCATCTTTCCTCCGCACTTGGATTACATACGGCCCGAGCCATGATTCTCTGGTTCCTTGAGCGCGGTGATCTCTCGGTATGCTCGCAGGGCCTCGGCCAGCTTTTCGTTGAAATCCTGTTTGACCCACTCCGCGGCCACGCGAGCGGCGTTCATGATCGCCCTGGCGCCTGAAGCGCCGTGGCAGACCAGACAGCTTCCGTTCACGCCCAAAAGAGGGGCCCCACCATACTCAGCATAGCTATATTTGTTATCAAAGCGGTGAAAAGCTGAGCGGAGGAGGAGGCCCCCGAAGAGAGACCAGAAATCAGCCTTGATCTCCATTTTGAGAGCTTGGTACATTGCGGCGGCCACGCCTTCGGTCAGCTTGAGGCAGACGTTGCCGACAAACCCGTCGCAGACCACCACCTGGGCCCGTCCCAGGAAAAGATCGCGGCCTTCTATGTTGCCGATGAAGTTGAGGGAGCTTTGGCGAAGGAGGTCGTGGGCCCGACGGGTTTGCTCATTGCCCTTGGCGTCTTCTTCACCCACGGACAGAAGACCCACCTTGGGGTTTTGACAACCCAGGATGAGCTTGGCGAAGATGTCGGCCATGATGCCGAACTGGAGCAGGTGCCGCGGCTGAGAGTCCACGTTGCCGCCAACGTCGATGAGCACGGTTGGTCCGCCCAATCCGGGAAACACCGAGGCCAGGGCCGGCCGTTCTATGCCCTTGACCCGGCCCATGCCCAGAACGCCGGCGGCCATGACCGCTCCTGAGTTGCCGGCCGAAACCACGGCCTGGGCCAGGCCCTTTTTGACCAGCTCCACGGCCTGGCATATTGAGGAATTGGGCTTGGCCCGAATGGCCTTCACCGGGGCTTCGCCCATGGCCACGACTTCACTGGCGTGGTGAATCGGAATCTCGTCCTTCAGATCATGCTTGACCAGTTCGGCCCTGATCTTGTCTTCCTGACCGACGAGCAGGACGTCCAGCCCGAGCTCCTTTTTGGCCCGAACCGCGCCCTCAACAATGGCCGCTGGGGCGAAGTCGCCGCCCATGGCGTCGATGGCGACGGTCACGGATTATTCTTCCTTGAGCTCCAAGACCTGCCGGTCTTTGTACATGCCGCAGTTGGGGCAGACCCGATGCGGCAGCTTCGGCTCCCGGCAGTGCGGACAAAGCACCACCTGGGGCGGGGTTAAAAAGTCGTGAGCCCGACGTTTGTTCCGCCGGCTTTTGGAAATTCGTTGCTTGGGAACAGCCATTCTTTCACTCCTCGCTGTCGCTCTCAGCCCGCCATTTTGCCAGGACGGCCAATCGAGGATCGACCTCCCTGCTCTCGCAGGCGCACGAACCCGCGTTTAAATCAGCGCCGCATTTGGGACAAAGCCCCGGCAGTCTGGACGACACAGATTAACCAACGGACGGCTCAGGAGTATCTGCTCCCGAACCACCTCACTCAGATCCAGCTCCTCTCCCTCGACCACGACCACGTCCAGCTCTTCGGAGGTGATGGCCTCGTCGCCTCCACAGGCGGCGCCGACGTCGAACTGGCTTGATCTGTCTTGGGGCATTATGATCAGGTCAAACTCGACCGCGACCGGCTCCCGCACCTCCTTGAGACAGCGGTGGCAAACATACTCCACGCGACACGTCACCCGGCCGTCGAGTCTGATCTTGTCTCCTTGCCCGTTTATTCTGGCTTCGCCTTCCACTGGCCCGACGACCTCGAGGCCCAAGCCTGGTTCGCCGGAGTCGAGGCGGCCGAACCGCTTCGGCGGCCAGCGAAGACTTATTGTTTTGGTTCCAGGACCGATCTGAGAGAGCGCAATTCGCATCCACGGCTCCACGCATCGAGCACCCGCCGTCTCAGCGGCGGCTCAGATCATATCGGCCGGGATGGAGGCGACAGCCATCAGAGTTGAACTTCTGGCCTCGAAGAGCCAAGCCATACCTGGCCACGGCTATCTCTTGGGTCCTGAACACAGAAAGATACCATATATCATCTCCTCCAGACAATCACAACAAAAAATCTAGCCCCACTTCTGACTTAGGCGCAAGGCCAGTAGGGAGTTCGTCAAAGCCTGGGGATTGTAGGTCACGGCTCGGCTCAGGGCTCGCCGCGCGCCGACAATGACCACCAAAGCCTTGGCCCGGGTCATGGCCGTGTAAAGGAGATTTCGTTTGAGCATGACCGTGTGCTCGCTGACCAAAGGGGCCACCACGGCCTGATACTCGCTTCCCTGGGCCTTGTGGACTGAAAGACAATAAGCCAGGGTCAACTCGTCCAGCTCATCAGCCCCGTAGATCTTTTTTTCTCCTTCCATGTCCACGACTAACTGGCTTGAATCGATCTCCTCTTCAATGAGGCCCACGTCGCCGTTGAAGGTCATCCGTTCGTAGTTGTTCCGGGTCTGGATGACCTTGTCCCCCAGCCGGAACCGGCCCGAGGCCACCGCCCGGCCGTCAGGGTTGAGGGTCTCCTGCAGGGCTTTGTTCAGGGCTTCGACGCCGCAGACCCCCCGACGCATGGGGGAGAGGATCTGCACCTCCCGAAAGGGATCGAATCCGAAGCGCTTGGGGATGCGCTCCGCGGCCAGCTCGACGATGATGCGGGCCGCGCGCTGGGGGTCGTTTTGTTCGATGAAAAAAAAGTCCTCGTCCTGGCCCCAGAGGGGCATCCTTCCCTGGCGGATTCGGTGGGCGTTTCGGATGATGCCGCTCTTCTCGGCCTGGCGGAAGACCTTTTCCAGACGCACCACCCCGACCCGTCTTGAAGCGATCAAGTCAGCCAGAACCCGGCCCGGACCGACCGGGGGAAGCTGGTCCGCGTCTCCAACCAAGACCAGGGAGGCGTCCGGCTCCAGCGCTTGGACCAGATGAGCCATGAGGTCCACGTCAACCATGGAGGCCTCGTCCACGACTACGGCCTTGTTTTTGAGCCTGTTTTTGGCGTGGCGTTTGAAGCCTTGGTCTGGGGCGTACTCCAGGAGGCGGTGGATGGTCAGGGCCGGCCGAGCGGCCGCCAGGGCCAGACGCTTGGCGGCGCGGCCGGTGGGCGCGGCCAGGGCCGGGGTGACGCCCACGGCGGCGTAAGCGCGCACCAAGGCTTTGAGTATGGTCGTCTTGCCCGTGCCCGGCCCGCCGGTGATGATGGTCATCGGACTGGTCAGGCTCTGAACCAGGGCCTCCCTCTGGGCCGGGGTGAGAGAGAGGCCCAAGTGAATCTCCACCCGGCTCAGAATCTCCCGGGCTTTTGAGGCCAAGGCTGGCCCTGGGGATTTGAGCAGCCTTTCGACGCCGGCGGCCACCTGGCTCTCGGCCCAATGAAGGGCCGGCAGATAAACGGCCTTGAAATTGGCTCGATAGCGATCCAGATCCGGGTTCATGTCCTCCACGATGAGCCGCCCCTTGCTCATCAAACCGGCCAGGCCGAGGCGCAGCTCCTCCTGATCGATTTTTAAAAGAGCCGTTGCCTTGGTGAGCAAGTCCTCGTAAGGCAAGAAAAGGTCCCCCTCCTCGGCCGCTGTTTCCAGGGACTGGATCAGCCCGGCCTCGAGGCGCAGCGGATCATGCCTCTCAAAGCCGAGCTTGAGGGCCAGCTCGTCGGCCCGAGCGAATCCGAGGCCGCTCACCTCGCGGGCGAGGACATAGGGGTTGCTTCTGACCTGGGCCAAGGCCTTGGGGCCGTAGCGCTTGAACAGCCTCCGGGCCAGGGAGAGGGGCAGGTCGTGGCTCTGGAGAAAAACGGCCAGCCCCTCCATCTGCCGCTTCTCTTGCACGGCCCTTTTGATCTGAGCCAGTTTTTGGGGGCCGATGCCGGCCACCTCCTGAAGGCGATCAGGGTCCTGATGGAGGATGTCCAGGGCCTCCTCGCCAAACCGGGCCACGACGCGTTGGGCCAAGGTTTTGCCCAGGCCGGGGATAATGCCGGAACCCAGGTAAGCCTGGATGCCAGACCGGGCCTGAGGCGGTCTGACCTCGAAATGGCTCACCTCCAGGCGAGGGCCGTAGATTGGATGATCCTTGAAGCGCCCGGAAAGGATCAGCCGCTCCCCGGGCGCCAGGGCGCCCATGGGCCCCACGGCCACGACCTCCCTCCCCTCGACGGCCACAAGGACCACGGTGTAGAGGGTTTCTGGTTTGGCGTAAATGACTCTGACCACTTCTCCAGCCAGGCGCTGCTCGTCCTGGGGCGCGAAGAGATCAGGCACAGCATCTCCCTTCCCGGAAAAACGGGCAGGTCTGAGTCGGCCCCTGGGGTCGCGCCGGCCAGAATTCAGGATCCAATCTTGTCTCGGGCCGGATTTCGGCCGCGATCAGCTTGGCCGCCAAGCCAGTGAGGCGGTTCATGACCTCGTTCTCCTGGTCGGCGCCAAAAGGGATGTCCTTTTCCGTGACTCCGGCGCGGTGCAGGTAGACCACCTTGAGGGCCGGTCTTTGGGCCAGGGCTTTGAGCGCGGCCAGGCCATAAATCTGGAGCTGAAAAGAGTAATCCGTGGCCGAAGGTTCGGCCAGCTTGTAATCGATGAGCCACAGCCCATCTTTGGTCAAGGCCAGGAGGTCTATCTCGCCCCTGACCTGAACCCAGCCCTCCTTGGCCTCCACCCTGAGGCTCAAAGGCGCTTCTCGGCTGAGCTGGTGCGGCGGCAGGCCACGGAGCAGACTTCCCAAATCGTGTTTGAGCAGAGCCTTCAGCCTTTGAGTTATGAAATCAACCTCCTCCTTGGTGGGCCACAGGCCCAGGGCCCCGGCGGCGTCATGGACCAGGGCGGATAGATCTTTTGGTCGGGCGAAGTCAATGATCTCCAAAACCTTGTGCAGCCAAACGCCTTTGGCGATCGAGTCCAGGCCGCTCCACTCCCCGCCCAGGTCTTGAGCGGACGGCTCTTCGAGAAGCAGACGCCGCCGCCAGTAAAGCCGCGGGCATTGATGCAGGTCTTCCAGCTCGGAGACCGATATCGAGACCTGTTTGGCCGTCGGCGGCGGCTCAAAAACTTGGGCCACGATCCGCCCGGCCGCGGCCATGGTCTTAGGATCAGGCTTTGGGTGCGGCCTTTGGAGCGGAGAGGATGGGGGGGGCAGGTCCACGCGACCTTGCTTCTCACAAACCAGGCCGGCCGGCCCCGCGACGGCGAACCGCTCCACGGCCGCCCGCCAGGAGGCTTCGTCGCTTTCAGAATGGCGTCGGCCCGAAAATATGAGGCGATCCCTGGCCCGGGTGGCGGCGACATAGAAAAGCCTCTTGTCCTCGGCCTCTTCCCTGGCCTGCTCCATCTCCTTGAGGCGGCGATAAGTCAAGGGTTCGCGGAGGCCCTCTGGGCCTCGGATTCTAAGGCTCAAGCCCAGCCCCGGCCGGAACAGGATGGTCGGCCAGTAGGGCCGACCCGGCCGCTCGCCCGATTGGGCCACGATGACCACCCGGAACTGAAGCCCCTTGGCCTGATGGATGGTCATCACCCGCACCGCCTCCTCCCCCTCCAGGCTGGGCAATTCCAGGTCAGCGGCGCGCCCGAGCTGGTCAGGCCGCAGAAGATTGACCAGGTCGATCAGGCTCAAGGCCTGGCCATTGTAAAGCTGTCGCGTTTTTTCGATGAAGGCCTTGACGTTGGCCATCTTTGGGCGGCCTTGAAAGCCGGCCGCCACCACGGCCGTGAGGTCGCTTCGCTCCACGGCCAGCTCTAAAAGCTCGGGCGGGGTGACGTGATCGCGTCTGGAGAGCAGGTCATTGATCAGCTCATTGAACCTGGTCAACCGAAAGACCTCGTCCGCGGCCAACCCGGCCGGCGGCTTGGAGACGCGCGGACCAACGAAGCGCTCGAGCCCTCCGGCCGCGACGAGGACAAAAAGAGCCTCGTCGCTGAGCAAGACCAAAGGCGAGCGAAGCAAGGCGGCCAATAAAAAGATGTCGTCCGGCCGGGTCAAGTACTCGAGGAGGTTGATCAGATCCTGAACTTCGGGCTCGTCCAGGCCGCCGCTGGCCTTGACGAGGTCATAAGGCACCTCCAAGCGGCGCAAGGCCCAGAGCAAGGGCGCAACCTGGGTCAGGCGGCGGAGCAGTATGGCGATGTCGCGGTGCTCAAAGCCCTCGGCGACCAAGCCTTTAATGCGCCAGGCCACGGCCGCGGCCTCGAGCTCCCGGCGCTCAGCGGCGGAAGAGCCGAGCGGCGTGACCAGCAACTCGACCAGCCCTTGGCTTGAGCCGCGGCGGTGGCAGTCCTGACGATCTCTTTGGTCGTAAGCGGCCTGCCAGGGCTCCTGGGCGGGGCCGAAATGGCGAGCAAAGAAGCGGTTGAAGAATTCGACCAGGCCCGGCTGGGAGCGGTAGTTGCGGGTCAGGCAATGGACCCGACCGGCGGCATTTTCCCCGAAATGTTCAATTATTTCCGAAAAGTCCGCCACTTCCGCCCCCCGGAAGCGGTAGATGGACTGCTTGGGGTCGCCGACCACCAAAAGCTTGCGCCAATCAAGTTTCAACGCCGCGGTCAGGTTCTGGGTCAGGGTCAGAGGCGTTGATTGCTCTAGGCTTTCGCAAAGGCAATTGATGATCTGCCACTGGATGGGGTTGGTGTCCTGGGACTCGTCGACCAAAATGGCCTTGAGCCTTTCCTTGACCCTTTGGCGCAGGTCAGGCCGCTCAAAAAGAATGTCCCGGACCAAGATCTGAAGGTCATCAAAATCGAGCCAGGACCTGGCCTGCTTGGCCTGCCAGTAGGCGGCCTCGATCTTTTCCGTGACGCGGATGAGGCTTTCGGCCACCAGGGCGGCCTGGCCCTCGGCCGAGAGGCCGGTCCATTTGTCCACGACTTGCTTGAGCTCAGCGATGACAAGGGCCGCGTCCCGGGGAGAGTGGCCTTTTAAGCGTTGCGAGATCCAGGCAATGCGCCCTTCCCCAAGAGCCCCCGGACCGGCTTGGATCAGCTCCTCGTATCTGGCGGTGCTTTTATTCTTTGGGTTCAGCCCCACCCGGCTCAGTTCGACCAAGGCCTCAACGTAGCGCCCCTCGACCTCAGCTTTAAGCCGCGGCAGTTCGTGTGGAACCCGAGCCAGCTCATTTTTCATGTGCGCCGCCGAAAAGCCCATGGAGCGGGCCAAGGCCAAGGCGTCGATGAGGCCTGACAAAAGCCCGAATCGATCCTCAAAAGGCAGGCTGGCGGCTAAAACCTCGAGGTCTGGGTCGCCTTGATCCAAGAGTCTGACCACCACCTCCCAGGCCGCCTCCTCGAGCATGGCCCGGCCCTCGATGAGGCCGAAATCTGGATCCAGGCCCGCCTCGACGGCGAATTCCCGCAGCAAACCGGCGCAGAACCCGTGAATGGTGTTTATGGGAGCCCCCTCCAGTCGTTTCAATTCATCGGCCAGGCGGAGCCTTTCCCGGTCCTCGCTTTGACCAAGAAGGCCCAGCAAGCCTTGGCGGATGCGCTCTCGCATCTCCTGGGCCGCCTTCTCGGTGAAGGTCAGAGCCAATATCTCGAGGCAGGAACAGGGCCCCAGGGGGCTGATGGCGCCCTGGATCAGGCCCAGATAGAACTCGACCAGGGCGGCGGTCTTGCCCGCCCCGGCGCCGGCGGTCAGGGCCAGGTTGCAGGAAAAGCTCCTGATTTCATCAGGCAGAGCGGCCCTCAAAAGCCCTCCTCGATCCGCCCCCAGGGGCTCTGGTAGCGGCACAGCAAACGCAGGCCGCAGGCTCGGTCGCAATCCTGGGGATGCCTCGGGTCGAGGTCGAATCGACCGCCACGCATGTCTTGCACGAGCTCGTTGATCCGCTCCTTGAGGCGCGCTGTTTTGGCCTCGTCCCAAGCCAGGCGCTTGGACAACTTGGCCCGGCGGACCATCAAGAAAGCGGCCTCGATCTCGGCCTGGGCTTGGACCTTGGCCAGGGCGGCCAGGTAGATGGGCAGTTGAAAGGCGGTCTGGTTCGCCTCTCTGACGGCCCGAGCGTACACGCTCTCGTTGGTGCCGGTCTTGTAATCAATGATCCTGAGACGCTCGCCCAGGCGATCGATACGGTCCGCACGGCCGGGTATGGTCACGCTCCCGCCTTGGGCGAGGGGGATGACATGATCGGGCATGGCCCACTCCAGGCGCCACGGCCGCCAGCCTTCAGCCGCCTGCTCCTTCTCCCAGTCAACCAATCGGGCCAAACTCTCCTTGAGCTGCGCGGCCAGAGCCCTGGCCATGGCCCCATGGGAGCGAACGCGCCGCTGCTGCCAGCGCTCCATGACCTGGCCGGCCACGGCCTCGAGCCCGGCCGCGTCAGGAGGCCACGCATCGGCCTCCAGGGCCTTTTGATGCCAGGCGCGCAAAAGATCGTGGGCCAGAAGGCCCATTTCTCGCGGACTGGGCGTCAGCCCTGGCGTCTCCCTGGGCTCGAGGCCCCAGATTTGCTCGGCCAGAAAGCGGAACCCGCAGTTGGCAAAGGACTCCAAGGCCTGGTGACGCATGCGCAGATGTTCTGGGTCGCTAAACCACTGGCTTAAAAGCGTTCCGACCCGCTCCCCGGCCAAACGGCCCACAAAGGCGTTGGCCCGAGCCTTGGCCGCGCTCCGGTCCGGATTCAGGAGGTAATCCTCCCGCACCTGTTCGGCCGCGACGCGGCGAGCGATGGCCTTCAGCCTCTCGGTCCAGCCCGGCCGGTCAGCCAAAACCTGGGCCACGGCCCGGGCGTTCGCCGCGCCCTCCCCGGTGGGGCCCGAAAGATCGAGGCTGTATCGTTCGAGCAGTTCGTCTGGAGCCAACACCTCTGGCCACAACGGCGGGGACTTATTGGCCCCTGGCGCAAGATGATCGATTCCCGGAACAAGAGCTTGCTTGACCCAGAACAAAAGCCAGGACTCCAGCGTGGGCCGGCCGTTTTGGTCGTTTTGGTGCCAGGATAAATGAGCCCGCGCCCGGGTGGCGGCCAGGGCCTGGAGAAAGAGGAGCCGCTCCCGGGCAAAGTGCTTGGCGCTGGTGGTGAACAGATCCAGCCCCAGGGCCTGATTCAGGGCCATCTTGTCCTGATCGCTCAAGAAAGGATCCGGCTCGGCTCTCAGCGGCCACTCGCCCTCCACCAGGCCGACCAGGAAAAGGTGGTCAAAATCGAGCCCGCGCACATCCTCCAGGCGCATGACCCGCACTCCGGCCAGGTCTCGCAGGCTCCAGTCCACGTTCTGGTCAGCCAGAGCTCTGTTGATCAGACCCTGCAACCCGGCCGCTGAGGCTGGCTGATGCAGACGGTTCATCCGACCCAGCTCCCCAGCCAGCTCCTTCAGGACAGCCATCAGCTTGGCCTGGACGGCCCTGTCCCGCCGGGCCAGGTCAGGGGGGTCGGCGGCCAGGTTCATTCTGCTGACCAGGGCTTGGAGCTGGTTCAGGGCCTCGCCCAGCCGGCCCGGGCGGCGGAAAGGCTGGAACAACTCCACGATCCGGTTGATGGCCTCTGCGGCCGAGGCGGCCGCTTCAGGCCAGTTTTGATCCTGGGCCAGCCGCTTCAAGGCCGCGGGCCAGGCTGCGGTCTGGCCAGGGAGCATTCCCGAGGCCTGAACCGCGGCCACGATTCGGCCCGGCGCCACTGAGCCGTCAAGCCAAGGCTTCAGATAATCGCACTCCACGACCCGCAAAAGCTCTGCCCTGGACCCACCCTTCTCCGCCAGGCTCAAGCCGGCCAAGACGGCCCGGACCAGACCGGTCTCCTTGAGCGGCTGCCCCCGGCGCACGTTCAGGGGAATGGCGTAGCGGTGGGCCACGTCAGCCATCATTTCCCCGTTGAGCCCGCCCAACTGGCGAAAGACGATTCCGATGCGACGGGGGGGGACTTTGTCCTGAATCAGCCGGCGGACCTCCCGCCCCACGGCCTCTATTTCGGCGTAACGGCCGCTGGCCGCGAGCTGGACCAGCGACGGGCCGGGATCGGCCGGCTGGCCGCGGCCGACCATGGCTCCGAGCAGGTCTTTTAGGCCAGCAGGCAGATTAAGAACGTCGCGGCTGAGGTCAAAGCCCAACAATTCCAGATCAAGGTTCACTTCGCCCAGGCGCTCAAAGGCCCTGAAGGCGGCCGCGTTGTCGGCCAGGCCCGAGGGGCCGGGCGTAAAAGGCAGGTGTATCTCCACTCTCAAGTCTTTTTCGGCCAGGGCGAGGAGCAGGTCCACGTGGGCTGGCGAAAACGACTCCACGTGGCTGACCCGCAGGCCGCGGCGGCCGAGGAGCAGATCCGGCCAGCGGCCTCCAGCGCGGCAAACCTGTCCGGCTCGCCAGGCCCGGGTCTGGGGATCAAGGAGGTCCAGATCATCGAGCAGGCGACGATAAACCTCAAAGCCCTCGGCCAGGCGGGTCAAGCGGACTTGGTTCAGGGACTTGACCTGGGCCGCGGTCTGGCTGGCCGGAGGTCTGGCCGCGGAGAGCCGCCCCCACAATCCTCTGAGGGCCCTGATGCCGCCGGGCCGGGTGGCGGCCTCGCCCAGGCCTGCGCGGGCGGCCGCTTCTGGGACCAGCTCGCTCAAGGCGGCCGCGCTCAGGGCCGGCTTGAGACCGTTGGCGGACAGGAAAGCCTCGGCCAGGTCGCCCAGGGCGACCTCGCTGTGGCCCAGGCAGACGCCATGTTTACTCAAGCGGGCCTCTTCAGCGGCCCGGACCGCAGTGCGGGTGGGCAAAACCTCGAGGACGACGGGATGGAAAGGCACTCTTACAGATCGCTTCGCGCCACGGATTCAGTCTTCATCATCACTCGGATCTTGAGCTGGGAGAGGGTTGACCAGCTCGGGATGCTCGATCCGGCGGACCGATCTTTCAATGACCTGGGGCGACTCGATTTCCTTTTCCGAGCCGACCCCCAGATCCACGAACCGCCGGGCCGAGACCAGGACCCGGCCCTCCAGCGATCCGACGGCCCGATTGTAGGCTTCCATGGAGCGATCTAAATGCCGCCCCAACTGATTGAAATGGCTGGACAGAACGCTGAGCCGGTCGTAAATCTCCCGGCCGAGCTGGCTGATTTTTTGAGCGCTTTCAGCGACCCTCTCCTGCTGCCAGCCGTAGGCCACGCTCTTGAGAAGGGCGATGAGCAGAGTGGGCGAGGCCAGGAGGACCTTTTGGCTGAAGCCGGTTTCGATGACCGTGGGGTCCTGCTCCACGGCTGCGCTCAAAATCGACTCGCCGGGCAGGAACATGACCACGAAATCAGGCGTCGAGTCGAACTGCGACCAGTATTTTTTAGAGCTGAGCTGGGCCACGTGCCCCTTGATCTGTTGGGCGTGCTTCCGGAGATGCTTCTGCTTTCCAATCTCGTCTTCGGCCTCCACGGCGTCCAGGTAGGCCTCCAGGGGTGCCTTGGCGTCCACGACGACGTTCTTGCCGCCCGGGAGCTGGACGATCAAATCCGGACGCAGCCGCCCCTCTTCAGTGTCCAGACTGGGCTGCTCCACGAAATCGCAGTGAGGCAGCATGCCGGCCATTTCGACCACCCGCCTGAGCTGGATCTCGCCCCAACGCCCCCTCACCTGGGGACGACGCAGGGCCTTGACCAGATTGCTCGTTTCGAGCTGCAGCTTGTCCTGGCTGACCACCAAGGACTTCACCTGCTCCCTGAGGCCGGCGTAAGCTTCGCGGCGAGCCTTTTCCAGCCCGTCGATCTGGGCCATGACCTGGTCCAGGACGATTTTGATGGGGGCGACCAAGTTCTGGACAGCTTGCTGTTTCAGCTCCAGGTCTCCTTTGGCCTCGGCCTGGAATTTTTCGAGAGTGGTCCTGGCCAGCTCCAGAAAAGCCTGATTATTTGACTTGAGGGCGTTGGCTGACAGGGCGGTGAAAGCGTCGGCAAAGACGGTCTTGGCCTGTTCCAGGACGCTCAGTTTTTCGGCACTGACCCGACGTTCGTGCTCCAGATCAGACTTAAGCCTGGCCAGCTCCACCTGGACCTCGCTCGCGGCCAAGCTTTTCTCGGCCAAATTCCGCCGCCCTTCGTCCAAGCCCTCACGGGCTTGAACCAGATCACCTTGGAGCTGGTCCAGGCGGGCGGAGAACAGGAGAAGCCTGGTCCGACTCCAGAACCAGACCGCGGCGCCGCCGATGACAAGTCCCACGGCCAAAACGCCAATCAAGGCCCAAACATTCACCAAATCGCTCCCAGGCGAGGGGCGGCGGACACCCACCGGGTGAACCCCTTCAAGGGCATGGTAGAATAAACCATGGCCAAAGTCATCCCCTTCCCGGACAGGTCGGGCGGAGAGAGCAACCTCATCCAGAACGAGCCTTTCTGCTTCCGCCGGGCCGATTGGGGCGTCAGGGAGCCGGTTCAGGTAAATTCCCAGGAGGCGGCCGCCTTTGAAGAAAAACGGGCCAAGGCCCTCGGCCAAGGGCGGCCAATCACCTTTGCGCCGCACCACCTGGTCTTGAGGGGCAGCCTGTCTCAAACCACCTGGGCCCTGTTCCGCGCCCGGGAGGATGAGTCGCGGATGCGTCGGGTCTACTATCTGGCCGGATTGATGGAGCTGGCCATCAAGGTGCCTCATCACCTCCTGCGCACCGACCTCATCCGCCGCGTCTTTGAACAGATAGAGTCGCTTTCCACTGAACTGGGCCTGCGCTGGCGGCGCGGCTCAGAGGGTTTTCTTCTCCCCCTGCCCCCGGCGCGCTACCCTTTGAATCGCTTTCCCCACGCCTTGGCTCAGGCCCCAAGCCTCAAAAAGCTGCTCTCAAGCCTGAACAGCGAGACAAACATTCAGTTTGACCTGGCCGGCCGCCTTTTCGTCTATTATCTGCCCGCCGCTTGGGTTTGAATCCCCTGGGAGTGAGCCGTTGACCACAAAAACCTTGCCTCCTCAGCCAGCCAGAGACTAAAAGGTGAAATCGTGGGCCCGCGAGAAGCCATTGATTTTTTTAAACGCTCATTGAACCTCAGCCCGGCGGAGTTGATCGCCGAGCACGTCAAGGCCGGAGGCAGGGTCATGGGCTACACCTGTCTTTACGCGCCTCTGGAATTGATCCAAGCCGCCGGCCTGCTGCCCGTGAGGTTGTTGTCACCGCCAGGGGCCACGCCCTTGGCCGAAGCCCATCTGCCGCCCTACACCTGCCACCCCCTGCGGGCCAGTCTGGAGCTGGCCGTCAGCGGCGACCTGGATCAGCTCAGCGGGGTTTTGTTGGTCCAGACCTGCGACGCCCAAAAAGCCCTGCCCGACTTGTGGCAGGCCGCGGGCCGGACCGGGGTGGTCTTTTTTCAACCGCCGACCCGCTTGAGCGGCGCCTTGGCCGAGGCTTACCTGCGGGCCGAGCTGGTCCGCGTGCGGGACGAGCTCGAGGCCCTGACTGGCGCTGAGATCAGCGACGAGTCCCTCACCAAGGCCCTGGACGCCCGGGAGGAGCACCGCAAAAAACTGTTCGAACTTTACCGCAAGCGCCGTCAAAACCCGAGCTGGCTCAAGGGAGGCGATTTCGCGAGCGTGATTCTGGCCTCATTCCGTCTCGACCCGGCCGCTTGCCTGACCGCCCTGGAGCCGATTCTGAAGGTCTGGCCCGAGCACAACTCCGGCGAGGCCGCGCCCGTCTTCCTCTCCGGCTCCCAGTGCCTCGAACTGGACATTTACGACCAGATTGAAGAGGCCGGGGGCGTGGTCATTGACGACGATCTGTGCTCTGGCGGGCGGGCCGTTGAACTTGATCAACCCTCCAATCCGAGCCTGGATCCTTGGTCGCGGTTGTGCCAGAATTACCTGACTCGGCCCCATTGCCCGACCAAACACCATCCTGACAAAGACCGCGGTTTGGAACTCTTGGCTCGGGTCAAGCGCTCCGGGGCGAGGGGGCTCATTATTTTTCCCCAAAAATATTGTGAAAGCCACGCCTTTGACCATCCTCGGCAGCGGCGGCTGATTGAAAAGGCGGGCCTCAAATCCCTCTTGCTGGAAACCGACGGTTCCGGCTCCGGGGCGGCCGCCCGGCAGAACCGGATTCAGGCCTTTGTGGAGATGCTCAAAGATGAGTTCTGAGTCTCTGAAGCGCCGCCCTCTGTCATCAAGCCGAGCCTACAAGCGACTGATGAAAGGGTATTATCTTCTCGCCAGATACGTGCCCGCGGTCTGGATCACCTCTGGAGGGCCGGTGGAGCTTGTCCACGCCTTCCGCCTGTTGCCCTTTTATCCCGAAAACCACGGCGCCTTGTGCGGAGCCACCCGCCACGCCCTGGCTCTGTGCCAGCTCGCCGAAAAGGAAGGCTACTCTCCTGACCTGTGCTCTTACGCCCGCATCGACTTGGGGTTCAATCTCATCGGCCAAGGGCCGGTCGGCCGCCTGCCCAGGCCCCGCCTTTTGTTGGGCAGCAACAACATCTGCTCCACGGTGGTCAAGTGGTATCAGATTCTGGCCCGTGAGCATCAGACCCCCTTCTTCCTCCTGGACACCCCCTTTGTCCGCGCCGCGCCCACCGATCATGCTCTGCGCTACGTGGCAGAGCAGATGGCCGAGCTGGCCGCCTGGCTGGCTCACCACACCGGGCGGGCTTACTCTTTGCGACGCCTCAAAAAAGTGGCCTTGAAATCAGCCGAGGCCGTCGAGCTTTGGGGCCGGGCCCTGAAGCTCAACCGCCACCGGCCGGCCCCCTGGGACACCTTTGACGCCTTTATCCACATGGCCCCCATCGTCACCCTTCGCGGCACGGGCTGGGCGGTGCGCTACTATCGCAAACTTTTGAAAGAACTCGAAAGCCGGGTCCTGAAGGGCGGAGAGCCGCCCGAGCCGATCCGTTTAGTCTGGGACAACATCCCCATCTGGCACCAGATGCGCAACCTTTCCCAATTCCTGGCCCAGCGAGGGGCCCGTCTGGTGGCTGACACCTACACCGCGGCCTGGACCTTGGACAACCTCGACCCTGGCGAGCCCATCCCCAGCTTGGCCAAAGCCTACCTCGAAGTCCATCTCAATCTGGGCCTGGAACGCAAGGCCGCCACCTTGGCCCGTCTGGTGGAGGAGTACGAGGCCGACGGCTTCATCATGCACTCCAACCGATCCTGCAAACCCTATTCCTTGGGTCAGTACGACATCAAAAAGGAGGTCACCCGGCTGACCGGCCGGCCCGGCCTCATCCTGGAGGCGGATCACACCGATCCGCGCCACTGGGACGAGACCCGGGTCTTTGGCCACCTCGAGGCTTTTTTGGAGACTCTGGTCTAGGGTCGCATCTTAGAAGGAGATACCATAAGCCAATGCCGCGGCTCGGGCGGGGTGAGGCCCATCATGAAGATTATTGGATAAAAAAACGGCCCTTCGGTGCCTTGTTCACTCCAGGGTCGAGAAGGTCAAGACCGCCTGGAGGGGGAAGTGATCCGAGGGGTAGAGCCCTTGGTGACGTTCGTAGATCACTTCCGCGGGCCGGACAAGCTCCAGGCCCTGGCGAAAGAGAATCCAATCGATGTGGCCGCCGCGAGGTTGTCCGCTGAAGCGATGAAAGGTGAAGGGCTGGGGCCTGGGCGAGGCGTCCTCAAAATCGCCCCGCGATCCCACAAACGCCTCATCTCCAATGAGGAAGCGATAGGTGGCGCTGTGCGGCGAGGCGTTGAAATCGCCCAGCAGAATGACCGGCCTTGGCCGGTCTTTGGCCTCGATTCTCTGCCAGATCACTTTTGCCTGGCGCAGCTGGGTCGCGGGGGCGAAGTCGAGGTGAGTGTTGTACAGGCTCATCTCTCGGCCGGCAAAGGAGACGCGGGCCCTGGTGGCCTGGCGGACGTAGCGGCTGCCCCAGGACCGGCTGGATTTTTCAGGCGTGGCGGACAAGGTGAACGTCTCAACCTTTAGCGGCGCCACCTTTGGCCCGACAAAGATGGGCCGGTACTCCCACCCGCGGCCCCGGGGTTTTCGGTCGCTCAAACAGCAATGGTTAGAAAGCGCCTCGATCAAGAAGTTCATCTGGAAATCATTGACCTCTTGAAACCCAACCACGTCAGGTCGGTGGCGCTCAAGAACCGCGGCCACGGCCCTCTTTCGTCGCCGCCAGGCGTGGAGGCCGTCGTCGGCTCGGCCGTGACGGAGATTAAAGGTCATGACCGTCAAGGACTCGTCTGAATCAACCTTGGGGCTCCAGCGGCCGCTCTCGGGCGAGAACATCGTGGGCAGAATCAAACACGCCCCGGCCACCAGTGTCAATGACTCACCGTGAAGAGGAAAATCCTTGCCCCGGCCTAGGCGGTGTTGTATATGGGAAGGGGCATGTCCGAAGCTGAGGCCAAACCGAATCGCTCCCGCCCCCGACCTCAAATCGAGTTCTTTCGCTCGTGGTGCAAGAAATGCGGCATATGCGCCGCATTCTGCCCGACTCATGTCCTGGGGCAGGATCACGACGGCAGCCCTTACGTGGCTGACGCTGAAAAATGCACCGGCTGCCTTTTGTGTGAAATGCGCTGTCCTGACTTTGCCATCAAGGTCACCCGCAAGCCCCAGAGAGCCGATGAAATAGACGCGGTGGAGGGGGAGGAGCATGAGCCCCAAACGGTCGCCTGACGCCGTCTTGTGGCAAGGCAATCAGGCCATCGCGGAAGGCGCCTTGGCGGCCGGATGCAACTTCTTCGCCGGCTACCCCATCACTCCTTCATCAGAAGTCTTGGAAATCATGTCCGAAAGGCTGCCGCTCATCGGTGGCTCCTTCATTCAAATGGAGGACGAGATCGCCTCCATGGCGGCCATCATCGGCGCCTCGTTGGCCGGCTCCAAGAGCATGACCGCCACCTCGGGCCCTGGCTTTTCATTGATGCAGGAGAACATCGGCTTCGCCTGCATGGCCGAAGTGCCTTGCGTAGTTCTCAACGTCATGCGCGGCGGATTCTCCACGGGCATGCCCACCTCTCCGGCCCAAGGGGACGTCATGCAGGCCCGCTGGGGCAGCCACGGCGACCATCCGATCATCGTCCTCGCCGTCTCGTCGGTGGAGGAATGCTTTTATCAGACGGTCAGGGCCTTCAACCTGGCCGAACACTTCCGCACGCCGGTGATCATTCTGTCCGACGAAATGGTCGGCCACACCCGGGAAAAAATATTGACCCCCCCAGAGAACATCTCCACGGTCAACCGCACTCGGCCGGAGGTGCCGCCGAATTGGTACATCCCCTACAAAAACGATCCCGTCGGCGTGCCGGCCATGGCTGATTTCGGCTCAGGCTACCGCTTTCACGTCACCGGCCTCGTCCACGACGAGAGGGGCTTCCCCACGGCTAGGATTGACGAGATCGAGGCTTTCTACGCCCGCGTCTTTGGCAAGATCAACCTCCATTTGGAAAAGATAGTCGATTTTGAGGAGTACCAGATCGAAGACGCCGAAGTGATCATCGTGGCCTACGGCTCAGTGGCCCGGGCGGCCCGGTTGGTCGTGGACCTGGGCCGGGCCGAAGACTTCAAGATCGGCCTCTTCAAGGTCAAAACCTTGACCCCTTTTCCTTATGCCCGTTTGTCCGAACTGGCGCCGCAGATCAAGGGTTTTCTGGTGCCTGAGCTGAACCTGGGCCAGGCCGCCCTGGACGTGGCCCTGGCCGCGCCCGGCGCCTGCCTGGTGCAACCTCTGAACCGAATCGACGGCCGGCCCATACCACCCTCGGAGATCTTGGCCAAAGCCAAAGAGGTGGCTGAGCATGCGTGACGTAACCGAGCTGGCCCACTACTATCTTCGCCACGACAAGAAATTCCCCCACGTCTGGTGCCCTGGCTGCGGCAACGGGATCGTCTTGGGAAGTCTGATCAGAGCCGTGGACCAGCTCAAACTCTCCAAGGATGAGATCGTGCTCGTCTCCGGCATCGGCTGTTCGGGCCGGCTGTCGGTTTACGTTGACTTCAACACTCTTCACACCACCCACGGCCGGGCCTTGGCCTTTGCCACTGGCGTCAAGCTTTCCAACCCCAGCCTCAAGGTCATCGTCGTCATGGGCGACGGCGACGCCCTGGCCATCGGCGGCAACCACTTCATCCACGCCGCCCGCCGCAACATCGGCATGACGGCCATCATCGTCAACAACTCCATCTATGGCATGACCGGCGGCCAGTTGTCCCCGGCCACGCCCATGGGGGCCAGGGCCACCACCGCCCCTTACACCCACATCGAAGCCGCTTTTGACATCGCCGGCCTGGCCGTGACCGCGGGAGCGGTCTTTGTGGCCAGGGGGACGGTCTATCACGCCCACATTCTGCACAACCTCATCGCCAAAGCGCTCCTCAAGCCCGGATTCGGGGTCGTTGAAATAATCACCCACTGTCCGGTTCAATTCGGCCGGCGCAACCAGCTTGACTCGCCGGTGGCCATGATGGAGTACCAGCGGGACCACGCCGTGAAGGTCGAGAAGTGGAACGAGTTGAGCGAGAGCGAAAAGGCTGAAAAATTCACCATCGGCGTGCTGGTTGATCGGGATCTGCCGACCTATCGTCAAAAGTTAGAGAC
>CAYXRH010000006.1:25858-29099 GCA_964466355.1 uncultured Thermodesulfobacteriota bacterium
AGACCATGCGTCGCCTGGCCAGGTCCACGGCCGAGAAAAAAACCAAGGCCAAGCCCAAAAAGCCGGCTCCCCAGAAGATCAAAAAGGCCAAGACGTGACCGAAGCCTATGCCATACGCTTGAGCGGCTCGGGCGGTCAGGGGCTCATTCTGGCCGGGATCATTCTGGCCGAAGCGGCCGGGCTTTACGACGGCCACTACGTCGCTCAATCTCAGAGTTACGGCCCCGAGGCCCGGGGCGGCAACTCCATGTCCGAGGTGCTCATATCTTTGGCCCCGATCTCATATCCCCGAGCCAGGACGCTTAATATTCTGGTGTCCTTGAACCAGGAGTCGGCCCGGGCCAACATCGCCGACCTGGCCAAGGACGGGCTCTTTGTCATCGACCCCGACCTCGTCACCGAGCCGCCCCGCCCCGACGCCATTCCCATCCCCTGCACTCGTTTGGCCTTCAAGGTGGCCAAGGCCCAGATCGCGGCCAACATGGTCGCCTTGGGCGCGGTGGCCGAACTGTGTCCTCTCGTCAGCGAGGGAGCCATACGCAGGGCCATCAAAGGCCGGCTGTCGGCTCGAATCCAGGACATCAATCTCAAGGCCTTCAAGGCTGGACAAAAAGAGGCTGCCCCGTTTGCCCGCGCCGCACGCGACCGCTGATCCGCCTCCGCCGCCTCGCCCTCAGCGCCTTCTCGTCGCCCTGCTGATGGTGGTCTTCGCGCCCCTCTTGGGCGCGGGCATCGTCACCCCTCTTCTGCCCGTCTACGCTTATGAGCACGGCGCCGGCGGGATGATAATCGGCCTCATCTTTGCTTCGTTCTCCATCTCCCGCACCGTCCTCCTGCCCTACTTCGGCCGGCGCTCCGACCGCCGGGGGCGACGTCAGATGATCATCGCCGGCCTGATGTTGAACACGCTGACTTCGATTCTCTACATCCTCAGCCAAAACCCCTACCATCTCATGGTCGCCCGCTTGGTCCAGGGCGCTTCCGCGGCCATGATCTGGCCCATCGCCACGGCCTACGTCGGAGACATCGCTCCCCGAGGCCGGGAAGGGGCCTACATGGGTTTGTTCAACCTGGCCACCTTCACCGGATTGGCCGCCGGACCGATGCTCGGCGGCACTCTCAAGGACTTGGCCAGCATCGACGCCGCCTTCTGGGCCATGGGGGCCATCTCCCTGTTGGGGGTGATTCTGGCGGCGACTCTTTTGCCCCCCCAGGAGCCTTACCGCATCCGTCCCAAAACAGACCCACCGCCGACCCTGCCTCTGCTCAAAAAGGACAGCGTCTTGCGGGGGTTGTTTCTCTTTCGCGTCGGATACGGCTGCGTGATGGCCATGAACTGGTCTTTCCAGCCCCTGTTCATGGACAATGTGCTGAAGCTTTCTTCCTCTCTGATCGGCTTTTTAGTCGGCCTCCAAGTGGCCTTGGCCGCGTTGCTGCAGGTGCCCATGGGCAAACTAGCCGATCGGCTCTCGCGGCGAGGGATGATCCTCTTTGGCGGAGGTCTTCAAGCTTTGTCCATGGCCATACTGCCTTTTTCTGAGTCTCTTCATGGCATCCTGGCCGTCAACCTGGGCATCGGATTGGCCGGTGGAATCAGCATGCCAGCCCTCCAAGCCCTGGTCACCGCCCTGGGCCGGGAAGCGAGGATGATGGGCACCTGGATGGCCGTGCTGTTCACTGGCCAAAGCTTGGGCATGCTCGTCGGACCGCTCTTGGCCGGCGGTCTCTTTTACAGCGGCAGCTTTCACGCCCTCTTCTGGATCGGCGGCGTGGTGAGCCTTTTGAGCCTTTTGCCGGTGATCATTTGGGTCAAGCCAGGAGGAACTACTTTTTTCGCCGGTCCTCCAGGTTGATGATCTTGGCCCCGGATGAATCGACTTCGTCATCGTCGCCGGCCGCGGATTCGGGAAGGAACGCCGCCTCGGCGTGAGCCGGAGGGCTGGGGGCGAGGACCTTCTCCAAGCGCACGGGCGTGCCGCCCATGGTGAAAGTCTCTCCCTGGATGTAAGGCTCGCGCAGAATCCAAACCACCGTCTTCAGGGGGACCTGGAGGACCAAAAAGGTGACCTGCCACCAGCCAGACTTGACGTCAGGCTCGATGGCCTCCAGCCGGGCGAAGAAGGCCGGACTTTTGTTGATGTGCACCAGGACCAGGTCGCCGACGCCGGTGAGCATGGCGAGATTTTAAATCAGAAAGCGGACTTGAGTCAAATTATTATTCAACTCTCTCTGTTGGCTTAAGACCCGCTCGACCTTTTCACCCCTCCTCTTTCAAGGCCTCATCCAGATCAAAGACCATTTTTCTGAAAATTAAACATGCCGAAAAAAAGAGCTTATTCTTTTATAATGGACGTGGTATTTATTCAAACAATAGGATGTCTTGTTCAATGAGGTCTTAGAATTGCCGGAAGAAGGAAATGGATTTTGGTTCAATCCTAGCTTTTGGATCGCCGTTGGTGCATGTGCTACGGCTGCTGTAGCTATTATGAATATTATTTTAACATATCGCGACCGCCGGAGAATAAAGAAAAGTTTACCACGCCTGATTATGGAGAATTATGAACCTGACGGACATTCAACCATGGCTTTTGATAGGGGCGGTGGTGGACAACAATCAAGATATTACGCCTTAAGGGTAAAAAATATCCAATCAACAACCGAGGCAAGGAAGGTCAGGGTTCGCTTGGTGAGATTGAAAAAAAGTAAGGACGGTAACAAGTTCGAGGAATCCCTCATGTCCGCTCCGCTGAAACTGAGGTGGGCTTCGTCGGCGAGTACTGTACAGGGCGCTCAAGATGAAGAAGGTCTGTACAGCGATTTTGTTACCTTTGATAATATTGTTTTAGGGTATGTGAATGAAAATATAAGAACAGCTGAGAGGAAAAAGAAACACGAATTATGTATTCAAGTCTTGCCTTTTTTGGCTTCCTTCGGAGGCTTTTTTGATAGCACCACCTCGCTAATATTGGACTTGGAGGTGTCTGCCGAAAATTATTCCCCGGATTGTTATTACAGAGTTCAAATTGAATGGGTTGAGCCTCCTGCTGATTTAGCCAAAATATGGCCCAAACTTCCAAAGATAACTAATTTTGAATGTAAAAAACTAAAACAAGTTTAATGTGTGAGTTATAGATATCCATTTACTATTACCGCAATTCCCTGACACTGGTCCCTGGCTGGGGTTAATTGCGTTAGTCACTAATTGTGTTGACAGTTGGCCCTCCGGCGAGACGGTTTCAGT
>CAYXRH010000007.1:0-22615 GCA_964466355.1 uncultured Thermodesulfobacteriota bacterium
GGAAAAAAGGCCCCTGGCGGCAGGGTCAGGATCGATTTGACTTCAGCCTTGAGCTGCACCAGGACCGAGATGAGCCCATAGGTCCTCGGACCCGGAGGGCTCAAAATGCGATCAGCCACCTCCTTTTGCAGGGTCAGCACCGCCCGGGCCACGGCCTCCTCGGCCCCTAAAAGCTTGAAGATGAGAGGCGAGGAGAGATGGTAGGGCAGGTTGCCCACCACCACCAGGCCCGGGCCCAAGGCTTTGAAATCGAACTTGAGGGCGTCCTGAACCAGAATTTCGACCCGGCCCACGTACTTGCGGCCGAGGCGTCTCTTCAGGACGTTGGCCAGGGCTTTGTCCACTTCCAAGGCGATGAGCCTCGCCCCGGTCTCGATCAAGGGAAAGGTCAGGGCCCCCAGCCCGGGCCCGATTTCGATGACCGTGTCCTGGGGCTTGATTTCGGCCGCGGCGACGATGCGCGCCGCCGTGCGCGGGTCCAGCAGAAAGTTCTGGCCCAGCCCCTTCTTGGCCCTGAGACCGTGTTTTTTCAGGACTGATTGGATGGAGGGGATCACTCTGCGAGGGCCTGGGCGAGGCGTTGCTCCCTCCTTGTCTTGGCCGCGGCGACGATCTTGTAAGCGATGAGGTAGGTGATCAAGGCCGCGGGGACGCCGATGACCACGCCGCCGAGGGTCATCATTTTGATGAGGCGCTGCGCCTCGGAGATCAAGGTGAAGATGGAGTAGTCGCGGGGCTTGAACGAGATCTGCCAGCCCAGAATCCAGCGCCCGACCAGGTACTCGGCGTAGTAAAAAACGGGCAGGTTGAGGGGGTTGGAGATCCACACCCCGGCCGCGGCGGCCACCTTGGAGCCCCGCAGCACAATGGCCAGGCTCACGGCCAGGGCCATCTGCACCGGCACGGTGGGGGTGCAGCCCACGAAAACGCCGATGGCCAACCCCAGGGCCACGGTGTGGGGCTTCTCCTTGAGGCTGATCAGCTTGAGGTAATAATAACGCGCCAGACGCGACAGGCTCTTCATGACGAATGAACTTTGGCGCTCAAAGCGGTGCGGGAGATGGCGTCGTCAGCCATCCCGGCGCGGTGACCGTTTAAGAGGGCGTAATGGCCGGCCGCGGCGACCATGGCCGCGTTGTCGGTGCAAAACTCCAGGCCGGGCGCCAACAGCTCCACGCCTTCGGCGGCCAGGGCCGCCTCGAGGGCAAAGCGCAGGCGTTGATTGGCCGCCACGCCGCCGACCAGAATGACCTGTTCGATCTTCTGGCGGCGGGCGCAGAGCACCGTCTTGGAGGTCAAGACCTCGACCACCGCCTCCTGGAAGGAGGCGCACACGTCGGCCAAGGGAATCTGGCCCGGCTTCAGAGGCTGGCCCGGGGCCTGGATGGAGTGGGTTTTGGCGTAGTTGAGCACCGCCGTCTTGAGGCCCGAGAAGCTGAAGTTCAGGGAGCCGTCCAGAAGAGGCCGCGGGAAGGGCAGCCTGGCGCGGCCCGAAGCGGCCAGCTTCTCGATCATCGCCCCGGCCGGATAGGCCAGCCCGAGCAGTTTGCCCACTTTGTCAAAGGCCTCGCCGGCGGCGTCGTCCAGGGTTTGGCCCAGGGGCCTCAGCCCGTCGGGCAGGGCCTCGACTCGGAAGAGGCTGGAGTGTCCGCCCGAGACGACCAGGCTGATGGCCGGCAGGCGGGGCTTGAGGGGCTTTAAAAAGACGGCCGCCACGTGGGCGCTCAAGTGGTCCACGGCCACCAGGGGCTTGTTGAGGCTCAGGGCCAAGGCCTTGGCCAGGGAGAGCCCGACCAAAAGGGCGCCCATCAGACCCGGACCCCTCGTCACCGCCACGGCGTCAATCTGATCAAGACCCAGCCTTGCTTCGGTCAGGGCCGCCTCGAGCACCGGTAGGGCGTTGTCGAGGTGCCGCCGCGAGGCCAGCTCCGGAACGACTCCGCCAAAGGGGGCGTGAAGCTCGACCTGGGAGGAGACGATCGAGGAGAGGACCTCTCGCCCTCGCGCCACCACCGCGGCGGCGGTCTCGTCGCAGGAGGTCTCGAGGCCTAATATGTTTAAATATTCCTTTTTCATCACCTTGTCCTGAGGCGGCCGAACCCTGGCGCCAGGGCGGACCTCAAAACCTCGATGCGGGTCTGACTGGCCGGAAAGGCCGCTCAGGCTTGCATCTCGCCCTTCATGAACTTCTCCGCCAGCTCGACGTCCTCGTGGGAGCCGATGAACAAGGGCACCCGCTGGTGGATGTCCTGGGGCTCGATGTCCAGGATGTTTTGGCTTCCGTTCGAGGCGTAGCCTCCGGCCTGCTCGACGATGAAGGCCAACGGCGCCGCTTCGCACAAGAGGCGCAGCTTGCCGTGGGGCTTGCGGGGGTCTTTCTTGTCCGCCGGGTACATGAACAGGCCGCCGTAGAGCAGATTCCGGTGAAAGTCAGCCACCAGGGAGCCGATGTAGCGCGAGGAGAAGTTGCGGCCGCATTTGGCTGAATCCTTGAGGTATGACATCAGGTTCTTCATTTCATCGTGCCAGTATGAAGAGTAGGCTTCGTTGATGGAATAGATCTTGCTTTTCCGCGGCGTCTTGATGTCGGTATGGGACAAAAGGAACTCGCCCACGCTGGGGTCGAGGGTGAAGCCGTCCACGCCGTTGCCGGTGGTGTAGACCAGCACCGTCGAGGAGCCGTAGATGAAGTAGCCGGCCGCGACCTGTTTGCGGCCCGGTTGCAGGATGTCCTCCGCGCCCGGATCCCCCACCGAGACGCGGCGATGGACCGACCAGATGGTGCCCACGGAGACGTTGGCGTCGATGTTGGACGAACCGTCCAAGGGATCAAATGTGAGGACGTAGTTTCCTTTGGGATAATCCTCCGGTATCTCGATGGGGTCGGCCACCTCTTCGGAGGCCATGACGCACAGGTGTCCCAGATGCTCCATGCGGCGCACGACGGTGTCGTGGGCGAAGTCGTCCAGTTTGCGCACCCTCTCGCCTTGAATGTTTTGCTGCCCCGTGAAGCCGAGGATGTCCACCAAGCCGGCCTTGCGCACCTCCCGGGAGACTATCTTGGCGGCGACGATGAGCTCATTGAGAATGGCCGTCAGAGCGCCGGTCGCCCCAGGAGCCATCTTCTGACGGGTGAGGATGTGTTCCACCACGGTCACCCCGATGTTCTCTGGCATGGGGTCCTCCTTAAAATCCGGGTCTTGTTTCGGCTCTTAGAATAACGCCAACTCGTCGCCGATTCAAGCGGACATTCCAACCCCTTCGCCGCTGGTCACCCCCCTGGGGGGGATGTGCTGAGCAAGGGTCTGATGCGGCTCAGAACCTTGGGTCCCAGCCCCGGGACAGCCAACAGATCCTCGACCCGCTCAAAGGGCCCCCTTTCCTCCCTCCAGGCCACGATCCTGGCCGCCAGAACCGGTCCGAGGCCCTCGAGGAGGGTCAGGTCCTGGGCCGAGGCCTGGTTCAGATCCAGGGGCAGACCCAACAACAAAGCCTCCCGGCCGCTCACCCGGCGCTGCTCGAGGCGGCCCGGTTTGAACACGAGCCAGGTTCCGTGGGGCAGGCGCCCCTCAAGGGAAGCGATGTCAACGATTGAAAGAGCGGCCAGTTGAGACGGCCTCGGGGGGGAGGGGAAGAGATAGACGCCCGGCCGGGCCACCTGGCCGCTCAATTTCAGACCGACCAGCAGGGGCCGCTCTTGGCCGGCGGCGCTCAGCAGCCGGCCGGCGGCCAAGGCGGCCAGGCAGAGAAAGAGAAAAGCCGAAAGGGCGAGCTGATGCCTCGGGTGGAGCTGGATCAAGGCTCAGGGCGCGGCGTGACCGCGCTGGTCCATGAAGAGTTTGTATTCAATGGCGTCCACCAGGGCCTGCCAGCTGGCCTGGATTATGTCGTGGGAGACGCCGACCGTGCCCCAGCGCTCCTTGCGGTCGCCGGACTCGATGAGAACCCTCACCCGGGCGGCCGTGCCGGCCACGCCGGGCAGGACCCTGACCTTGAAGTCAACGAGGCTCATCTCCTCCAGGGAGGGATAGAATTTTATGAGGGCCTTGCGGATGGCCTTGTCCAGGGCGTTGACCGGCCCGCGGCCGGTGGAGGCGGTGTGTTCGATCCGGCCGCCGACCTTGACCATGATCGTCGCCTCCGAGACCGGGAGCTTGGTCTCGGCCTCCTTGTAGTCCAGAACCCTGAAGCCTAAAAGCTCGAAGAAGCGTTTGTGGAGGCCTAAGGCCCGGTTGACCAGAAGCAGGAAGGAGGCGTCCGCGGCTTCAAAAAGATAGCCCTCGCTCTCCAGCCTCTTGACCTGGGTGACGATCTCCTTGACCACCGGGTCCCGGGGCGAGACCTCCAGGCCGAAACGGCGCATTTTGTGAAGGATGCTGGCCTGGCCGGCCAGGTCAGAGACAAGGACGCGGCGGCTGTTGCCGACCGCCGGGGGGTCGACGTGCTCGTAGAGATGGGGGCTCTTTTCCACGGCCGAGACGTGGATGCCGGCCTTGTGGGCGAAGGCGGACAGGCCGACGTAGGGCTGATAGCGGGGCGAGGCCAGGTTGGCCAGCTCGTTGACGTAGCGCGAGGTCTCGGTCAACTGGGCGAGGGCCTCTGACGGAAGGCACTTCAAGCCCATCTTGAAGACGAGATTGGGGATTATGGAGCACAGGTTGGCGTTGCCGCAGCGCTCGCCGAAGCCGTTTATGGTGCCCTGGACGTGGCTCGCGCCGTCGGCCACCGCGGCCAGGGTGTTGGCCACGGCCAGCTCGGCGTCGTTGTGGGCGTGGATGCCGATAATGATTCCAGGAAATTCCCGGACCACCTTCCTGACCATGGCCCCGACCTCCTCGGGCAGGGAGCCGCCGTTGGTGTCGCACAAAACCACCCGGCTGGCGCCGGCCGCTGTGGCCGCCTTGAGAGAGGCCAGGGCGTAGGCCTTGTCAGTCTTGAACCCGTCGAAGAAGTGTTCAGCGTCAAAGAAGACCTCGATGGCCTCTTGAGTCATCAGACCCACCGAGCCGCTGATCATCTCCAGGTTCCGCTCCAGGGTGGTCTCCAAGGCCTCGAGGACTTGCTCGGTCCAGCATTTGCCGACGAGGGTCACGATCCGGCACCCGCTCTTGAGCAGCGCGGCCAGATTGGGGTCGCTGGCCGGGGTGAGGCGGGGGTTGTGGGTCGAGCCAAAGGCGGTCACCTGGACCTTTTCGAAATGACGGCGCTTTATCAGCTCAAAGAACTTGCGGTCTTTTTTGTTCGAGCCCGGCCAGCCCCCCTCCACGTAATGGACGCCGAGTTCGTCCAGCTTGAGGGCGACCTTGAGCTTGTCCTCCACCGAGAGGTTGAACCCCTCGGCCTGGAGGCCGTCGCGGAGGGTGGTGTCGTAGATCTCGACCTTTTGGGGCCGGCTCATTTCTCCTCCACCGGCGGCTTGTCCAGCTCAAAGGCCTCGTGCAGAACCCTGACGGCCAGTTCGGTGTAGCGCTCGTCGATGACCACCGAAATCTTTATCTCCGAGGTGGTGATGAGGATGATGTTGATGTTGTGCCCGGCCAGGGCGCGGAACATCTGGGAGGCCACCCCGGCGTGGTTCTGCATGCCCACGCCGATCACGCCTACCTTGGCGATGGAGGCGTCGCCGATGACCTCGCCGGCCCCGATCTGAAGCGCCGTCCGCTCGGCCAGCTCCAGGGTCCGCTCCAGATCGTCCCGGGTGACGGTGAAGGTGACGTCGGTCAACCCGTCCTCGGCCGTGTTCTGAATGATCACGTCAACGACTACCCCCGCCGCGGAGATGGGGCCGAAGATCTGGGAGGCGATGCCCGGTTGATCCGGCACGCTCTTGATGGTCACCCGGGCCTGGTTCTTATTGTAGGCCACGCCAGAGACGACGACCTTCTCCATGCTGGCGTCCTTTTCGACCACGTAGGTTCCCTCCTCTTCGCTGAAGCTCGAGCGGACGTGGATGGGTACATGGAATTTCTTGGCGAACTCCACGGACCTGATTTCTAAAACCTTGGCCCCCAGGGCGGCCATCTCCAGCATCTCTTCGTAGGAGATCTTTTTCATCTTGCGGGCCGTGGGCACGATGTTGGGATCAGTGGTGTAGACCCCCAGGACGTCGGTGTAGATCTCGCAGACGTCGGCCTTGAGCGCGGCGGCCAAGGCCACGGCGGTGGTGTCCGACCCCCCCCGGCCCAGGGTGGTGATGTCGCCGTTGTCGTCCAGGCCTTGAAAACCGGCCACGGCCACGACGCGGCCGCGGTTTAGCTCCTCGCGGATGCGGGTCGTGTCCACGTCCACGATCCGGGCCCGGCCGTAGATCTGGTCAGTGACGATCTTGGCCTGGTGGCCCAAGAGGGAGCGCGAGACCACGCCCATGGAGTTGACGGCCATGGAGAAGAGGGCCACGCTGATCTGCTCGCCCGTGGACAGAAGAACGTCCACCTCGCGCGGGTCTGGAAGGGCGGTCATCTTTTTGGCCAGGGCCAAAAGCTGATCGGTTTGACCGGCCATGGCCGAAAGGACGACCACCACCTGGTGGCCCTGGAAGTAGGTCTTGAGCACCCGCTCGGCCACGTTGCGGATGCGGTCGAGATCAGCCACCGAGGTGCCGCCGTATTTCTGCACGATTAGGGCCACGATCCGAATTCCTTACAAGCTGTGGCCAAGGAGCGGGCCAAGGCCTCGACAACGGATTTGGCGCCAGGGCCGAGGCCGACCATCTCCACCCGCCGCCGCTCAGGTCCGAGCCAGACCAGATTAATATCCAAACGGTCTGATGGCAACTCTTCTTCGGCCCGGTCGGCCCATTCCACGGCCGTCACCCCTGGCCCGGCCGATATCTCCTCCAGACCCAGCTCGGCCGCCTGGCCAGAATTCAAGCGGTACAAGTCGACGTGATTCAGTTCGAGCCGGCCGCTTAACGAGGTGGCCACGAGAATGAAGCTGGGCGAGGTGATCGGCTCCTCGGGGCCCACATCGAGCCCCCAGGCCAAGCCCTGGACAAGGGTCGTCTTGCCCGCGCCCAGCTCGCCCCGCAGGGCGATGACCTCTCCGCCCTTTAAAAGAAGGCCCAGCCGGCGGCCCAGATCTTTGGTCTCTTTGGGGCTGTTGAGCGTCAGGACGAGCCGCTGAGGCTGATTGATCATCATTCAAGTAAGTTAATTGTACTGCTCCCCAATTAGCAAGCCCATTTTAAAGGAGAGTTGTCGCTGAGCTGTTCCTCTTCGAACCTGGCCGGCGGTCAGCGACTTGCGAAGCATTGGAGCAGCCGGCCGAGACGCGTAGCCTAAGAAGGCCTTCAGGCCCGAGTGAAAAAGGCTTGAGCCTAGGGCAGACTAAGGCTTCTTTGTTTCAATTCAATGGGAAAATGGTATTATTCGCTCAGTTTACGAGCGGCGGCCGTGATCCGCCGCCCGGCTTCCATGAGCACATCCTCAGCCCCCCCGAACATCAACCTCAGGTGAGGGGCGGACCCGAATTCTGAGCCTGGCTCATTGGGCACTCCAAAATCGTACATGAGCGTTCGCGAGAAGACCTCGCCATCCACGCCCAGGTCACTGGCCTTAATAAACAGAAAGGGACCGCCCTCAGGAACGACGAAGGATATGCCCGGAGCAGTCTTCAAGCTGGAGACCATCAAGTCCCGGTTGCGCTGGTAACGCGGGGCTATTTCCCGCACCCAATCCTGCGGTCCTTCCAAGGCGGCCTGGGCGGCCCGCTGGGCGACGTGGTTGCAGGAAAGGACCTGCCATTCCAGCACCTGGCGCAGATGGAACGTCAGGTCCGCCGCAGCCACGATGAAGCCCAGGCGCCAGGGCTGCATGGCGTAACTCTTGGTGAAGCTGCACACGGTGATGACCCGATCCCTGACGCCGTCCAGAGAGGCGAACCTGACGTGCCGGCGCCCATTGTAGATCATTTTGTCGTAGGCCTCGTCTGAGACGACCAGGAGGTCGTGTCTGCGGGCCAAATCAGCCACGGCCCGCAGGTCTTCCTCTGTGGCCACGTAGCCGGTCGGGTTGGTCGGCGAGTTGATGATTATCATCTTGGTCCGGGAAGTGATGGCTCGCTCGAGGGCCGCCGCATCCCAGGCCCAGTTGTCTTCCTCTCTGGTGGCGGCGTATCTGGGCACTGCTCCGGCCAGCTTCAAAGAGCCGTAGAAAAAGAAGCCGGGCGAGTAGGTGACCACCTCGTCGCCGGGGTTGAGCAGGGTGGTGAATATTACATGCAGGGCGTGCATGCCGCCATTGGTGACCAGGATCTCGGACTCAGGGTCAACGTCGATGTCGTCCTCTCTCTCCAACAAGCGGGCGATGGCTTGACGCAGCTCCGGGAAGCCGTGGGATGGCTGGGGGGTGAGGTCATCGACCGCCTCTTTGGCCGCCTCGAGCACGTGCCGGGGGGGCAGCCAGTCCGGCGCGCCCTTGAGGGGCAACACCGCCCTCCCCTCAGCCTTGAGCCGGGCGATGACATCGCCCATCTTTCGCGACGGCACCCGGGCCAAGGCGGCGGCCCGTTCAGAGAGGCGAGGCGTCTCTGGCTGGTTCAATCTGTTCATTCCTTCCTCCTGTTCATCATTCCCGCCCACGGCTCGAAGCCGGCTCAAGCCTCAGCCGAGGCGGGCCAGAGCCATCTTCTCCCTCAAGCGAGAGGTGGCGGCCAGATCAGGACTCATCGTCTTTGCATCAATGAGCACGCCGTATTCTCTTTTGACGTATTCGAGGCTCAGCTTCTCGTCCAGCACGTCCGCCAGGACAGCGCTGACATCCCGCTCCAAGGGATCTCCGTATCCTCCCCCTCCAGGCAGGACGTGGTAAAGGATGTCGCCCCTTCTTAAAATCACTCCTTCCATGGGCAGGGTGGGCAGGATGCGTTGCTGCGGTCCCGGGTTGAGGATGTTCATGGACGACGTGCCCGGCTTTCCTCCTTGAAGGCCGTAAGGGGTGTACTTTCGCCTGTCGGAGCGCATGCTCAGCACGGCCTCGTCGGCCAGCAAGCGGTACTCGCGCAAGACAGCCAATCCGCCACGATACCTCCCGGCGCCGCCGGAGTCGGCGACGAGGCCGTATCTGGATATCTCGATCGGCAGTTGGGCTTCGATTATCTCTATCGGTTGATTGCTCTGGTTGGCCCCGGGGTTGGGCACGCCCTCGACGCCGTCCCTATCCGGTCTGCCGCCCCAATTCCCGGCGATGGATTCGGTGAAAACGAACGGCGCTCCGTTGTGGTATCCGCCGATGGAGGGAAAGGTGTTCCCGCCCTCGCCCGCCGCCGGCACCTTGTCGGGCACAGCTTTCGCCAGCGCGCCGAGGAGAGTGTCGAGCATCCGGAAACCGGTGATGCCACGGGTGGCGCAGGCGGCTGGGAGAACCGGGTTGAGGATGGTCCCTTCCGGGGCGATGACCCTGATCGGCCGCATGTATCCCTCGTTGTTTGGAATGTCCTGGCTGGTGATGCAGCGTATGGCCAGATAGGTGGCCGAGTGGGTGAAGGGCAGGGGGGCGTTGATGCCTCCCTTGACCTGGGGCGAGCTTCCGGTCCAATCCACGGTGATGTCTTCGCCCTCCACCCTCACCTGCACGTGGAAGACGATGGGCTCTCCGTCCTCGCCCAGACCGTCTATGTAATCCGTGAACTCATAGGCGCCGTCGGGAATGGCCTTGATCTCGGCCCGCATCAATCGTTCAGAGTGAATCGTTAATTGGTCTAAATAAAACCCCACGGTTGGAGCGCCGTACTTGTGGATCATCTGCAGGAAGGCTTTCTCCGCGTGACGGCAGGCGGCCAGTTGGGCTCTCATGTCCCCGAGCACCTCACCAGGCACGCGCACGTTCTTTTCTATTATCTTGAAAATACTCTCGTTCGGCTGACCCTGATCGTAGAGCTTCAAGAGCGGGATTCGCAGCCCCTCCTGGTAGATCTCGGTGGAAAAGGGAGAATTGCTGCCCGGAGCGATGCCGCCCACATCGGTGTGGTGGACCAGGGTGACGGCGTAGCCTTCGACCGCGTCTTCAAAGAAAACGGGTTTGGTGATGTAGATGTCGGGAAGATGCATGCCCCCCCAACCGTAAGGGTCGTTCATGATGTAGATGTCCCCTGGTCGCATGCGCCCGCCGTACTCCTTGACCAAGGCCCGCATCGCGTCCGGAAATGAACCCAGGTGGAGCGCCGTGGTCAGGCCCTGGGCGACCATCACTCCTCGTCCGTCGCACAGAGCCGTGGAATAGTCCATGGTGTCGCGGACGACCGGTGAGTATGAACTCCTCATCAACACCAGGGCCATTTCATCGGCGATGGATTCCAGTCCGTTCTTGATCACCTCGAAAGTGACCGGATCTATGTCACGGGTCATGGCCGTCACCTCACCTCAATGACTATGTTGCCGTGACTATCCAAGGAGGCTTCACAGCCCGGGGGGACGACACAGGTGGAATCGTACTCCTCAATAATCAAAGGCCCTGACGCCTTCCGGTCCGCCAGGTCCTTTCTGGCCAGAACAGAGGTTTTTATCCGTCCGTGTTCCGGTCCGAAATAGGCCATGTGATCACGCGACCTGGCCTGGGGCAGACCGCGGCCGGCGTCAATCGCCTGCTGGGGGTCATAGGTCTGCGGCCCTTCGTGAGGCGCTCGGCCGACGACCCTCAGGTTCACCAGATCGACCGGATCAGTGGTCGCCCGGTGACCATAGGTCCTTTGGTGCTCCTCCTGGAACGCCTCAATCATGTCGGTCACGTCAGCGACCTCGATTGCTTTGTTGGGCACATTTACGGTCAACTCATACGTCTGCCCTGAATAGCGCAGGTCAGCCAGCCGCCTCAGGATTATCTTGTCAGAGTTGTATCCCTCACGGGCCATGGCTGACCCAACTTGACGCTCGAGCCGGGCGAACAGCTCGTTCAGCTCAACAGGGTGTATGTTTCCTGACTTGCGGAAATGGGTCTGGACAACCTCATGTTCAATATCGGAAAAAATGAGGCCAAAAGCGCTGAAGACCCCGGGGCAGGGCGGAATGATCACCCGCTTCATCTGGAGGGATCTGGCTATCTCCATCGCGGCCACCGGCCCGTTTCCGCCGAAGGCGAATAGTGAAAAATCCCTCGGGTCCCTTCCCCGATAGGTTGATATCGCCTTCACCGCCCGGATCATGGTGGCGCAAGCCAGGACAAAAATACCGTGCGCGGCCTCCAAAACGCTCTTGCCCAACGGCGCGGCCACCTTTTCCTCCAGCAGCCGGGCGGCCTTTTCGGCGTTGAGCTTGACCCGCCCCCCCACCAGATGCCTGGGGTTGATGTAGCCCAGAACCACCATGGCGTCGGTGAAAGTCGGCTCCTCGCCGCCCTGGTCGTAGCAGACCGGGCCCGGCAGGGCCCCCGCGCTCCGCGGCCCAACTTGCAGCAGCCCGCCGGCGGTGAGGGAGACGATGCTTCCGCCGCCGGCCCCGATTTCAGAGACATCGATGAACGGCAGCTTGAGGGCGTAGCCGCCGCCCTTGATCAGTTTGCTGCTGATGTTTATCCCGGCTCCGACTTCATACTCCGACGTCTTGGCTATCTCGCCCTTTTCCACGATGGCCGTCTTGGCGGTGGTTCCGCCCATATCCAGGGTGATGACATCGCCGTGGCCAACCATTTTGGACATCCAGGCCGCGGCGATGACGCCCGCGGCCGGCCCGGACTCGATGATGTGGGCCGGCTTCTCCATGGCCGCCTCGGCCGTCATGACGCCGCCGCCGGACTGCAGGATTCTAAGCGCTGCGGTGACGCCGATTGATTTGAGTCGGGCCAAAAGAGTGCTCAGGTACTTTTTCACTATCGGGCCCACGTAGGCGTTGATGACCGTGGTGCTGGTCCGCTCGTACTCACGAATCTCGGGCAGGATTTCGCAGGAGCAGGTCACATACACGTCGGACAGAGCCTCACGGGCGGCCCGGGCGACCGTTAGCTCGTGTTCTGGATTGGCGTAGGAGTGGAGCAGGCAAACGGCCAGGGCTTCGACGCCGGCCATTTTGACCTTGGCGATGGTCTCGGAAACGGTCTGCTGGTTCAGGCTCACTCGCACCTCACCCCGGGGGCCCATCCGTTCTTCGACCGTGAACCGGTAGCGCCGAGGCACCAAAGGCGCGGGCTTGCAATAGAACAGGTTGTAGAGTTCGGGGATTCTGATGCGCCGCATCTCCAGCACGTCCCGAAACCCGCCGGTGGTGATCAAGGCCATTTTGGCCCCCTTGCCCTCCAAGATGGAATTGGTGGCCACGGTGGTGGCGTGAATCACACTCTCAGCCTCTGTGGATGAGAGACCGTGATCTTGAAAAAGCTCCTGAAGGCCGGCGATGATGCCGCGGCCGTAGTCGTCCGGGGTTGAAGAGACTTTCTTGATCGCCAGGAAGCCGTCGTCACCCAAGACAACGATGTCGGTGAACGTCCCCCCGATGTCCACCCCCACTGAGAATCGATTGGATTTGTTCAAGATTTTTTCCTTTCACCCACATCCTGGTTTAATCGAAACTATCATTGACATTTTCATTCGGTCCAATACATAGTCAGCATGCGACTCATGTAAAAAAAGGAATGGTAGAAGGGCGAATGCGCTTTGAGCTTCTGCACTACTTCCGTCGGGTCGCCCAACTGGAAAGCTTCACCAAAGCGGCCCGGGAGCTATTCATCGCCCAGCCGGCCTTGAGCAAACAGATCAAGCGCCTCGAAGAGGAGCTGGACACCACCCTCTTTGAACGTCTCGGTCGAGGCATAAGGCTGACCGAAGCGGGCAAGATGCTTCTGGTCTACAGCGAGAGAATTCTGGGCGAGTGGTGGGAGGTTCATGAAAAGATAAGGGCCTTGAAACAACCCGAGGGCGGCAGCCTGCGGCTGGCCATTTTCCCGACCACCATGCGGTACGTGATCCGCTTTTTTCTGGCGGAATTCATCAAGATCCACCAGGCCATCGACGTGGAGATCGAGGAACAGCTCACCGAAACCATCATCGAGTGGGTGGTCGGCTATCAGGCCGAGGGCGGCGTGGTGGTCTACCCGGTGTCCAACCCCAGACTGCGGGAGCTGCCCCTTTACAACGAGGATTTCGGTCTGTTCGTTCCCCGGGGGCATCCCTGGTACAATGAAAACGTTCTCCCGGCTTCGGATCTGTACAAGCATCCGATCATCATTCCCACCCTCAACCGCAAGTACTATCGGGACTTTGTAATGTCCATGCTCCAGCAGCACAAGGTCCAGCTCGAGCCCAGAGTGGTGGTCCACAATTACGAGAACACAAAGCAATTGGCCCGCGCCGGCCTGGGCGCGGCCCTGGTCCCCTTGGTGGCCTGCCAGGATCTCGATGAAACCGATGAAGAGGTCAAGGTCGTCCGCATGAGTCCGCCTCTGCGGCGCAGAATGGTCTGGATTGAACGCAACGACCGGGAGCGCTCCCTGGCCTGCGATGAGTTCTACCGACTGTTGGTCCGTTACCTCCACCAAACGCCCGCCCTGCGACCGTTTGTCATCGCCCCGCCGCCCAAGTAGCCTCCGCCCGGCATTTTATATTCCATTTCAGATATAGGTCACATGAAAAAGGAGTATTTGACCCTCCAACCCTATCGGAGTGATGACGATTGTAAGTCAACATATCATCGAAAAGGGGGTTGAAATGGATCATAAAACAAGGCGGATTAGTATACTTTTCATGGCCGCGATGCTGATGGTCGGTCTTTTTTGGGCTCCTTGGGGCGCCTTGACGGCCGTCCAGGCTGAAGAGGTGAAAGGGATCACCCTGGGGGTGAGGGCCGGAAGCGACTTGGAAGAACGGGCGGCCATGGTCATCGCCAGCAAGCTCAAGGAGTTGGGCATCAAGGCCAAGGTCGAGTCGCTGGACTACACCGCCCTGGTCGCCCGCACCCGGCGCTCCGCCTTGTCAGGTGAAACCTGGGACCAGGGCGGCATCGACATCGTCTTCTTCAACCTGGCGGGTATGGCCTTTGAGCCAGCCGGCATGAACCGCTACTTCCACTCCGGCTCCCGAGCCGCGGCCAACTTCTGGAACTACTTCGACGGGCTCCTGGATCGGATTCTTGACGCGGCCAGCACCACCTTTGACATCGCCAAGCGAAAAGAGCACTACGCCGCCGCTGCCAAGGAGCTGCAGTTCGAGATGCCGGTCGTGCCCCTTTACCATCCCAAGCTGGTCTACGTGTTGCGGAAAGGCTGGAGTGGGATCAAGGCCAACCAGGTCAACCAATCCAAGGCCACGGCCAGCTTCTTCCAGATGCTCTACAACGGACAACCGGCCGAGCACCTGCGCATGGCCACCCCTGAGGACATCCGCAGCCCCAACGCCCTGTTCGACTGGACCAACCCGGGCAAGACGCTGAGCAGCATGGTCATGGACAGTCTGGTCATGCTGGATGATTCACTCAGACCGGACATGCCCTCCCTGGCCGAGTCCTGGGATTTCGCCGACGGCGGCAAGACGGTCACTTTCCACCTGCGCCAAGGCGTCAAGTGGCACGACGGCCAGCCGTTCACCAGTCGAGATGTCAAATTCAGCTTCGAGACGCGGATGAACAAGGAGGCCGGGGCGGAGCTGGGAGCCGGCTTCCGCATGGTCGAGGAGGTCCAGACTCCAGACGAGAACACGGTCGTCTTGAAGCTGCGGCACCCTTACGCCCCTCTTCTGTTCGAGGTGGGGCTGACGGCCATCGCCCCGGCCCACGTCTTCGAAGGCGTGGCGCCCAAGGATCTGGCTCAGAATCCGTACAGCTCGGGCGAGAAGCTGATCCCTGGGACCGGCGCCTACAAGCTGGTCTCCTGGAAGAAGGGGGAGCGGATCGAGCTGGCGGCCAATCCGGACTACTTCCGGGGCAAGCCGACCGTGGACAGGGTCACCCTCAACATCATCCCCGACAAGTCCACCGCCATCGCCTCCATCCAGTCCGGGCAGTCGGACGTGCTCGACTGCATGTACGAATTGACCAAGGAGCTTGACGAGTTGAAGGGTGACAAGAACATCGACTTTTTTGTCTACGAGGCGCTCAACGTGGAAGCCATGGGCTTCAACTGCTATCACCCCCTGCTGGCCAACCGCAACGTGCGCAAGGCCATCGCCCACGCCGTGCCCAAGGAACACATCGCCAAAAACCTTGGCCGGGGCTACCTGACGGTGGCCAACCAGTTGCTTCATCCGGACAACTGGGGCTATGATGAGGGCCTGACGGTCATTGACTACAATATGGACAAGGCGCGTGGACTCCTCAACCTGCCCGGCTCCTACCTGGGTGAACCCAAGTAAAAGCTCCCGCTTTTTTGATTCGGGAACCGCCTTCGCGTTCTTTCTTCGAAGGCGGTTCCCTGGCCTCGCCCCTCAACCGGGCCGTGCCCTTGCCGGGTGACCAATGGGATCGACGAGGTACATCGTCAGGCGCCTGATGCTCATGGTGCCCCAGTTTCTGGGGATGACCCTGTTGGTTTTCGTCGTCCTCAGACTGGCTCCGGGCAGCCCGGTGGACTACTACTTGGCCACCAACCCTTACGCCACCAAGGACTACATCCAGGCCTTGGAAAAGCGGATGGGCCTGGACCTGCCGCCGTGGCAGCAGTACCTGCATTGGCTCAAGGACCTCTCCCGCGGCGATCTGGGCGAATCGCTGGCCCATCCGGGCAAACCGGTGTTCAGCGTGCTCAAGGACAAGATATACAATTCGCTCATCCTCTCCCTGGCGGCCAACTTTCTCAGCCTCATAATCGCCATCCCCGTGGGGGTGATTTCGGCGGTCAAACGGGGGGGCGTGGCTGATGGGGTCTTCAGATTCCTGGCCTTGTTCGGCTATTCCATGCCCTCTTTCTGGCTGGCCCTGCTATTGATCCACGCTTTTGCCGTGCAGCTGAGCTGGCTGCCGGCGGTGGGCTTTGTGACCGTCCCCGAAAGCGCCCCGCTCATGGAAAAATTTGTGGATGGCTTCCAGCACGCCATCCTGCCGGTCATCGTTTTGGGCTTATTGGGCGCGGCCCTGACCAGTCGGATGGTCCGCTCCTCGATGCTGGAGGTTCTGGGTGAGGACTACATCCGCACGGCTCGCTCCAAGGGGCTCGCCCAGCGGGACGTGATCTATCGCCACGCCCTCAAGAACGCTCTGATGCCCGTGGTGACCATAGTGGGCGTCCAGGTCGGCTTTTTGTTCGCCAGCGCGGCGGTGACCGAGACGGTCTTCGCCTGGCCCGGCATCGGCCGGGAGGTGGTGGTGGCGACCATGCATCGGGATTACCCCGTCGTGCAGGGGGTGACGGTGATCGTCGGCACGGCCTTGATTATTATCAACTTCTTGACCGACCTGACCTACGCCACGTTGGATCCTCGCATACGATACGACTAAACTCGGGGCCTTTATGTGGACCAGGGTCTGGAAGCGTTTTCTTCGACAGCGGTTGTCACTGGTCGGCATCGGCTTGGTGCTGGCGATTGTGCTCGTCGCCGCCCTGGCCCCGGTCCTGTCCCCCTACGACCCCCAAAAGCAGCACTGGGGGTTTGAGTACGTCGCGCCGAGCGCAAAATTCCTTCTCGGCACCGACGGGCTGGGGCGCGGCGTGCTGAGCCAGATAATCTGGGGCGCGCGCACCTCCCTTCTGGTGGCGATCTTCGGCGTGGTCGTGGCCGGGTTCATCGGCACGGCCCTGGGGGCCTTCGCCGGCTTCTACGGCGGGCGGTTGGATCAAGGCATCATCATGCTCACCGACACCGTCCTCACCTTGCCGGTCTTTTTTCTCCTGATCGTCGTCGCCTCGGTGTTGTCGGTCCGCTCCCTGCCGGTCATGGCCGTGGTGATCGGCGCCATCGACTGGCCGATGATGGCCCGGGTGGTCCGCTCCCAGGTGATGACCCTCCGGGAGCGGGTCTACGTCGAGGCGGCGCGGGCCCAAGGCGTGCGCAGCATCGTCATCCTGATGCGCCACGTCATGCCCAACGCCATCGCCCCGATCACGGTGGTCTCCACGCTGAGCATGGCCCGATACATACTTTACGAGGCCGCCCTGGCCTTCATCGGGCTGTCCGATCCAGAGGCCATTTCGTGGGGGTCGCTGCTCGCGGACGGGCGCTCTGTCATGCGCACCGCCTGGTGGTTGACCATCTTCCCCGGGCTGATGATCTTCTTGATCGTTTTAGGCTTCAACCTGGGTGGGGACGGCCTGCGCGACGCCTTTGACATTAAGCTCGAGGAGCGCGGCTAGCGGCTTGACGATGAATCCGGTCGAAACCGGCTCGGACATTGGAGGGAAGGCCTTCCAGTCATGAGAACGCCCTTACTGGAGATCAACGACCTCAGAACGGTCTTCAGAACAGAGTACGGCTTGATCACCGCCGTGGACAGCGTGAATCTGGTGGTTCACCCCGGCGAGACCGTGGGCGTGGTCGGCGAGTCGGGCTCTGGCAAGAGCGTGACCGCTCTGTCAATCATGCGCCTCATCCCCACCCCGCCCGGCCACATCGTCGCCGGCCAGATCTTCTTCCAGGGCCAGGACGTGGTCAACCTGAGCGAAGCCCGCATGCGACACATAAGAGGCAATGACATCTCGATGATTTTTCAGGAGCCGATGACCTCGCTCAATCCGGTCTACACCTGCGGTCGGCAGATCGCCGAGGCCGTGGAGCTGCATCAAGGCGTCTCCAGCCGGGTGGCGATGCAGCGGGCGGCGGCGATGCTCAGCTTGGTCGGCATACCCGAGCCGAACAAGCGGGTCAAGGAATATCCGCACCAGCTTTCGGGAGGCATGCGGCAGAGGGTCATGATCGCCATGGCCCTGTCGTGCAACCCACAATTACTCATCGCTGACGAGCCGACCACGGCCCTGGACGTGACCATCCAGGCCCAGATATTGGAACTGATCAAGGGGCTCAAGGAAAAGCAGAACATGGCCATTATTCTGATCACCCATGACCTGGGGGTGATCGCCGAAATGGCCGAACGGGTGGTGGTCATGTACGCTGGTAAAGTGGTCGAGGAAGCAGACGCCGTCTCGCTTTTCCGCCAGCCGCTGCACCCCTACACCGAGGGGCTGCTGAGCGCCATTCCGAGGCTTGACTGCGAAATGGAGCGCCTCCAGATCATCGAGGGGGTCGTTCCCAACCCGCAAGAGATGCCCCGCGGCTGTCGCTTTCACCCTCGCTGCCCATACGTCAGCGAGCGCTGCCGCAACCATGAGCCATCCCTGATCGATGTTGATTCAAATCGGCGGGCGGCCTGCTGGCACTCCGCGTGGGTGGCCAGGGCCGGTTGATGTCGGACATTGCCGTGCGACCATTGCTTGAGGTCAGAGACCTTTGCAAGTACTTCCCGGTGCGGAGCCGGGCTTTGTTCAGCAAACAGTACGTCCGGGCCGTTGACGGGATAGATTTTGAACTGGCCCCAGGCGAAACGCTCGGCTTGGTTGGCGAATCCGGCTGCGGCAAAAGCACCTTGGGGCGACTCTTACTCCGTCTTATCGAGCCCACGCGGGGAGAAGTTTTCTTCGGGGGCCAGAATATTTTTTCCCTGCCAAAGGCCCAGGTGCGTCGCTTGCGCCGGGAGATGCAGATAGTCTTCCAGGACCCCTACGCCTCGCTCAGCCCGCGCCTTTCAATCGGCGAGATTATCGGTGAACCGCTCAAAACGCACGGCCAGGCGCGCGGAGAGAAAAAAACCGCGCGGGTGAATCACCTCCTGGAAATAGTGGGGCTGTCACCGTCCTTTGCCAGGCGATACCCTCACGAGTTTTCCGGAGGCCAGCGCCAGCGCATCGGCATCGCCCGGGCCCTGGCCCTCAACCCCAAACTGATCGTGTGCGATGAGCCGGTCTCGGCCTTGGATGTGTCCATCCAGTCTCAGATATTGAACCTGCTTTCGGACCTGCAGAAAGAATACGGGCTGGCTTACCTCTTCATCGCCCACGACCTGGCCGTGGTCAAGCACATCTCCGAGAGATTGGGGGTCATGTATCTTGGCAAGATGGTCGAGTTGGGCGAGAAGAAGAAGGTCTACGCCAACCCGCTTCACCCGTACACCCAGGCCCTGATGTCGGCCATCCCCATCCCTGACCCGGAGAAACAACAGAAGAAGATCGTCCTCGAAGGGGACGTGCCCAGCCCCATAAATCCGCCCCCTGGGTGTAGGTTTCATACGCGCTGCTTCCAGGCCAAATCTCTCTGCCGGGAAACGGAGCCTGAATTTAGAGACCTCGGGGGCAACCACTTCGTGGCCTGCCATTTCGCTTGAAGGATGAACGTCCGTCGATCTCAACATCCTGAATTGAGCTTGAAACTTCCCGCCCCTGGGCGAGCAGGGCCTCAAAATGAATGAGGTGCGATGATGAATGTCGGCCGCTTTTTAACCCTCACGGCGCGGCTCTATCCCGACAAGCTGGCCCTGGTCCACGGGGCCAAGCGGGCGACTTGGGCCCAGTTCAACGCCAGGACCAACCGATTGGTCAACGCTTTAATGGGGCTTGGAATCGAGCCCGGGGACAACGTGGCCTTGCTTCAGTACAACAGGCCCGAAACCCTGGAGTCGATGTTCGCCTGCTTCAAGGCCGGCTGCGGCGCGGTGCCCATTAACTTCCGCCTGCACCCGCTGGAGTTCGCCTACATTATTGACCATTCCCAGGCCCGGGCGGTGATCGCGTCTCCAGAATTCAATCAATCCCTTCTGGAGGTCCGGGACCGGATGCCCGGCCTGAGACACCTGATCACCCTCTCCGGCGCCGAAGGGGAGCTGCTTGACTACGAGGCCCTGCTCGCTTCCGGGTCCGAACATTGGACGGACGTCCAAACCGAGCCAGAGGACGTAGCCTGGCTGTTCTACACCTCGGGCACCACCGGCCGACCCAAGGGAGCCATGCTCACCCACCGCAATCTGGTGGCCATGACCCTGGCCTACTACGCGGATTATGGCCCACTGGGGCCGGACGACGTCGTTCTGCACGCCGCGCCCCTGTCGCACGGCAGCGGGCTTTACGCGCTGCCCAACATAGCCAAAGGAGCGGCTAACGTCATTCTGGAAAGCAAATCTTTTGATCCGGAACTGGTTTTCAGAACCATCCAGGGGCTTCGGGTCACAAACATGTTCGCCGCCCCGACCATGGTCAACCTCATGGTGGACTCTCCGGCAATGGGAAAATACGACCTCAGCTCGATGAAGAACCTCATTTACGGCGGCGGTCCCACGCACGTCGAGGATCTCAAGAAGGCCATAGTTAAATTGGGGGAGTGCCTGACCCAGCTTTACGGCATGGGCGAGACGCCGATGACCATCACCTATCTGCCCCACCGTGATCATGTCCTTGAAGGCGGCGAGGCCCAGCTCGAGCGTCTGGCCTCGGCCGGCATCCCTCGCACCGGCGTGGCGATCAAGGTCGTTGACGCCGACGACCAGGAGGTCGCCATTGGTCAGATGGGGGAGGTCGTCGTCCGCTCGGACGTGGTCATGAAGGGCTACTGGCATGACGCCGAGGCGACGGCCAAGACACTGCGCCGGGGCTGGCTTCACAGCGGAGACTTGGGCTATCAGGACCAACAGGGCTACCTGTTTCTCATGGACCGCTCCAAGGACATGATCATCAGCGGCGGGGAGAACATCTATCCGCGGGAGATAGAGGAGATCATCATCCAGCATCCCTTTGTGCGCGAGGTGGCCGTGATCGGCGTGCCTGACCCCGTGTGGGGCGAGGCGGTCAAGGCGATCGTGTCCTTCGCCCCGGGCCAGTCGGTGACCGAGGCGGAGCTGATCAGCCTCTGCAAAGACCGCATCGCCAGTTATAAAAAGCCCAAGTCCGTGGACTTTGTGGACGAAATCCCCAAGAACAATTACGGCAAGGTCATGAAGCGAGAGTTAAAAGCAAAGTACTGGAAAATCTAGCGTCGCGCCCTTCCCCTCAGGCTCGGGCCTGGTCTCATTTTCTCATCAGCGCATCAACAACCGCGGCAGCAAGAGGCACAGCTGGGGCAGGTAGGTGATGACCATCAGGCTGGCCAGAAGAGAGATCAAAAACGGGGCGCAGCTTTTGACCAGGGCCTCGAACTTGACACTCGACACCGCGGTCATGACGTAGAGCCCGATGCCCATGGGCGGGGTTATGATGCCGACCAAGAGGTTGAAGATGAGGATGATCCCGAAGTGGACGGGATCTATATTGAACTGCTGAATCACCGGCAGGAGGATGGGCACCGAGATCAACATGGCCGGCAGCGTCTCCAAGATGCAGCCCAACAATAAAAGAAAAATATTGATGAAAAGGAGCATGACGTATTTATTCGTCGTCAGGTGGGAGAGCCACTCGGCCAACAAGATGGGCGTGCCCTCCATGGTGATCATCCAGCTCATGGCCGAGGAGACGGCGATGATGTACATGATCAAAGCGGTGGCGATTATGCTCTCCACGACGACGTTTACGAGGCCCTGGAGCTTGATGGTGCCGAAGATGAAGCCCAGGAGGATGGAATAGGCGATGGCCAGAATGCCGGCCTCGGTGGGCGTGACCACCCCGCCGACCATGCCCCAGATGATGATCACCGGAGACAACAAGGCCAAGACGCCGTCCTTGACGCTGGCCAACAGCCGCCGGGAGGACCATTTGATGGACGGCGGGCAGGCCTGCCGGCCGGTGATGACGCGGACGTAGACGAAGACCATCAGAAAGAGGCCGATGAGAATTCCAGGAAAAACGCCGGCCAAAAACATCTCGGCGATGGAGACGTTGGCCATGATGGCGTATATGACCATCATTATGCTCGGTGGAATGATGGGGCCGATGGTGGCCGAGGCGACGGTCACGGCGGCGCTGAAGGCTTCCTCGTAGCCGGATTCCTTCATGGCCTTGATCTCGATGGTTCCCAAGCCGGCGGCGTCGGCCAGGGCGGCCCCGGAGATGCCGGCGAAGATCATGCTCGCCAGGATGTTCACGTGGGCCAGACCCCCCCTGATGCTTCCGACCACCGCGTTGGAGAAGTCGAATATTTTCTTGGTGATGCCCATTTCGTTCATCAGGTTGCCGGCCAGAATGAAAAAGGGGATGGCCATCAGGGGCACGCTCTTGGTACTGGCGGCCATCTGTTGGGGGATGGACATCAACTCGTAACCGCCGACCAGAAAACAAACGTACACCGCCAGGCCGATGGCCATGGCCACCGGTATCCTCAAAAAAATAAAAACGGTGAATAAGATGAACACCAGAGCTGAGAGCATCTAGGCCACCTCCGGCTCGCGCTCCCCGGTCAGATAAATCGTCAATATTTTTTTAATGGAAGCGATGATGATGGACGCGGTGCTGACAAAAATGGGCATTGAAAAATAATGGTTCGGTATGTTCAGACCCTCGGTGGAGTGCCTCGATTGGATGATCAGCAAATCAAAGGTGTAGTAGCCGAGAATCATTAAAAAATAAATTATGGCCGCCTGGGTGATTAGATGCATCAGCCTTTTGACGGAGGCGGGAAAAAGATTCATGAAAAACTCGATCTCGATGTCCCGATCCCTGTTGAAGACGAGGCAAAACCCGACGAAGTACATCCAATTGGCCAACAAAATGGTGATTTCGTAGACGAAAAACAAGGATTGGTTCAAAGCGTACCGGGAGAATATTTCGGCGCCGTTGATGACCACGATGACCACCAG
>CAYXRH010000007.1:22625-28588 GCA_964466355.1 uncultured Thermodesulfobacteriota bacterium
TCGGGCGGCTTCGAGGCCGCCCCCGCGGAGATGAGAGTTCATCATTTCATGGCCTGGACCGCCTCGAAGATTTTTTTGTCCACCGTTCCGTCCTGGATGAGGGTCTGGTAGAAGGGCAGCATCTTCTTCTCGAACTGGTCGGTGTTGACCCGAATGAAGACCGCGTTGTTCTCCTTCATCATGGCCTGGATGTCCGCCTCGGCCCGCTTCATGACCTCCCCGGCGTAGACCTCCCCGGCGTGGTTGGCCGCCTTGACCAAAATCTCCTGCTCGTCGGGCTTCAAGGTCTGCCACACCTTTTCACTGACGGTCATGGGCCAGGTCTGGTGGAACTGCTTCAGCTCGGTGACGTACGGCGCCACCTCGGTGAAGCGCATGCTCCTGACCAGGGTCAGCGGCGAGGTGACGGCCTGGATCATGCCTTGCTTGATGGACAGATAGACCTCGGTCCAGGGGATGACCATGGGCACCGCACCCATGTGGGCCCAGCACTTCTTGACCGGCTCGTTGGGCCAGATTCTCAGCTTGACGCCCTCCAGATCCTCGGGCTTCATGATGGGCTTGGTGCAGATGAAGACGCGGTAGGGGCCCCGGTCGCCCTTGAACTCGGTGGAGATGAACCGAATGCCCTGCTCCAGGATTCTGTCTTGGGCCTTCTTGAAAACAGGGCTGGTCAGATAGCGGCGGAAGTGATCCCGGTCCTTGAAGAAGTAGAGCAAGGTGAGCATGCTCAGCTCCTCGGGAGCGAGCTTGGTGTAATAGCTCAGCGCCCCGGAGTAGAGGTCCAGGGTGCCGGTCATGAGGTTCTCGATGGACGTCTGGGGCTTGCCGAGCTGGTCCTGAAGATAGATGCGGATCTTCAATTCGCCCTTGGTCTCGTCCTCGACCGTCTTCTGAAAGGCCTTGAGGGCGACCTCTTCCGGACTGCCGGGGCTCAAGGATTCGTTGATTCTCAGAGTCCGGCCCCAAGAGGTGGTCGCTAAAAACATTGACAGGCAGATGATGAGCAAAACTACAAATCCCGTCTTTTTCACTTTTCCCTCCTTTTCTAATAAATTGATTGAATTCCCTCCTTTTAATTTAAACTCCGCTCCCGGCCGCACCGCCGAGCGCCTCGATTTAAAGCCCCTGAAGCGGTCCCACCGCCCGCAGGCGACTAGTCATCAGAAGTCAGTTCTTTTCGCCGTTGACGGGTCAGTTCAACATCCAGCTCCCCGGTCTCGGGGTCAATGACCACGCCGTAAACCTGGCCGGCCTGGTCGAGGCTGACCTTCTCCTCCAAGACGTCCTTGAGGACGAGCTGAGGGTCCCGCTCCAGGGGAGGGCCGTAGCCGCCGCCGCCGGCCATGACGTGACGATAGACGTCGCCGGCGTTCATGATCTCCGGCTGGGTCAACAGCACCGGCAGGAGGCGATTTTCCTTGTCTGGATTCAAGATGTTCAAGGACGGCGCCCCGGGCTGGCCGCCGAAAAGACCGTGGGGTGGGTGGTCGCGCTTGTCGGAGCGGATGGTCAGTTGGATGTCGTCGGCCAAGACGCGGTACTCCCGAACGATGGACAGCCCGCCCCGGTAGCGGCCCGGTCCGCCGGTGTCCGGCACGAAGCCGTATCGCTCCATGCGGATGGGGTTGTCCATTTCGATGAACTCGAGGGGCACGTTGGCCTGGTTGGCGCCCATGTGCGGGACACCCTCCTGGCCGTCGTGGTCCGGGCCGCCGCCGGAGTTGCCCATCAATGTTTCGACAAAGACGAAAGGCCGGCCAGCGGCGTACCCGCCAAAGGAAGGCAGGGTCGCCCCGCCGCAGCTGTCGGCCGGGACCTTGTGGGGCAGGGCCAGGGCCAGGGCGCCGAAGAGGCAGTCGATCATGCGAAAGCCGGTGATGCCTCGGGCGCCGCAGGCGGCCGGCGACCTGGGGTTGGCGATGGTTCCCTCTGGGGCGATGACCTTTATGGCTCTGGTGTAGCCCTGACAGTTGGGCAGATCCACGGACATGATCGAGCGCAGGGCGGTGTACGAGGCGGCCTTGGTGAAAGGCAGAGGGGAGTTTATGCCGCCCTTGACCTGGGGGTTGGTCCCGGTCCAGTCCACCGTGACGCCGTCGCCGGTCACCTTGAGGGCGACGTGAAAGACGATGGGCTCAGGCTCGGGGCCGAGACCGTCGATGTGGTCAATGAATTCGTATCTCCCGTCCGGGATGTCTCTAATCTCGGCCCTGACCAGACGTTCGGCGTAGTCGTGAAGCTCCTTGATGTACAAGGACATCAGCTTTGCGCCGTAGCGGTTGAACAACCACCTGAAGCCGCGCTCGCCGGCGTGGCAGCCGGCCACCTGGGCCAAAAGGTCGCCGATGACCCGGTCGGGCACGCGGACGTTGGTGGCCAGGATGTCCAAGATGGCCTGGTTGACCCGCCCCTGGTCATACAGCTTGAGGAAGGGCAGACGCAGCCCCTCCTGATAGATCTCGCTGGCGCCGAGGGCGTTGCTGCCCGGCACGATGCCGCCCACGTCGGTGTGGTGGCAGACCGTCGTCGCCCAGCCCTCGAGCCGGTCGTCGACAAAGATGGGCTTGATGATGTAGATGTCCGGCAAGTGCTGGCCAGCGGCGGTGTAGGGGTCGTTGCTGATGAAAACGTCTTCTGGCAGAATCCGGCCCTCGTACTGGCGAATGAGGAAGCTCATGGCGTCGTAAAAACTGCCCAGATGAAGCGGCGTGGTCAACCCCTGGGCCAGCGTCTGGCCCACGGCGTCACAGATGGCCGTGGAAAAGTCCAGGGCGTCGCGGACGATGGCTGAGTAAGCCGAGCGCATCAGGATCAGAGCCATCTCGTCGGCGACGCTGTCAAAGCCGTTCTTGATCACTTCGAGGAGGGCGGGGTCGATCTCTCGGGGCATCCTAGTCCCTCCCGGCCTCGAGGTCGATGATGATGTTGCCGCTTTTATCCAGCCGGGCCTGCGAGCGAGGGTCCACGACCACGGTGCCCTCGTACTCTTCGATTATCAGCGGCCCGCGGCGCGGCGTCGGGGTCAAGACCGTCCGGGATTTGAAAACCGGCGTCTCCACCAGACCCAATTCCGGCCCGAAGTAGGCCAAACGGCTCGTAAACTCTACGCTCCCCCCGCCCCCCGCCGCCTTCAGGTCCACTTCTATTTCTCTAGCCCTCGGGCCGTTTCGGGGCGAGGCGATGACCCGCAGGGTGACCGTCTCCCGCGGCTGGTTGGGGAAGCGGTGGCCGTAAGTCTTCTGATGCTCTTTTTCAAAGTCAGCCTCGAGCTGGGCCAGGGCCTGACGGGTCACCGGAGAGTCTCGCAAAGGGATGGACAGCTCGTAAGCCTGACCAGAGTATCTGACGTCGGCCAGAAGCTGGAAGCGGGCGTCGTTTAGAGTCAGCTCCAACGCGGCCAAGACCTCGGCCTTGAGGTCTTCGAAGGCGGCGTTGATCGCCGGGAGGTCGATGTCGGCCAGGCGGGCCAGAAAAGCCCGCGACCGGCTCATCTCGATGCGGGACATGAGCAGGCCCAGGGCGCTGAAGACGCCGGCCACCGGCGGGCAGACGACGCGCTTGATGCCCAGCCCGCGAGCCAGCTCGGTGGCGTGAACGCCGCCGTTGCCGCCGAAGGCGAAAAGAACGAAGTCCCGCGGATCGCGGCCGCGATAGGTCGAGACCGCCTTGATGGCCCGCATCATCGTCGCGTTGGACACGGCGTGAACGCCCCAGGCCGCCTCGTGCAGGTCCTGGCCCAAGGGCTCGGCCACGCGCTGGCCGATGCAGGCCATAGCCCTGACGGCGTCGATGGGCACGGAGCCGCCGGCCAGGGACTGGGGATTGATGTATCCCAGGACCACGTTGGCGTCGGTCACCGTCGGCTCGGTCCCGCCCCGGGCGTAGCACACCGGTCCTGGATCGGCCCCGGCGCTGTGGGGGCCGACCTTGAGGGCGCCCGCTTTGTCGAACCAGACGATGCTCCCTCCGCCGGCGCCGACCTCGGAGATGTCAATGACCGGCAGCTTCAAGGCGTAGCCGCCCCCCTTAACCAGGCGGCTGCTCAAGGAGATGCCGCCGCCGACCTCGTACTCGTCGGTCTTGACCAGGCGGCCCTCCTCGACCATGGAGGCCTTGGCCGTGGTCCCGCCCATGTCAAAGGTGATGATGTTGTCAAAGCCCGAACGCCGGCCCAGGTCGGCCGCGCCGATCACGCCGGCGGCCGGGCCGCACTCGATGATCTCGGCCGGCCGCTCCATGACCGTCTTGGCCTCTAAAACGCCGCCGCTGGATTGCATGACCAAGAGACGGCCCGAGACGCCGGCTTGCCGCAGCCAGTCGACGAGGGATTGAACGTAACGCTTGACCGGCGGGCCGAGGTAGGCGTTGATGACCGTGGTGCTGGTCCGCTCGTATTCCCGGATCTCGGGCAGGACCTCGACGGACAGAGTGATGAAGCATTCGGGCAGGGCCTCTCTCAAGATTCGCCCGGCCTTGAGCTCGTGGGCCGGGTTGGCGAAGGAGTTGAGAAAGGTGACGGCCACGGCCTCGAGGCCCTCTTTTTTGAGTGTGGCGGCCGCCTCTCGGACGTCGTTCTCGTCGAGGGCCTGAATGACCTCGCCCCGGGGGCCGACCCGCTCGTTCACCTCGAAGCGATATCGTCGGCGGGCCAGGGGCTCGGGCTTGATCCAGCTCAAGTCATAAAGGCGGGGCATCCTGATGCGGCGCAGCTCCAAAACGTCCCGAAAGCCCTTGGTCGTGAGGAGGGCGGTCTTGGCTCCTTTGTTCTCGAGGATGGCGTTGGTGGCCACGGTGCAGCCGTGGAGGACCTCGGCGATCTCGGACAGGGGCCGGTTTAAACCGGCCATCAGCTCCTCGATGCCGGCCACCACCGCCCGGGCGTAATCGGCCGGGGTGGACAAAACCTTGCGCGTGGCGATCCTCCCCTCGGCCGTGATCAGAGCCACGTCGGTGAAGGTGCCGCCGATGTCCGCGGCGATGCGGCAATCGGTCTTCATGGAGCCCTTTGCTCCCTCTGCCGACGCACCACGGCCCCGAGCCGCCGGTAATGTTCGAGGCTGGTGCCGCAGCAGCCGCCGATGACCTTGGCCTCGGCTTTGATCCACGCCGGGGCCCAGCGGGCCATCTCCTCGGGTGAGGCCGGATGAACGGTCCGGCCGTCGACCAGATCGGGCAGGCCGGCGTCGGGCTGGCAGCCGAGGGGCTTGTCTGTGCCCGGCCGCATTTCGCCGAGGAGTTGAACGCCGTCCTCGTACGACCACAGCCCGCAAATGGCCCCCACCAAGTCCGCGCCGGCCTCGGCGACCATTCGGGAGGCCTTGGCCGGAGGGTAGCCCATCATCGTCCGAAAGCCCTTCTTGCCTTTGAAATAGGTGTTGAAGCACATCACCGGCAGATCGGTCAGCTCCTTGGCCGCCTGGACGGCGATGACCATGGACTCCTGGTGATTGCCGGAGATGTGGAGGACGTCGACGCCGCCCTCGGCCAGGGCCAGTATCTGCTCCTTGTAGCCCTCGTAGACGTAGGCCGGGGTGTAGGAGCCGTAAGGCTCGAGAAAGTCGGGATTGGAGCCGGATATGTTGCCGACCACGAAAACGCCCGGGGGCGTGACCTCCCGGGCCAGGAGGGCCGATTTGTAATTCAGTTCATGCACGCGATCCTGCTGGCCGAAAGGCTCGGCGCGAAAAATAGAGCTGGCCTGGGTGGCGGTGTGACCCATCTCGCATCCGGCCTCGTAGGAGCGGACCAGGGCCTCTTGGTATTTCTCCGGATTTTTGAGGACCCAGTCGGAGAGGTGCTCCTCCTGGTCCTTGCCCCAGTCAAGGAGCAGGGTCTGCATGGGGGCGTAAAGGATGATCCAGTCAGAGTTTAAGCGGGTCAGGAAGTCCGGGGCCATGTTGAGCCTCCCTGTTTGATCTCTCCAGGGCCAAGGGCTGGGGGCGGGATGCTTCAGTCCTGGC
>CAYXRH010000008.1:0-27567 GCA_964466355.1 uncultured Thermodesulfobacteriota bacterium
GCCCTGTTCCGTCCGCCAAGCAGGCCCCTGGCCAAAGCCGGGCGAGGTGAGGTAGCTGATGCGCTCCTTGAAGCGTCTTTTCTCGTGGGGCATCAAGATAATCAATCTTTTGGCCAACGAGGCGATGTCCGCCCCGCCGCCCGAGCCGGGCAAGCGAATGCAGCGCTCTCCGGCCTCCACCTGGGTGGTGTTCAGGTTGCCGTAAAGATCCACTTCGGCCCCGCCGACGAGGCCGATGTCAATCTTGTTGTTTTGCAAAAGGCCCATGACGTCCATCATGGCCCCGCAGGTCAGGGCGCCGTGCACGTTGGGCGGGTCGCCCATGGTGATGAAGGGGGCTTCGGCCGGCGAGCAACGCACGACGCCGTTCTCAAAAACGCCCACCGCCTCGGGGGCGTGGGTGCCCAGGGCCACCAGGAAAGCCAGCAAGGGCAGACGCATGCCCACGAACACCCTCTCATTGTCCCTGATCTCCCGGGCCGCGGCGCAGACCATCAATTCGGAAGGGGTGTAATCCTGGGCCATCTCTCCCCGCCCCAGTCTAGCCAACCCCGCCGAGATTCAGCCTCATCCGGCGGTCAAACACAAAGCCGACGTCTTGTTCCTTGGTCCGGCGGAGGGTGTACAACGGTTGTTACCTCGAAAGCGTATCAGGCCCTACACCCCGTGCTTCACGCTTCGTGCTGTCTCTGGGGCAGGGCCTCCCCCAATTCAGCAACAGCAATGCTGTTGAGTAGTCTGCCACTCTCCAGAGATCCGGTCAAACTTGAACTCCACAGTCTTCGGCGGCGATCCTGCGCAGGTAGTGCAATACTTACTCTTTTTTGGAAGCCCCTTGTACCCCGCCCCAGGCCGCCCACTGCTAGGCCTGTCAGACCTGATCCAGGCTGACTGCCCCGGTTTTTTAATATTTACAATCTGGTAAACGTTATCGTTGTTGCTGGAGCCGTGGTGGGGCGCGGTAACGATCGCGGGTTTGGAGAGACTGTAACCACCCGCCACGTGGGACTTCCGCCCCACGAAACTGAAGTTGGAATCAGCACAGTATAGGACCTTGCACTCATCGCCGTTAAAGCGGAATACCCGAGATTGGATGTTGATTGTGCTCAAGCCCATAAGAACCATCAATGCTTGAAAGGATACATCAGGGGGAACAGCGACCGGTGCGGTCACCTCCTTCCCGTTTACGCAGGTGAAGGGATGGGGCTTAATGGCGTACTCCACCACCTTTTTCTGGTAATCGAAGAAGCGCAGCTTGGCGGCCACGGCGCTGGCCGCAGCGGTGGCTCGGGCCAGGCGGACTAGTTCAGCGCAAAAAGAAAGAACGGCCTCATCGTGAATTAACAATGACCCAACCTGATCGGCCAACAGCAGCGCATTACCCTCCGGCCGACCCCGGCCTTCACCGGACCAGTCCGGCCCCAAGGAAACCGGGAGGCAATCCAAAACCCGCCCCAGAGCCGCATCAAGCCCTTCAGGCAGATTCTTCTTCGCCCAGGGGGGCCTTCGCTTCAGGCTGTCCTTCACCATCTTGCGAAGCTTGGGGAAAAGCCTGATCCAGGGCTTTTTCCAAAGTTTTTCCGACATACCGGCCTGCCGTAGGCCGTCAATCGCCAGGCTACTGAGGCTCAGCGATCCAAGGTAAAGTGTGTTCTTAGCGGCCGCATCATAGAGCCCAGGCGGTGCCTCTGGTGTTTCTTCCTGACTTGGCCACTCGACCGCAGCAAGGGATGCCTCCATGTCTTTAATCTTTGATTCCTCAGGCGGCCAAAGAGGAGATTTTCGGACCTGGGACACCCACTCCCCAGCGGCCCCCTTCGCCGCCAGAAATGCAATCGCCGCACTGGCCGCTTTGGGCCAGGAATCGGGTAGCCAGTATTCCGACACAGGGAAGCGGTTTTGCATGAGATCGATTATCCCGTTCATGTGGTCGGCATCAGTATGAGTGCAAGCGGCCGCTGTCAAGTCGCTGACGCCAATCCGTTTCAATTCCCCTGGGAGCCATCCGTTTCTATCTTTTCCGCCATCAACCAGGTAAGCCTTATTTCCGTCTTGCAGCAGAAAGCAATCACCCTCTGAAACCCCTAAGGCCTTAAAAGAAATTGCCATACTCCACCCCCAAACTTCTGGCAACGCCAGCTTGCCCCACAGAAAAGTATCTCGCAGCGACCCGCACTTCTCACAATAGGAAATGAAGCGACCGAAGGGCCGAATCACGCCGGCCCTTGGCCACTGTTCCCCAAAAGGCAACGGCCTTAACGGCTTAAAGCAGCAACCGGCTCTTCTTGAGGTTCAGCTCCTCTTCACTGACCTTGAACCTCTCCAGCATGACCGACCAGAAGGAGCTCAGGTCATTTATCTTGAGGGCCTCCTCCGGGCAGTTGGCCACGCACCTCAAGCAGACTATGCACTTGTCCTTGTCCGCCTCCCCTTTCTCGGCGTCCATGGCCCCGGCCGGGCACATGTCCTGGCAGGTCATGCACAGGCCGCATTCCCGGCCCTCCCTGGTGGGCAGTTGGCTGACCATCTGGTAGCGCCTGCCCTCCATTTCGTCCATTTGCTCCTCACTCAGGCCGGGCTCCTTCAGGGGGCTGATCAAGGCCGGATCCTGGCCGGTAAACCGTTGGCTGCTCTTCAGGGCGAATTCCTCGGCCGCTTCCAGGTCGGTCCTGTCCGGCCGACCGGCCATGGCTCTCCAGCCGCCCAGGTTAAAGGTGTGAACCCCTATGAACTGGGCCGAGGCCGCCAATTTGAAGCCCCGCCGGTCAAGGATCTGCTTGGTCGTGTAGTGGCAGGGGTCGATGCCAAAGCCCCCGAAAGTGAAGAAGGTGGAGCACTTTCTGCTCCCGCCCTCCAAGGTCTCAAGCCATTCTCGGGCAATCCGGGGCGCCCGGCAGGAATGGGAAGGGAAGCCGAAGACAAAGGCCTGGTAAGAGTCAAGATTCAGTCCTTTGTGGCGTTCATCAGGAGTGGTGATGTCCCACTCAGCCACCTCATGGCCCAATTCACTGAGCTTCGATCCAACAGCCTTGGCCACCTTGGCCGTATTGCCGGTGGCGGAGAAATAAGCCACCAGGATGTTCACGGCGGCGATCCTCCCTTTCTAGTATCCGTATTCCACCGCCTCGGCCGGAGCGGAGCGGGAAACGGTCAGGGCCTGGACGCGCTCCGGACCGAGGGACTTGAGGTACTCACCCCGATCAACCACGCCGTCGATCCACTCGGCCTGCCAGGTCTGGGCGTCTTCCTGGGAGCGGGTGCGGCGGGCGTATTCGACGTAAAAGGCGTCGTCATGGCCATAGTAGCCTTGAACCGCCGAGGGATGAGCCCCCCAGGGCTCGACGACCACGGCGGAAACCAGAAACCCTGGGATGAGGTTGCGATTGGGGTCAGAGGTGATGACTTCACGCGGCACCAGCTCTTCACAGACGACGATGGTTCTCTCCGCGGCCTTGGCCCCATCCACGGCCACGCCGTATGGACCCCACAACCTTACGTTTCCCAAGGCGTCAGCCTGCTGAACGTGGACTATGGCCACCTCGGGCTTGAGCGCCTCCACGGCCACCAGCTTCTGGCCGCTGAAGGGACAGATCGTGACTTTGAGATGGGGGTTGTGGACCAAGATGTCAGTCCCCAAAAGGCTGGACGTCAAGGCGCAGGGCAGGCCGTTGGCCGCGGCGTTAAGACCCAAGGCCAAGGCGTAATTGGAGTAGTCGACCATCTCGATCCAGCCCTGCTCCACGGCGCGGCGGAAATTGTAGCCGATGCCCGTGGAGACGTTGCCCACCCAGGCGGCCATGACCTTTTTGACCACCCCGGCGCCGATGAGCTGATCAAATAGGATGTCCGAAATGGGGCCGACGAGGCTCAGGTCCTTCTTTTTTTGGCGGATGATTTCGTGACCAGCGGCAAAGGGAATCAGGTTTTCCAAGGCCAGGCCGACGGCCACCTTGTCCCCGTCGTGGACGAACCGGGCCATCGCCTCGGACATGGACATGACCTTCTCGCCGCCTCTTGACATCGCCCCTTGAATATCACACTCCCTCATCTTTTTCCAAGAGATCCAACTTCACTTCCAGGCCAGGCCGCCTCGAAGCCTTGCTCTACTTAAAGACTAAAGGTATATTAGATGGTATACAGATTGAGGGATCGCCTGTGATCAAGAAGCTCATCGCCCTCCTGGTAATCCTGGCCGCCCTGGGCGGCGCGGGCTGGTATGTCTGGAGCAAGATGGAGAGCCGCAGCCGGGAACTCCCTGGCGATGTCTACGATTACCGCCGGGACAAGGAGCTGGTTCAGACGGTTCAGCTGGCCCTGTCCCTCCACGCCGTCATGAGCCGGCTGACCGCCGGAGATGAAAAAAGGGGCCGCCCCCAGGTCCGTTACGCCATCGACTCCGTCACTGAGGTCGGACCCGACGTGGTCGAAGTCCGCTACCGCTTATACTTCCAATACCCCACCAGTTCCGAGCAGGCCGAGTACACCAAGAGGTTTCGCCGCAAACGGGACGGCACCTGGTCTGTTTTAAGATGAGGGCCTCAAGCGCTCAGCCGCGGCTTGCTGGCCATCAGGTCAGCTAGAATGGCCTGGTAGACGTCCTTGAACTCCGGAAGCTCTCGCTCCAGTTCGTGAACCATCAGGATCTTGAACTTGTCGTCGCTGAAAGGATGGCGGCTCAAAAGCTCCTGGGCCCTGGCGATCAACCTGGGGCCTTTGACCAGCAGCTTGGGCAGGAGCCTGGCCGTCTTGAAGGGGCTCAAGGCACCCAGGGCGGCCCGGGTGTTCGCCCAGTTGGAATCAGGCATTTCGAGTCTCCTCCCGGCGAACGAAATCCAGCTCCCCCTCCTCAGGACTCAAGTCCCGCCGAGCCTCGATGCGGATGTTCAAATTATAGCGCTGTTCCAGCTTCATCAAATCGGCCCGCTTCTGGTTGAGCAGGTAAGAGGCCACTGACTCGGGCAGAGAGGCCGTGACCAAGGCCATCTGTCCGCCGGCGACGCCTTGCCAGATCCGCCTCAGCCAGTTCAAGGCCGCGGTCTCGGGCGAGCGGACGGTCCCGCGGCCATGACAGTGGGGGCAGCTGACAAAGGAGCCGGATTCGATGGATGGCCTGATGCGCTGGCGGGTCAGCTCCAGGAGGCCGAAACGCGAGATCTGCCCGATGCGCATGCGGGCTTTGTCCTTTTTGGCCTCGTCGCGGAAAGCCTTGACCACGGCCCGCTTGTGTTTGGTCTCGCGCATGTCGATGAAGTCAATGACCACCAGACCCCCCAAGTCCCGCAACCGAAGCTGTCTGGCCGCCTCGACCGCGGCCTCGAGGTTGGTCTTGAAGGCCGTCCCCTCCAAATCAGGCCCCTTGGTCGAGCGGGCCGAATTGACGTCAATGGCCACCAGGGCCTCCGTGGGATGGATGACGATGCCCCCCCCGGAGAGCAAGCGCAAGGAGGTCTGGTAGATGGTCTCGATCTGCTTTTCCAGGTCGTACTTGGCGAATATGGGCCTTTTCTCCTTGTAAAGCTTGACCTGGCTGGCCCGGCGGGGAGCGATGATCTTGACGTACTCCTTGGCCCGGTGGTGAAGCTCCTGGTTGTCAATCAAAATCTCTTTGATATCAAGAGAGAAATGATCCCGAATCGTCCTCAGGGTGATGTCCTGCTCTTTGTAGACCAAAAAAGGCGTCGAGGCCTCGGGCACCCGGGCCTTGATGCCCTCCCAGAGGCGCAAAAGGCCATTGAAATCACTTATGATCTCCCGCTTTGACGTGCCTTCGGCCCGGGTACGGACGATGGCGCCCATCTCTTTAGGCAGCTCCAACTCATTCATGATTTTCTTGAGTCGGCGGCGCTCCTCCTCGTCCTCGATCTTGCGCGAAACGCCGCCCCCCTCCCGGCCGGGCATCAACACCAGGGCCCGCCCGGCCAGGGAGATGTAGGTCGTCACGGCGGCGCCTTTGGCCCCGGCGGGGTCCTTGGTCACCTGGACCAAAAGGACGTCGCCTCTTTTCAAAATCTGGTTGATGGCCGGGTGGCGTCCTGGGGCCCCGGCGCGGTGATATTCGGGGTGGATTTCATCGATCTGCAGAAAGCCGTTCTTGGGAGCGCCATAGTTGACAAAGGCCGCCTGGAGGCTGGGTTCGGCGTTTTCGACCACCGCCTTGTAAATATTGCCTCGGGTGATCTCCCGGCTGGCCGCCTCGATGTAGAACTCCTCCAGCCGGCCGTCAGCGACCACGGCCACCCGGCACTCTTCAGGATCCAAGGCATTGATGAGCATCTTTTTGACCATGACCAGTCCTAAAAGCCTCTCTCCTTCTGGCGGGCTTGATACTGCCCGACCTGATACATGAACGCCTCCAGGCGGGAGCGGGTGTTGGTCTGCTCCTGCCCGTCGCAGGTCATGTTGAGGCAGGGAATGTTGTTATGATCCTCGCGGTACCTTTTGAGCACGGCGTTGACGATGGTGCCCGGCATGCAGGTGAAGGGAATGACGTTGACGATGCCGCTGGCCCCGTGGTGAATGTAGTCGGTCGACTTGCCGATGGACAGGACCGCCTCGCCTTCATAGGAGGGATCGATGTAAGGCTTGGCCCGCTTGAGCGTCAAGGGAATTGGTGGTTCGTGGAGGTTTCGAACCGCGCCGGTGAAAGTTTGGCTGAGTTGTCGTTCGATCTTTTTTTGGATCCGGTTGACGAGAAGCATCTGGGCCAAATACTTCCACCGCCTTCGTCTCAGGGCCGAAAGCTTGCCCGTGTGGTTGACGTAAAGGATCCATTCCGAGATGGGCGGCATCCACACCTCGGCGCCCAGGTCTTCCAGTTGGGAGATCACGCCTTCGTTGGCGAAACGGTTGGCCCGGGTGTAAATCTCGCCGACGACGCCGACCAGGGGCTTGGAGCCCAAGCCGTCAACCGGCACCGCCTCAAAGCATTTTCGGATTTCCTTGAGCGCTTCAATTAGATCTTCCCCGTCTCTCACCACCTCGCCCAGCCTTTTCAAGGCCCGGCCATAAACCTGGTCTGAGAGGCCCGCCTCAACCTCGTAGGGCCGGGTTTCGAGCAGCTTTTTCTGGATCACGTCAGTGGCCACCAGGCCCTCCCAGCCGCGCCGGGTGAAGTCCTCGGAAAGCTGACCCACGTCCTCATAAAGCGATTCCGTTTGCTGGGGAGAATAGATGGGCACGTCCGGAAAACCCAGTTCGTCAAGGACCATGCGGTGGAGCCGGTGGTAGTTGCCGAAGCGGCACGGCCCGTCGCCCGAAGGCATGAAAAAGGCCGTCCTGTCCCGCTCAAATCCATTCTGGGTGACGAACTTGACCATGTCGCCGGTGGTCAGGATGCAAGGATAACACTCCTTGCCCGAGGTGTAGCTCCGGCCCAGCTTCAAGGTCTCCTCGTCCGACTCGGGCAGAACCCCGGCCGGCACGCCGCAGGCCTCAAAAGCGGCCGCCACGGCGTAGGCGTGGTCAGTCATGGGCGGAATGTAGACCTTGCGATCCCCTTGCCGCTTCATCAGGCTCGGCGCCCGGGGCGGCGGCGCGGTGGTCAACTCATTCAGAGGCACGTTTTTAATGGAGTCCAAAAAGGCCTCCAGCCTGGTCGTGGCCCCCACGTCAGCCGAGTGCTCGTCGATCTCTATCTCCAGATAGGGCCGGCCTTGCATGTAATCGCGGAAAAAATGAATCAGAAACGAATCCGGGCCGCAGCCAAAGTTGGTCACGTAAACAGCGTGCAGCCTGGGGTCGGCCTTGATCAGCTTGGCCGCGGACAGAATCTTTTGTCCGTAGCGCCAGTACATGGTGTCAATGCCTTCCAGGTCTTCGACGCCGTCCAGATCGAGGAAATCCATGGGCAGGGCCTGGACGCCCAGGTTGCGCAGTTTGCGGTGGAGGCCCAAATTCACGCCGGCGTCAAAGCCATTGTAAGGGCGGCTGACAAAGATCATGGCCATGCCGTCCGGCCCCAGGGACTCCAAGATCTCCCGGCCCTGGGCCAAACACTTGGCCTCAAAAGCCCGCTGCGCTTTTCGGGCCTCGGCGTAAGCCTTGTTGAAACGCGCCGTCGGGGCCTTGATCATTCTGGCCAAGACGCGCAGACCCTCCTTGAGGATCCGCTCGCCGTCGCCGAATCTGAGCACCGGCTGGACGATCTCCACCCCCAGGGCCTTGAAGTTGATGGAAGAGTGGCAGGTGTAGCACAACGTCTGGGCGTAGGGGCAGACCTGGCCCTGACCCACGGCTGGATGGGGGTGATCCAGGGTGATGATTGAAGGCAGGAGGATGCGCTTGACCCCTTTTTCGACCAAGTCCAGCAGATGACCGTGCGCCACCTTGACCGGGAAGCAGGTCTCGGCCACGATCCGCTCCACCCCGGCGTGAATGATGCTCTTGTTGGACAAATCCGAGACCTTCACCTCATAGCCCAGCTCTTCGAGAAAGGTCCGGAAAAACGGCAGCATATCTCTGAAGAACATGGTCCGCGGAATGCCGATGACGCCCCGTGGGTTCTTCACCGGCGGGCGCTTCTCGTCCTCTTGCAGGAGCCAGCTCTCCCTCAGGGCGAAAAGGTCGGGCAGATCGATCTTTTTCTTCTTGGCCGTGTCCACGTCGTATTTGTCACAGCGCGATCCGTAAAACAGGGGTCTTTCCGCGCCCTCAAAAATGACCTTGCGCACCTCGCAACGGTTGGGACAGCCCTGGCACTCAAAAGAGGTGATCTCGTAATCGGTCTCAGCCACGCCGAAGCCCTTGAAGGAGCTCTCCTTCCAGTCGCGCTCCCGCATGGCCAAGAGGGCCGCGCCGATGGCGCCGGTGACGTCGTTGTGGGGCGGCACGTGGATGGGCTGACCAAGAACCTTCTCAAAGGCGGCGACGATGCCTTTGTTGGAGGCGGTGGCGCCCTGGTAGAAGATCTTGCGGCCGATGCGGCGGCCCTCGACGACTTTATTCAAGTAGTTGTGAACAATGGAATAGCTCAAGCCTCCGACGATGTCTTCAACGGGCACGCCTTGGTGTTGATGATGGACGATGTCTGACTCCATGAACACCGTGCACCGCTCGCCCATGCGCACCGGCCGCACCGTTGCGAGGGCCATGGAGCCGAACTCTTCCACGATGGCGATGCCCAGCTTCTCAGCCTGCTCCTCTAAAAAGGAGCCGGTGCCCGCGGCGCAGACCTTGTTCATCATGAAGTCAACGATGGCCCCGTTTTGGAGGGAGATGTACTTGGAGTCCTGACCGCCGATCTCAAAGATGGTGTCCACCTCTGGATCGATGGCCGCCGAAGCCGTGGCCTGGGCGGTGATCTCGTTACGCACGATGTCAGCGCCGATGAAAGCCCCGGTCAGATACCGTCCCGAGCCCGTGGTCGCGGCGCCGACGATTTTGACGCGGTGGCCGACCTTGGCGCCGACCCGGCGGATGCCCTCCTTGACCGCCTCCAGGGGCCGGCCGGCGGTCATGAGATACTCCTTGGCCAAGACACTGCCTTCTGGGTCGATGACGACGACGTTGGTCGAAATGGAGCCCACGTCCACGCCCAGATAGGCCTCCACCAGCCCCTCCTCAGGTTCGAGCTCTCTCACGCTGGCCTGAGCGTGGGCGTGATGTTCGCCCAGAGCCAACCGCTCCAACCGGCTGGCCTCCACCTGACGCTGGGCAACGTATTTCAGGAACTGGTCCAGGTTTTCCAAGCCTTTGGCTTCACTTAGACCGTCAAGGGTGTTCAGCGCGGCGCCAATGGCGCCCATGGAAAAGAAATATTTTGGAATTATGAGATCTTCATCTTTAAGGCTCATAACCTCCTTGAATCCGCGTCGCACCCCCAAATTGGCCGCCACGCCGCCTTGAAAGACCACCGGCGGGGTGATCTCCTTGCCGCGGGCGATGTTTGACTTGAGGTTGCGGGCCAGGGCAAAGCACAAGCCTGCCACGATGTCGTAGTCCGGGGCAGCCTCCTGTTGGAGGTGGATCATGTCGGTTTTGGCAAAAACAGAGCAGCGTCCGGCCACCCGGGGCGGCGTCTCGGATTTGAGGGCCAGCTGGCTGAACTCCTCGATGGTCAAACCGAGGCGGTGGGCCTGCTGGTCCAGAAACGAGCCCGTGCCAGCGGCGCACATGGAATTCATGGCGAAATCTTCGATCTCGCCCCGGCCTTGGGCGTCGAGGATGATCAACTTTGAGTCTTCGCCGCCCATGTCGATGATGCTCCGCGCTTGGGGGTGAAAGGCGGCCACGGAACGGGCGTGGGCGATTATCTCGTTGACAAAGGGGACGCCCAAAACCGGGCTCATGGGCTTGGCCGCCGTGCCGGTGAGGGTCAGGGACGCGATCTTGTCCTGAGTGTAACGCTCGATCACGTCCTTGAGTATCTCGGCGGCGCACTCCCACGGACGGCCGCGAGTGCGGATGTACCTCTCCTCGATCACGCGGCCCCGGCCATCCATGAGGACCACGTCAGCGCTGACTGAACCGATGTCGATACCCAAATGCAACGCCTCAGACACCTCTAAGCCTCCTGGGCTACCCCGCGCACAAACAATCTATCTTCGACCTTCTCCCCCCTAACCCGCCCCTTGACCATCAGAACCTTGAGAACCGCGCCGATCTCTTCTTCATCCACGCCCAAGGCCATCTCCAGGTCTTTTCTGGTGCAGGGTCGGCGGTCGATTATCTCTAAGACCGCCTCGGCCAGGGCGGTTTCGCGGCCAGGCCTGAAATCCTTGAAGCGGCGGGCGATGACCTCTGCCTGAGGGCCGAACTCGGCCGCGATCTCCTCGAGCCGGGCGTAGCTCACCGCTCGGGCCGAAGAGTCGGCCGGCGGCCGGTCCACGGTGTTGATTTGGATTCGATCCGGGCGTATCAGCTCAGCCGCCTCCTTGAGGGCCGCCACTTCCCCTGGCGAGTCGTTGAGCCCCGCGACCAGGAGCATCTCCAACCAGACCTCGGCTTTCAAGGCGGTCTTGAGCCGGGTCAGTCCCTTAAGAATCATGTCCATGGTCACGGCCGGGTGAGGCCGGTTGAGCCGTTTGAAAGTCTCCTCCCGGGCCGTGTCCAGGGAGGGCAAAATTAAATCGATGGGCGCCAGGGCTTCTAAAACCTCGGTGCGGTGCAGAAGAGCGCTGTTGGTGATAATGGCCAGCGGAACCTCAGTCAGGGTCTTGATCCCGGCCACGATGCGGCCCAGCTCAGAATGCAGCGTCGGCTCGCCGGCGCCGGAGAGGGTCACGTAATCCAGACGCTCCTCCTGCCAGGCCAAAACCGCGGCCAGTTCCTCCAGGATCAGAGCCGGGTCGATCAGTGGTCGCGGCGCGTCCAGCAGTCTGGTCGTGGGGCCGCACTCGCAATAGAGGCAGTCAAAGGTGCACGTCTTGGGGGGCACCAAATCGACCCCCAAAGACAGACCCAGACGCCTGGAAGGCACTGGACCGAAAATCGTTTTCATCGCGCCCGCCCAAGTGGGCTAAATTTATCACATCCGTGCGACTGACAAAAGCTCTCATCGCTGACCGCGCCGCGGCCAGGCCAATCAGGGCTTCTCTCAAACCTATATCAATTAACCAGAACTCCGCCGCTGGTGCAACGCCGCACGCTCAAAAAAAGGACATCCCCATGTTGACGCCCCCACCGCGCCTTGAGTACGATCAAGCCCGATCCGAGGCCCTCGGATCGAGGTCCACTGGAGAGCCAGGTGCCCACTTTTCATTTGATTACTTTAGGTTGCGCAAAAAACCGGGTCGATTCCGAGATACTTTTAGCCGACCTCCTGGCCCGGGGCCTCAAGCCCACAGACCAGGCCGAGGGCGCGGATTTGATCGTGGTCAACACCTGCGCCTTCATCCAGCCGGCCGTCCAGGAGGCCATCGACCATCTCTTAAGCGCGGCCGAGCTGAAGAAAAAAGGAGCGGTCAGGTTTGTCGTCGGCCTGGGCTGCCTGCCGGCCCGCTTCGGCCGCTCTCTGGCCCGAGAGATGATCGAGGTGGACCTTTTCGTGGCCTCCTCGGCCCTGAGCGCGGCCGGGCGGAAAATCGAGGACCTTCTGGCTGGCCGCCGATTGCCCCGGCTCGTCCTGGCCCGGGAGCGCTTTCTGAACCAGGCCGACACGCCCCGGATTCTGACCACGCCGCCGGGAAGCGCCTACTTCAAGGTCGCCGAAGGCTGCCCCAACCGCTGCTCCTTTTGCACCATCCCGGCCATTCGCGGCCGTCTGCGCAGCCGGACCATCAGGGACGTGCTGGCCGAGGTGACGCGGCTGAGCCTGGCCGGGGTCCGGGAAGCGAACCTCATCGCCCAGGATTTGACCGCCTATGGCCAGGACCTCGAGCCACCCGTTGCTCTCAAAGACCTAATTAAAGCCCTGGAGGCGGCGCCCCAGGGGCCGGAGTGGATCAGGCTCCTCTACCTCAACCCGGCCAGAATTGATGAAGATTTCCTCGACGTCGTCGCTTCGGCCAGGCGGGTCCTGCCCTATCTGGACGTGCCCTTGCAGCACGTCTCTCCCCGCCTCATCAAAAAGATGAGCCGCCGCTTGCCCGCCCAGGATCTCTTGTCCTGGGTGGCGCGGATCAGGGAGCGCCTCCCGGGCGTTGTTTTGCGGACCACCTTTCTCCTCGGATTTCCTTCGGAAACAGAGGCGGAGTTCGAAGGCTTGTTGGATTTCGCTGCCCAGGCCGAGCTGGACCACGTCGGCGGCTTCACCTACTGGGCCGAGGAAGGGACCCCGGCCGCCCGTCTGGAGGGCCAAGTGCCCCTGGCCTTGGCCCAGGAGAGGCTGGCGCGGCTCATGGCTTTGCAACAGAGAATAAACCTTGAGAAAAACAAAAAAAGACGAGGCGAGACAATTCCGGTTTTAGTCGAGGGCCTCCACCCGGAATCCGACCTTCTCTTGGTCGGCCGGGCCTGGTTCCAGGCGCCAGAGGTGGACGGTCAGGTCATCATTCGCCGCGGCCGCGGCCGGCCCGGCTGCATTCAGCCGGCCTCCATCGTCGCCGCCCAGCCCTATGATCTCATCGCTGAACTCAAATCCACCAAAACCCGAAACAAGCCTCGCGCCAGCCTAACAGACCCCAAGGCTTCGCCGCGGGCTTGACAATGCTTCTCAAGGTGGACACAATTCAACCCGTCACGGCGCGCACCCGGAAGGTCAGTGAAACCGTGGTCATGGGCCGATGGGGGCGAGGCCGCCTGGCCGATGATGAACGATCTCACTTTTTATTATGAGGAGAAGATCATGAGTAAAATTCTGACGGTTGTTGCGGCGTTGTGTCTCATTTTCTTGGGCCCCGCCCTCAGCGAGGCCAAGTGGGAGCTTCTGCCGGGCCAGGCTCGAGACATCGGCGTCGGAGCCGACGGCACGGTGTGGGTCATTGGCAATGACGTGACCGAGGGCGGCTTTGGCATCCACAAGTGGGCAGGCGAGAAATGGATCCGCTACGAGGGCGGCGCGGTCAGGATCGACGTGGACGCCAAGGGCATGCCCTGGGTGGTCAATTCCAAGAATCAGATCTTTCGCCGAGAGGGATTCAAGTGGGAGCTCTATCCCGGCAAGGCTTACGACATCGGCGTCGGGGCCGACGGCACGGTGTGGGTCGTCGGCATAGACAAGACCGAGGGCGGGTATGGCATCCACCGCTGGGAAGGCGAGAGATGGATCCGCTACGAGGGCGGCGCCATGAGGATCGACGTGGACGCCAAGGGCATGCCCTGGGTGGTCAATTCCAAATTCCAGATCTTCAAAAAAGACGGCTTCAAGTGGCAGCTCTATCCCGGTCAGGGCCGGGACATCGGCGTCGGACCCGAGGGCTCGGCCTGGGTCATCGGCAACGACAAAACCGAGGGCGGCTTTGGCATCCACAAGTGGGAAAACGAGAGATGGATCCGCTACGAGGGCGGGGCCGAGCACATCTCGGCCGGACCAGGGGGCAAGCCCTGGGTGGTCAACGCCATGAGACAGATATTCCGGTGGAAATGACCACGCCTAAGTAAGCCCTGGCCTTATATTTCTTCCCTGCTCCCTCGGGCCTCGGCGCGGCTGATGCTTCAGTCGCCGGCCAGAACCTTTGACGTGTCTGGGCAACTGTTGTGCGCTAAAACTCTGTCCAGCTTGCTTGATCCAATCCCCTGTCTCGATTTGCGCCTGAGGCCGGGATCGCTTCTGAGAGAAGGTTCTGAAACCCCAGGCTCTGGGCTTTGGATTGTGATATGATGTTTTGATCTCGACACGGAGGCGGGATGATCAGGGCTTTTGCTTGGGCCGCGGCCACGTTCGCGGTCTGCCAGCTCTTGTCCGCCGCCCCTGCGGGGGCGGCGGTGCGGGTCAAGCACATTCAGGCCGAGGTCGAGGGTGACAACCTCATTCTCAAGGTCAGCCTCTCCGGTCCACTCAAGCCCAAGGTCTTCAGCCTGAACGCCCAAGGCCAGCGGCCCCGGGTGGTCATTGACTTCAAGGGCGCTAAAGGGGCTCACCTGCCGGCCAGATTAAAATCGCCGAGCCCTTACGCCCTGGCCGTCAGGTCGGGCCGCCATCCAGACAAGATCCGCCTGGTCATCGACCTCGTCCCCGGCCGAGTCTACAAGGTGGAGCAATGGTTTCGGCGAGATCAGAATCAATACATCCTCATCCTTTCGGCCGAGGATCAGTCGTGAGGTGAGGTCAGGATGGGGCTGTTTGGCCAACTCTTCAAAAAAAAAGCCAAAACCGCTTCGAACGAACAAGCCCCGCCCCTGTCCGAGCTGATCGTTGAAGCCACTGTTGAGGTCGACCGCGCCATCGCCGTTGACGCCACCTGGTACCAGACCCTGCCCTATTCGGGCGCTATGTCGGCCAGCCAGGCCAGGGAATACGAGATCGAAAGGCTGGCCCTGTGGCGCCGGGTGATTTACGAGGCCAAGGCGACCAAACTCGCCGGCCTCAAGTGGATCACCCGCAACGACGACCTCACCTGTCCGGATTGCCTTCAGCATCACCATCAGCTCTTCTCCCTGAGCGAGTACGACGCCCTGGCCGCCATCCCGCGTCATCTTGGCTGCCGCTGCGAGCTGGTGCCGGTCAGAATCGCGGGCGGGTCTTGATTGAGAGTGTTGAAAAACACTCTCAAGAGCGGGCCAGGGACGGCCCGCCAAATCGCGAGGGTTAAAATACCGAGCGATTTGAGAGCCTTCCAAAAACCGCGCTTTTGGCGAGGCGTGGTTGAAAAAGGCCTGGATGGCCTTTTTCAACCGTCTCTGATTAGAGAAGAAAGTGACCGACCCTAAAAAGGACCCGCCCCAGAACAGAGGCCGGCGCATCGACGCCTGGGTCGGCGACAAGCCGCCGACCTCTTTCGCTGCTTGGCTGCGGGCCTTTAAAAAGCGCTACGCTGTGGACCCGTCCGATTTTTCCGAGCAGACCGATCCGGCGGCCGGCCGCCGCTTCGAGCGCTTGACCGCCCGCGATCGCGTCAGGTTCCAACCCTTTTTTCGTGAACTGGCCTGGCTCGGTTACGACCTGCGCACTTTTGAGGGTATTGACAAATTCTGGGCCCTCGGCCAGGCCGAACGGGATCGCCTTTTCTACATTGTCCAGGATCCAAAGCGCTTCCGCTCAAAGGTCAGAGAAGACTACTTTGGCGGGTTCAAAAAGTATTTCAAAGACTTCCAAGATCGTTTCACTGAATTCTTCGAACACTTCCAGGAGGCCGAGCCTTCTGCCGCGCCCGCTGATTTGGCCGCCCACCAGCGCTTCATGGGCTTGAGCCCCCAGGCCAGCGAAAGGCAAATCAAGGAGCGCTATCACCTTCTGGCTTTCAAATTCCACCCTGACCAAGGGGGCGACGAAGACAAGATGAAGGCCCTCAACATCGCCTACGCCGCTTTGATCAGGGCGGCTCGGACCAGCGCCAAAAACCTTTGAGCCCCGGCCGCCCCTTTTACCTGGGGCGAGCTTGTTTTCTATCTGAGAATGATCAACCCAGAGACAACATAAGCCAAGAGACCCGAAACCCAGATCAATCTCAATCCAGCTTCGAGGTCGTCTGTGCTTGGGGCACGGCCCTCGGGATTGATGAAGGATTTGTTGATCGAGCGGCCGTCATACACGGCCGGGCCGAGGAGGGAGACGCCCAGGGCCCCGGCCAGGGCCGCCTCGGGCCAGCCGGCGTTGGGGCTCAAGGAATGGTTGTGTTCGGCCAGAGCGATCCGAAAAGCCCGCCCGGCATTGAGCCTCCTGAGAGCAGCGCCGGCGGCGATGAACAAGAAAGAGATCCGGGCCGGGAGCCAGTTGGCCGCGTCGTCCAATCTGGCCGGCCACCGACCAACGTGGGTGTACGGCGCAAAAGGGTGACCGATCATGGAGTCAAGGGTGTTGACGGTCTTGTAGGCCAGACCGAGGGGCGGTCCGCCCAGGATGAGGAAAAAAAGCGGGGCGATGACGCCGTCGCACAAGCTCTCGGCCAGCGTCTCCAAACCGGCCCGGGCGACCCCTGTTTCATCCAGACGACTTGTCTCGCGGCCGACGACCAGGGCCAGCATCTGCCGGGCCGAGTCCAAGTCATCAGTTCTCAGGGCCTCAAAGACCCGGCGAACATGATGGATCAAATCCTTAAGCGACAAACAGGACCAGACCATCAAGACCCCGACCCCTTGGGCTGACCACGGCCAGCATTTGTTGAGCCAGGACAACAAAATCGCCGCCGCGGCCCACACGCCGCCGCTCAAGCCCACGCCCAAAAGCAGGCCCGCCCCTTCTAAAACCCTCGGGCTCGAGATTCGAGCCTGGATGAATCCGTGACCCCATCCGGCCGCCCGACCGATCCATCTGATGGGATGCGGCCATCGCCCAGGATCGCCCAGGAGCAGATCCAGGACCATCCCGCCGATGAGGGCGATCAAACCCGCTTCCTTTGCCGCCGCTCCTGACGGCGTTCCTTCTGCCATTTTTTCTTGGAGCGCCTTGGCTTGAACTTCGCCTCAGCGGCTGGATCCAGGCGGAGCAGAAACGTCCCGGGCAGCTCCTCTGGAGCCGGAAGCCTCGGGCCCAGGGCCAAAGCTTCTGGGGCTGGCTTCTCCTTTGCCGGCCGCTCCTTGGGCAGGGGAGGCAGGCTGAGAAGGTGGGGCGGCAGCTCGGGGCACAGAAAAACCTCCTTCCCCAGGCGCCGGATCTCCAACCCTTGATCACAAAGGGATTCAACGTTGACGGTGATCAGGACCGGATCAGAATCAAACCTCAGGCCCATGCGCCGGGCCAGGGCTTTGTCTCGACTCAGAACCACCAAGGCGCCGCGGCTCGGTTTGAGTCCCCGACGCAGGACAGAGGCGTGGGCCCGGCGACGGCAGAAGCCAAAAAGCAGCGCCGGGGCCTCATCCTCATCCACCAAAACCGGTTCGGGCGCGGCGGCCAAGGATGGCTTGAGCCGGCCGGAGTGGATGATCAAGGGCGAGGACTGGCCGTCGGCCACGGCCAGGTGATTAATCTCCCTGAGATGACCCTCCCGGACCGGACGCCCCTCTTCGGCCAGGGCCTTGAGGACGTCCTTGACAGGGTACCAGCCTCCCTCTGGAACGAGGCCGAACTCGTCCGGCCGTCTCAAGAGCATGTACTCCAGCAGCCGCCTGAGGCTCAGACGCTCCTGGCTAAATCGGGCCTTGGTCAAACGGGTCGCCCCCTGGATTCGGGGTGCCGCGGGCCACCCAGACCAGGTTCAGTCCGGGATGGGGATCGGTCTCGAAGCGGATCTCCTTAATCAACCTCGAGAGTTCGCCGCTCAAGGGCTCTGGTTTGGCTTGATAGTCGCGGTAGACGGTCACCTGGCAGTTTTCAAGCAAATCTGCGGCCGCGGCCGTCGTCTCCTCGAACAGCCCGCTGACCAGGGTGACCAGCCCGGCCCCCAGGTCCTCGTCCGAGATGGCGGCGAAGACGGCCCCGCAGGGGCAAGAATGAGTCAATCCCGCCTGAAGGGGCTCCGGGAGGTGCCTTTGGCAATAGGGGCAGATGACGATACGATCCATCCAACCTGACCTCGCGTCCAGTTCATGGGTATGTTTAACACCTTAACCTCAGGTGTCAACCCCCGGCCCTTCCAGAGCCTTGCGGTCGGCCACGGAAAAACATTAAAATACGATTTTACGTCAAGGAATGGCTTGGTGTCTGAAGCGGCCCCCAGATTTTTTGACCGTCCCGCCCGGATCATCTTGACCGGCGGCGGAACCTCGGGCCACGTCCATCCAGCGTTGGCCATGGGCCAGGCCTTTGAGAGGCTCTTGGGCGGGGCGGACATTCGCTACGTCGGCGTCAGGGGCAGGGCCGAGGAGGTCATCGTCCCCCGGGCCGGCCTGCCCCTGGCCTTTGTGCCGGCCGCGCCCTACGCCTCCCCTCGCCGACCAAAAGCCTTCGCCCGCTTCGCTTTCAACCTCGGCCTGGGCTGTCTCAAGGCCGCTGGAATGCTGATGGCTTTCAGACCTGACTTCATCCTGGCCACCGGCGGTTACGTGGCCGCGCCGATGGTCCTCTCCCACATGGCCCTCAAGGCCTTGGGGCTCAGTCGAGCCAAGGTCATCCTTCACGAAGCCAACGCCGTGCCTGGAAAGCTGAACCACCTCATGGCCTCCCGGGCCGACCACCTTTTCCTGACCTTCGCCGGGAGCCAAGAAGTGGTCAACAACCGCCGCTGCCGCGTCGTCGGCTACCCGGTCCGCCAAGCTCTGAGCCGCCTCGACCGTCAAGAGGCCCTGGCCCGGCTGAACCTAAAACTGCCTCAAGACAAGAAGCTGGTCCTCATCTTTGGCGGCTCCCAAGGAGCCCGCTCCATCAACATGGCCGTGGTTGAAGCCCTGGCCCATTTTGAAAAGAGCGGCCTGCCCCTGTTCATTCTGCACGCCACCGGACTCGGCGGCTCGGACCACAAACCTTGGGAGGAGACCCAGGCCCGCCTGGCCGAACTGGGCGGGCCAAGATGGCTTGAGCGTTTCGGCCGCCTCTACCGGGCCGAAGTCTATGTCCACGACATGGCCGCCGCTTACTCGGCCGCTGACCTGGTGGTCTGTCGAGCCGGCGCCGGGGCGGCCCACGAAATCTCCTCCATGGGCGTGCCGGCTTTGCTGATCCCCAAGCCGAACCTGCCGGGCGACCACCAGATCCAAAACGCTCGAGCCATGGCCGCTCAAGGCGCGGCCGAGGTTCTCTATGAAGACCTGCTTCTGGTAGACGACCGTCTCGCGGCCGGATTGGACGGGGCTGTCCTGGCCAGTCGGGTGCTCGATCTCTTGAGCCAGCCCCAGACGCTGACCCGCCTGGCCCAAAAATGCCAGGGCTTCATGGCCGCCCAGGCGGCGGAAAGGATCGCCCGCCTGACCTTGGGTCAGGAAACCGCTCCTTTAAAAGCGCCGGCCGCTCAAATCTCGCCGCCCCCGAGCCACGAAGCCCTGCTGACCCGACTCAGCCGGGCCAGAGCCGCGGACCCAGAGGGTTATGATCCGGCTCAAGAGCTGCCCGAGCCCGGCGAACTGAGTTATTATCAACGCCGCTCGGCCTTTCTTTTGGCTGACGAGGCCTGGACGCGGCGAAACGTGGGGGTCAAACTGGTCGGCCTCTTAAAAGACGAGTCAAAGGTGGATCATCTTCTGTTCATGCTCGCTGATCGGAGGCCGGTCTCCAGGCTCAAGCGATGGCTGGGCGGTGATTTCGTCCAGGTGGGGTTTATCCGCCGCAACTGCCTGACCAGCCTGATGATCATCGATCGCTGCACGCCGAAGCTGGAGAAAACCCTCCACCTCGCCCTGAGCGATCCCTACTTTGAGGTCCGCAGTCACGCGGCCAAGGCCGTGGCCTGGTTCTGCGAGCGGCTTGAGGATCGAGCCGGCTTTCAAAATCGTCTCATTCATGCCTTGGCTGACCCCAGCTTCGAGGTGGTCCGGGAAGCGGCCCTGGCCCTGGGGCGCGCCGGAACGGACGAGGCGGCCGTGGCGGCCCTGGTCAGCCTGCGGCGACACCATTACTGGCAGGTCCGCCAGGCGGCCCTGGCGGCGCTGAGGGGTCTGGTCCTGCGCGGCGTGGTCAAGGACAAGAACCGTCTGAGGAGGGACGTGGCCGGTTTCGTGACCACGGCCACTGACTTCTCGCCTCACTTTTCCATCAAGGCCGCCTATCATCAACTCGCCGCCGCGCTTCAAAAGGAGGGTGAATGATCTTTTTCTTGAGCGAATGGCTCCGTCAAGCCGTGCCGGAATTGACCTTTCTGCGGCTGGTTGGTTACCTTTCCTTCCGCTCCATCATGGCCTCCTTGAGCGCCCTGTTCTTCATGCTCCTGGCCGCCCGCTTCTTTCTGAACTACCTCCACCAACGCCAGCTCATCGATCTGGTCCGCGACACCGGCCTCGGTTCGGCCCAGAACAAGCGCGGCACCCCGACCATGGGCGGCGCGCTCATCCTGGGCGCCGTCCTCTTCGCCGCGCTCTTGTGGGCTAATCTCAGCTCAGGCTTTGTCTTGATCATCTTGGCGACCATGCTCTGGTTCGGCCTGATCGGCTTTCTGGACGACAAGGCCAAAATCCACCGCCGGTCCGGTGACAAGGGCTTGGGCGAGCGGACCAAGTTCCTTCTCCAGGGGGGCTTCGCCTTGGTCTTCGCCTGGCTGCTGCTCTCGCCCTTCTCGCCCCTGCCGCCTCAAGTGACCTCTCAGCTCTTCGTCCCTTTTTACAAAAGCGCCGTGGCTGACCTCGGGTTCATCATCTACTTTTTGTTCATCGTCTTTTTCGTGCTCTTTGTCTCCAACTCGGTCAACATCACCGACGGACTCGACGGCCTGGCCATCATGCCTTCCAACTTCGTTGTCGGCGTGCTCGGATTTTTCGCCTACATTCTAGGCAACAAGATCCAGGCCGGATATCTGCAATACCCTTACCTGCCCGGCGCCGGCGAACTGACCATCTTCTGCTCGGCCTTTGTCGGCGCGGGCCTGGGCTTTTTGTGGTACAATGCCTATCCGGCCCAGATATTCATGGGCGACACGGGCAGCTTGAGCATCGGGGCCATAATCGCCGTGCTGTGCGTCATGCTCAAGCAGGAGCTGCTCTTTCCCATCCTGGGCGGTGTGTTTCTGGTGGAGGGGTTCACCTCGCAGGTTCAGGACAAGATCGGGGTCAAGTGGCTGGGTCGACGGATATTCTATCGGGCCCCGATCCATCACGATCTCCAATACCGCGGTCTGGCCGAAACCAAGGTGGTCATCAGGATGTGGATCATCGCCGGCATCCTGGCCCTGGTGGCCCTGGCGACGATAAAGATCCGCTGAGGCAAGCGGCGGGCCCGACTGAAAAAGACCCAGCCCTGGGCGGACTAAGACACGCCTGTTTCATTTCACTGGAAAAATAGTATAAGGCAAAACCCTAGGCCACCACCTCCCGCCAGCCGTAGGGGTCTTTTGCCAGCCCGTACTGATAGGTGATGAGCTTGTCGAACAACTCCTGGGCCAGCCTGCCGGTCCCGCCCCGGCCGATGGTCACCTCCTCGCCCTTGTAGCTGAGGCTGCCCACTGGCGAGATGATGGCCGCCGTGCCAGCGCCAAAGACCTCCTCCAGCTCACCGGACTTGGCCTTGTCAATCACCTCCTCGATGCTGACCAGGCGCTCCTTGACGTTGAGGCCCATATCCCGGGCGATGGTCAGGACCGAATCCCGGGTGATGCCCGGCAGGATCGTTCCGCTCAGGGGCGCGGTGGCCAGCTCGTCCTGGAATTTGAAAAAGATGTTCATGGTGCCCACTTCCTCGACGTAGCGCCTCTCCCGGCCGTCGAGCCACAGCACCTGCGTGTACCCCTTTTCGTGGGCTTCGACCTGGGCCTTTAAGCTGGCGGCGTAGTTGCCCGCGGTCTTGGCCTCGCCCACGCCGCCCGGCGCGGCCCGGATGTAAGCGTCCTCCACCAGAATCTTGACCGGAGAAAAACCTTCGGGGTAATACGCCCCCACCGGTCCGGTGATGATGTAAAGCACAAACTCGCTGGCCGGCTTGACGCCGATGAAGGGCTCAGTAGCGATTATGTTCGGCCGGATGTAAAGGGAAGTCTGGGGCGCTGAGGGAACCCAATCCTTGTCCACCTCAATGAGCCGGACCAGGCCCTCGTAGACGAGGTCCTCGGGAAAGGCCGGGATGCACATTCTCTCGGCCGAGCGGCTCATGCGCTTGACGTTGTCCCGGGCCCTGAACAGCGATATCTCGCCGCCCGGACCGCGATAGGCCTTGAGCCCTTCAAAGACCTCTTGGGCGTAATGGAGGACCATGGCCGCCGGGTCGAGGTGGAGTACGCCGTAAGGCCTGATCCTGGGGTTGTGCCAACCGGCTTCAGCGCTGAAATCCAAGAGGAACATGTGGTTGGAGAAGTAGACGCCAAAGCCCAGCTTGGACTCGTCGGCCGGCTTGGAGCGCTTCAAACCCTCTCGAACCAGGGTGATCGGAATTTCCATGTCTAGCCCCCAAATCTCAAATGATTGACCCGCCTCGATGAGCCGCCCGGTCGAAGAATGTGGGACCAAGTCCGAGGCGGGATGAATTTAAATCTTGCCCAGGGCTTTCAAGGCCGCCTTGAGCCTGTCGCGGCTGGAGGGGCTCAACGGCGTCAGAGGCAGACGGACCGGGCCGCTCGGAAGCCCCATCATGGCCATGGCCTCCTTGACCGGCACTGGGTTCGTCTCCACGAAAAGGGTTTGGATGACATCTAAAATCCGGTAGTGAAGCTCCCGCGCCTCGTCCCATTTGCCCTCCCGGGCGAGACGGCAGAGGGAGGTCATCTCCTGGGGAATGACGTTGGCCACGGCTGAGATGGCCCCGTGCCCGCCCAGGGCCAGATTGGCCAAAGTCAAGGCGTCCTCGCCGGTGAGATGGTAAAACGGCTTGGACCAGGCCCGCGTCTCTTCGAGGAGGCGCATGGTCTGGCTCATGTCGCCGGCCGCGTCCTTGACCCCGAGGATGTTGTCGACCTCCCGGGCCAGGGAGAGAAGGGTCTCTGGCTCCACGTTGCGGGAGGTCCGTCCCGGGATGTTGTAGATGATCACGGGCAGCTTCGTCTTCTCAGCCACCGCGGTGAAGTGCGCCTTGAGGCCGGCCTGGGTCGGCTTGTTATAGTAAGGGGTCACCTGCAAGGTGGCGTCCGCGCCGACCTCCTCGGCGTGGCGGGTCAGGGACACGGCCTCGCTGGTGGCGTTGGAGCCGGTGCCGGCCATGATCGGAATCCGGCCGGCCGCCTGATCGACCACCATCTCAATGACCAGGCCGTGCTCCTGATGGTCCAGAGTGGGCGATTCGCCGGTCGTCCCCACCGGGACCAGGCCGTCGACGCCTTGATCGACAAAATAATCCACCAAGGCCCGAAGCCCCTTCTCGTCAATGGAAAAATCTTGATTAAAGGGGGTGATGAGGGGAACCCAACAACCCGTGAACGCCAAAGCCATCAAATCCTCCCCGACGCGCTCGAATGAAGCGCGGCCAGATTTTTAAAAGAACTGAACCAATTCTAGCGTTGAAGATATTCAACCTAAGCCGGCGGGCCGGTCATGTCAAGGTGTTTGGGCCCACAATCGCTTGAGGCTTTGGCCATAGGGGGGCTTCAGCGCGCCTCGTTCGGTGAATATGGCCGCGACGTACTTGGCCGGAGTGACGTCAAAGGCCGGGTTGTAGGCGCCCACGCCTCGGGGCGCTATCAGCCGCCCCTGAAAGTGGGTCACCTCGCCTTGGGCCCGCTGCTCGATGGGGATCTCCTCTCCCCTGGGGCACTCGGGATCAATGGTTGACACTGGCGCGGCGACGTAAAAGGGAACGCGGTGGATCTTGGCCAAAACAGCCACGGAATAAGTGCCGATTTTATTGGCCACATCGCCGTTGGCCGCGATCCTGTCAGCCCCGACCACCACGGCGTCGATCAACCCCTGGGCCATCAGGGCGCCGGCCATGCTGTCAGTGGCCAAGCGCACCGGGATGCCGTCCTCCTTGAGTTCCCAGGCCGTCAGTCTGGCGCCCTGGAGAAAGGGCCGCGTCTCGTCGGCGATGACCGCGATCCGCTTGCCCGCCTCCATCGCCGCCCGAATGACCCCCAAAGCAGTGCCGTAGCCGCCGGTGGCCAGGGCCCCGGCGTTGCAATGGGTCAGCACCGTGGCTTCATCCGGCAAAAAAGCCGCGCCCACGGCGCCCAAGGCCCGGCACGCGGCCACGTCTTCAGCTAAAATCAACTCTGATTCCCGCCGCAAAAGGGCGGCCAGTTCTGGAGGCTCAGCCTGAGGGTGGTCCTCGACGACTTTGGACATGCGCCTGACCGCCCAGGCAAGATTGACCGCCGTCGGTCTGGCCCGGAGCATTCTTTGGCTCAAGCGTTGGAAATGACGCTCCCAGGCTGGCCTTTGCTTGACCTTGAGCCGGTCGGCGCCCAAAGCGAGCCCCATGGCCGCAGCGATGCCGATGGCCGGCGCGCCCCGGATGACCATTCGCCTGATGGCCTCGATGATCTGGGCCGCGGTCCGGAGGGTCAGGAATTTGACTTGATTTGGCAAGACCCGCTGGTCAAGCATGACCACCGCGTCGTCACGCCAGCCGATGGTCATGACCATGGACGACCTCGCAATTCAATTATATCAATGCCTTGAAGACCATGGCCGCCGGAAGCGGACCGTCAGGTGCCCCAGGACCATGCCCAAGGCGGCCGTGCCAGCGCCGATGAGGAACCACTGGGTCCGATCGCCTCGTGAGGTCAAGATCCCTTCCAGTCGCCGCCGCTTTTCTTCAGCCTGATTCAACAAGGACCGACCCAGTTCAATGGCCGCGGCCAGCTCGCCTGATGATGGTTTATCATCCATTGAAGGCCGCGGAAGCGGCTGAGCCAAGAGCCGTTCCAATCTAGTGTTTTCCGCCCTCAAACCTTCATTTTTTTTGACCAAGTCACTGGCCGTCTCCACGAGCGCCATCTGGTCGGGCGGGCTCTCGGCGACGAGGTAGCGTCTGAGGACCCAGCCGGTCTGGCCCTCGTTGAAGCGAACCTCGGCCCAGCCAGACTCCTCCTGGATCAGGTCCACGCTGGCGCCGCTTTTTAAAAAATCGGTGATGCGGTAATCTGTCCCCGGACCGCGGCGAACGGTGATCTCTGGATTGCCCACGTAGCGAACCTCGGCCCAGGAGAACCCGATCCCTAAAAGCATCAAGCATCCACCCAGGAGCAGGCAGAGGCGCTTAAGAATCACTGCTCTCCCCGGAGTCAGAGGTGCTCATGGAGGCCTGGCCGTCAAAGATGCCGCCGGCTTCGATGACCAGGCTGGCGCAGTTGATGTTTCCCAGAACCCGGCCCTGGTCTTTGATGATGACCTTGTTGCCGGCGATGTCCCCTTCGATCCGGCCGGCGATGATGAGCACATCCTCAGAGGTGATCCGGCCGGTCAACTGGGTCTGCCGCGAGATGATCGAAACCGTGCTGCCCGAGGCCACAATCCGCTCCTAACTGGCCCTCCCTGGCTCCTCAGAACCGGCCGAGTACGACCGCGGAACAAGGAAAATACATCCCACCCGGGTGTTGTGACGCCAAACCGAAAGCTCTGGCGGTTTAGCCCCTCGTTTCCCCGGGGTCAGGATTTCCCGGCAGCTGAGCCACTGCCGCAAACCGAGGTTGATGGTCCCTGAGGGATGCGTCAGGATGAACTTGAGTCCCTGGCGGGTGTCAAAGTTGGCCTTGACGTCAATCACCTGAATGGTGTCTTGGGGGTTTAAGAGCAGAGTCTCCCCTGGAGCGACCGCATACTTGGACGGGCCCCGGGTCTGAACGATCAAATAATCCAAGCTGGGCTCGGCCAGATGGACGTAGAATTCGCCAAAATCGCGCTTGCCCCGCTCGGCCACGACCCGATAGCGCTTTCCTTGACCTTCCAGCGACCACTTTTCCATCAGACCGTCGTCGGTGGGAATGGCCACGCCCCTGTCGTCGCCGTCGTTGTTCTTCTTATCGACCACGAATCCCTTGAAATTGAGGGCGAAGCGTCCCTTCTCGCCCCGAGACGTCCAGGACTCCAAAAGGCTCAGGTGATCGCCTCTGACCAAATTGAGGGTCTGGCCATTGGCCACCAAACGCTGCTCGTCGTTGACCTGGATCACAAAATACTGGATCACGGGGTTGGCCTCAGCCGCAGGCGGCTCATTGATCGCCGCGGCCTTGGTCTGCCCGACCTCGGCGTGCAGGCGGATCCAGCCGCACTGCTGGTGGTCCTTGCGCACGATCACGCTGGTCGATCTCATGATGGCGAAGGGCTGCCGGGTGTCGTTCACTCCGCCCAAGCCGAGGATATCCACGCTCAGGCCGCGTTCGTAATTGGCTTCGATGTGGGAGATGAACAGGCGGTCACCGCGTTTTATGTTCAGCGTGCTCTTGTTGGGCACCACCAGGGGCTGACCATCGTTGACGGAAACGATCAGATAACGCAGATCCGGTCGTTTCAGACGCACGGCCGGGTTTTCCGGGACGATGTCCAACAGCCTCATGAAGGAGTTGATGGCCAGGTTGTGGTGACGGACCTTGAGCTCAATGGTCGGCAGGTCCTTGGACGTCTCGATGCCAAAGGCTGGAATGTGACATCTCATCAAAGCGTAGAAGGTGGCAGAGCCGCGCTGCTCGGCGTTGGGCGAGCCGGGCTCGGCGGTGCGGTGGTTGTTGAAATGGAAATGATAAAGGGGGTTGTCGATGGCCTGATTGATCTCATTGCAGACCTGCTGGGCCATATCGCCCAGCGGGATGATCCGCTCCGTCTTCGGTTGAGAGAAAACATCTGTGTCAGCGATGATCGACTGTCCGAAACACCGCGGATTCATCTTGGGCGAAACATAAGTCGGCCTGAAAAAACCGCTTCCGTCGTGCAGATTTAAAAGACAATCACTCTCGGCCATCAGCTCCTTCAAGATGGCCACGATCTGCAATTCTTGATCAGCCTCGCCTGGCTTGTTGAATTTGCGGTTCATGTCTCCGTTGGGCCCGCGCTGGTTCAAGAGAATCGAATAAAAGTTGGCCCGGGGAATGACGATGAGGTTGCCCTTTTCCAAGGCCATGTCCGCGTAAAGATCCGCCGATAAAAACCCGCCCGGCTCGTTGCCCTGAATGCCGCCGATGAGCATGAGGGTCTTGCCCGGCCTTTGGCCGTAAATCTTGAAGATCTCCAGCTCATAGTCCGTGCCCTGAAAATAGACGATGTGCTCCCGTTTGGCCCAGGCCGGCCCAGTAAGGATCAGCAACACCGCCACCACGGCCGACCACCTAACCACGGGGCACCTCGTGGGTCTGGGTGAGAAGGAGTCGGCCCTCCTTGTCATAGACCAGGATTTCGACCTCCTCGATGCCGGCCTCATCGTAGATGCGGCCGCGGATGGTCTTGAATTGGTAGATGGAGAAGTAGATGCCTTGCTTGTGGTCCACTGGCCGGTCGAGACTCAAAACGGCGTCAGCCGGCACGCTTTTAAACACCGGCGGGCTGACTGATTCATTCTTGCCGATGATGAAGGTGTAACCGCTGAGCTTCTTTCCGCCGCCGAGTTTGTTCAACAATTTGTACGTGGTCTTGAGGCCGCGCGGTCGTTTTAGGGGCAGC
>CAYXRH010000008.1:27577-27940 GCA_964466355.1 uncultured Thermodesulfobacteriota bacterium
CAGTTTGACCGCATCGACGGCGATGGTGTTCGAGTCCGTTTCGACCGACGGCTCGGTGGTGGTCGTCGTGGTCTGGGCCGGGCTGATCGTGGTCGTGGTCGGCGCTGCGGTGGTGGTCGTGGCGGTCGCTTCGACTTTCTGGGACGTCTTGACCGCTGAGGTGGTCTTCGGCTCCGGGGGTTTTTTGTCATCCTCAACGGCTTCGACTTTTGAGTCCTCCTTGCCTTGGGGCGTCGACTCCTCTTTGACTTCGCCCTTGACGCTGGCGATGATGACCTCAGAGCGCCGAGGCAACAGCTTCTTTCCGGCCGCGACCCCTGTCCCGACCGCCTCTTCAGAGGGTAGAATCAATTGGGCCAGGAG
>CAYXRH010000009.1:0-3915 GCA_964466355.1 uncultured Thermodesulfobacteriota bacterium
CGACCTGAAGTGAGAACAACCAACCAAAATTACACCTTTGAAAGCAACTTGGTCTAACTGGTTTAAGCCGGCAGGATCAGCGTGAAGGTGCTTCCTCGGCCGAGGCGGCTTTCGACGGTGATTTTTCCGCGGTGAGCCTGGACGATGTGCTTGACGATGGCCAGGCCCAAGCCGGTGCCGCCCAGGTCCCGGGAGCGGTTTTTGTCGACGCGGTAGAAGCGCTCGAAGATTCGCTCCAGGTGCTCCTTGGCCATGCCCACGCCGGTGTCCGAAACGGCGAGGTGAATCTCGGCGGACTTTTTCCTGGCGCCCAAAACGACCCGGCCGTCGGGTTCGGTGTACTTCAAGGCGTTGTCCAAAAGGTTGACCAAGGCCTGCTCAATCTGTCGCCTGTCGCCGCGGAAAGAGATCGGCTCAATGGGGATGTCGGCCTTCAGCTCCACCCGCCGCGCGGCGGCCAGCTCAGCGACCATGCCCAAGACCGAATCACTCAGGGCCCCGATCTCGATCTCCTCCATCAGGGGCGCGGCGGCGCCGGACTGGAGACGGGTCAAATCGAGCAGGTCTTCGACGATGCGCTCCAGACGGGCGGCGTGGCGGGCGATGACCTCGGCGAAGCGCCGGGCGTTTTGAGGTTGGCTCAGCGCCCCGTCCAAGAGCGTCTCCACGGCGCCCCTGATGGCCGTGAGGGGGGTTCTCAGCTCGTGGGACACGTTGGCCACGAAGTCGCGGCGGACCTCTTCGAGGCGCTTGCGTTGAGTGATGTCGTGAAAGACGGCCACCGCCCCGGCCCGAGGGTCTTGCCCGGCCAGACCGACGAGGTGGACCTCCAAGACCAGCGGCGCCGGTCCGATGGTCCGCACCTCCACGGAGAGGTGGGGCTCTCCGGCCAGAACCCACTGGACCGCTTCCTGAACCTCGGCGCTTCTCAAGATCTCCGCCGGCGTGCGGTTCAGCGGATCATCCGACAAGTCCAGCATCCGTCGCAGGGCTTGATTGGTCAGGACTATCCGTCCGTCCCGGCCCAGGACCAGAACCCCTTCGACCATGCCCTTCAGGATCGTCTCCAGACGATCCTTGGCCTCGGTGACGGCCTCTATCTCGGCCTGAAGGTGGTCGGCCATCAAGTCAAAGGTCCGGCCTAGCTCGCCCATCTCGTGATCGGGGTAGCGGTTCACCCGCCGCGAGAGGTCGCCGGCGGCGATTCGCGAGGCGGTGAGGGTCAGCTCCTTGACCGGCCGGGAGATGCGGCGGGCGACCAGATAGGCCGCGCCGAGGGAGAGCAGGACGCCGAGAACCATGGCCCCGACGACGAGGCGGCGCACCTGGGCCAGGCTTTTTTCCACTTCGGCCAAGGGCAGGGCCACTCTGGCCACCAGCGCGGGGCGGGCCAGATCGCCCACCACCACGGCCGCGTAGAGCAGGTCCACCCCCAGGGTCGTCGAGCGCCGCAGACTCCAGCCTTGGCCTTGACGGAGGGCCTGGACGACCTCGGGGCGGTCGGCGTGGCTTTCCATGTGCGAGACGGCTTGGGGATTCATCTCCGAGTCGCCCAGGACCGCGCCCTCCGGGGCGATGAGGGTGACCCTCAGGTTGAGGAGCCGGCCCAGACGATCGGCCAGGGCTTGGGTCTCGGAAACGGGCCGGCCCGGCCGCCAGCGCGCGGTGACGACCTCGTTGAGGATGCGCGTCTGGGCCAAAAGGGAGTGGCGGATTTGCCCGATCATCTGGTCACGGAGGGTCCGTTGGAGGAAGACGGCCACGAATATGAGCGTGCCCAGAACGACGACCACACAGCCGAAGAGAATCAGCGTCTGGAATGAGGATCTGAGCCTCATCGACTCTCCCGGAAGCAATAGCCGACGCCCCTGATCGTTTCGATCAGCTCCTTGGCCGGGCCGAGCTTCTGGCGCAGCCGGCGGACGTGGGTGTCCACCGTGCGGGCGTAACCCTCGAAATCATAGCCCCACACCTTGTCCAGGAGGACGTCCCGGGACAAGACCCGCCCGGAGTTCACGGCCAGGTGATGGAGGAGGCGGAACTCGGTCGCCGTCAGGTAGACCGCGCGCCCCTCGACCTCGACCCAATGCCTCTCCGGATCGATGGACAGCTTGTCAAAATTGAGAACCGCCGCCGGGCGCGGTTTTTCCTGGGTCCGGCGCAAGACGGCCTTGACGCGCAGAATCAGCTCCCGGGGCGAAAACGGCTTGGTGATGTAATCGTCGGCGCCTATTTCGAAGCCGACGATGCGGTCGATCTCGTCGGTCCGGGCGGTGAGCATTATGATCGGGATGTCCTTGGTCTCCTCGGCGCGGCGGATCCGGCGGCAGACTTCCTGGCCTTCGAGGTGAGGCAGCATCAAATCGAGGATAATCAAATCGGGCCGCTTCCGCCGGACGAGGCTCAGCCCCTCCAGGCCGTCTTGGGCCTTGAGGACCCTGAAGCCGGCCTGCTCCAGGTTGAAGGCGACCAGGTCGAGGATGTCCGTCTCATCCTCAATGACGACGACCGTCGGCTGAGCCATGCATCTCCCCTTTCCCTGGCAATGGCCCTCTGGGGGGCTCTAGTTCTTAAAAGGAGATAAGCTAGGCCTTCATGGTGACATTTTGGCGTCATTGATCCGACGAGTCAATGACGCCGACTTTTCAACGATGAGAAGAGGCCGCCGCGCCCGACGGAAAGAGGCTTTCAGGCCTTCGGACCTCGCCGCGCGCCTGGCCGGCGCTTGAGCATTTGAGGGGTCAGCTCGTTAGTCTCCCTGTCCCGCTGAATCAGAATCACCGCCGCCGCCACGGCCGCGCCGCCGAGGATCTGCCACCCGGCCATCACCTCGCCCAGGAGAAGGTAGGCCAGGGCCCCGCCGGCCACCGGCTCGGCGAAGGCGATGATGCTCGCCCGGGTGGCGCGGACGCGCTCGATGGCGAAGAACATCAGACCGAAAGGAACGATGGTCCCGCCCACGACCAGCCAGACCGCGGCCAGCCAGGTGATGGGGTCGCGCCCCAGGCGCAGAAGTCCACCCGGACCGAGGGCCGCCGACCAGGCCAGGGCGGCGAAGATGAGGCCGTAGCCGAGGACCGTGTGAGGGCTGTAGGTTCGAAGCCCGTACTCGCCGGCCAGGGTGTAGACGGCGAAAGTGGCCGCCGCGCCCAAACCCCACAGGATGCCCCAGCGGTTTAAGTTTAACAGGTCGAGGCTGTACCCGCCCACGACCAGATAACAGCCGGCGAAGGCCAGGCCCAAGGCGATCAGCCTCAAGGCGGTCAGCCGCTCGCCCATGAACATCCAGGCCCACAGCCCGATCAGGGCCGGGCCGAGGTATTGAACCGGGATGGCCGCGGCGACCTGGATGTGCTTCAGCGCGGCCAAATAACAGCCGGAGACCGCCCCCAGACCGCACACGCCCAGGAGGGCGAAGTAAGGCGCGTCCTTGAGACGGATCTTCAAGGCCCCGGGCCGGGTGGCCAGCAGCCACAGGATCCACAAGGCCGCCGCGGCCGTCATCCGCCCCTGGGTCAACACGAAGGGGGAGAGGCCGTCGCGCATCAAAAATTTGGCCGCCACCCCGCCGCTGCCCCACAGGATCGAGGCGGCCAAAACGGCCAGGACGCCTCGGGTGGCCGATGAAAGGGCCATGGCGTTTAATCCTCAGCCATAAAGCGATTAATTCCACCGGTCCTTTTTTAATGACCGCCTTTTGATCGCACGACCTCCGGGGCGAGGCTGTCCACCTCCCGCTGTCTCTGAATAATGATCACCGCCACCACCACGGCCGCGCCGCCCAGTATCTGGAGGCCCTCCAAGACTTCGCCCAGCCAGAGGTAGGCCATCAGGCCGGCGGCGATGGGCTCGAAGGTGGAGATGATCGTCGCTCGGGTGGCCCTCAAGAAGCCGATGCCGTAATTGAAGACCCCG
>CAYXRH010000009.1:3925-27037 GCA_964466355.1 uncultured Thermodesulfobacteriota bacterium
TTACCCCCCCGACGGGGACGACCGTGCCCCAGACGACCGAATAACCGACCCAGAACCAGGAGGCCGGATCGTGCCCCAGATGAAGGAGCCCGCCGGGTCCCAGGACGAGGCTCCAGCTCAAGCTGGCGAAGACGAAAGCATAGCACAGCACCGTCCAGGGGGCGTAACGCCGCAGGCCGTATTCACTCAAAACGCAGTAGGAGCCGAAGGCCAGGGCGGCCAGGAGGCCCCACATCAGGCCCGAGCGATTCAGATCGAGGAGCTGGAGATTGTAGCCCCCTCCGACCAGATAGCAGCCCAGGAAGGCCAAGCCCAGGGCCAGGAGCTTCGAGGGCCCCATGGCCTCGCCCATGAAACGCCAGGCATAGAGGGCGATGAGGGCCGGGGCGAGGTACTGGATCAATATGGCCGCCGCGGTGGGAATTTTGGACACCGCGGCCAGGTAGGCGCCGTGCATTCCGGCGCAGCTGATCGAGCCCAACACCAGGAAGTAGGGTAGATCCTTGGCCCTGATCTTCAAGGCGGCCGGCTTGGCTGCAGCCAGCCCAAGGACGACCAAGGCCCCGCCCAGGGTCACCCGGCCCTGGGCGAGGACGAAAGGGGACAGGCCCTGGTTCATCAGAAGCTTGGAGGCCACGCCGTTGGAAGCCCACAAAGCGGCCGCCGCCAGGCAGGCCAGCACGCCTTTGGTCGTTGTCTCGAGGGGCATTTAATCTTCGCCCTAAAAAAACCGACGAGTGTGGAGAATACGTGGCTCTGAGAATGGGGTCAAGGCCGCTTTTCGCCCCCCAGGCGCCCCGATGGCCTAAACGAGAGGAGGGAGCCCGGCCGGAGTTTCACATTCATCTTGTCAGACATCCAAACAATGGGCTATTAAAGATAAGTCACCTCAGCTCACCTCTAACCGGGAAGGAGGGGGCCGATGAGGCTTCTGACCAGATCAGACTTCGATGGGTTGATTTGCGCCGTTTTGCTCAAACAAATCGGCGTCATGGAGGGATGGAAGTTCGTTCATCCCAAGGACGTTCAGGAGGGCCTCGTGGAGGTGGGCGAGAACGACATCCTGGCCAACGTGCCCTACGCCCCCGGCTGCGGCCTGTGGTTTGATCATCATTCCAGCGAGGTGGAGCGGCTCGGGTTCGCCTTTGAATTCGAAGGCTCTTCCAAGGAATACCCCAGCTGCGCCCGGGTCATCTGGGAGTATTACGGCGGCTGGGAGGCTTTTCCCCGGCGTTTCGAAGACATGCTGGAGTACGTGGACAGGTGCGACAGCGCCATGCTCAGCGTCGAGGAGATCGAGAACCCCGCCGGCTGGGTGCTTCTTTCCTTCATCATGGACCCGCGCACCGGCCTGGGCCGCTATCAAGACTACCACATCAGCAACTATCAGCTCATGGAGAGATTGATCGACTGGTGCCGGAGCAAGCCGGTGGAAGAGATATTGGAACTCCCGGACGTCAAGGAGAGGGTGAAGAGGTATTTCGAACAGGACAAGCTCTTTCGGGAGATGGTCAGGCGCAACTCCGCCGCCCACCAAAACGTCGTCGTCCTCGACCTGCGCCGCCAGGAGACGATCTACACCGGCAACCGCTTCGTCATCTACACCATGTACCCAGATTGCAACATCAGCATCCAGGTCATGTGGGGCAAACAGAAACAGAACATCGTCTTCACCGTGGGCCACAGCATCACCAACCGGACCAGCCAGACGGACGTCGGCAGCCTCATGCTTCAATACGGCGGCGGCGGGCACAAGAAGGTCGGCACCTGCCAGGTGGAGGTGGCGGAGGCCGAGGAGGTCTTGAAGGACTTGATCCGGCAGATGAACGAGGACGGGTGAGGCCGATCCCGGCGGCGAAGATGTAAACGTCGTCTCCGAAGATCCGTGAAGGCCTCTTCGGGCCTCGGGCGGATCCGCAAATGTTTCCATCTCGGATTGACGAGCGGTTTTTAAACCTGGTCAGCAGGCGGCATTTTAGGAACTGAACTCGGCGACCGTCTTTTTTGAATCAGCTTCATCTTAAAAAGCACGACAAACAAATAACTTGAGGCAAAGGTCATGTCGGGAAAATTCGTGTTGAGAGAACTGAGCCGTTATCAGTTGGGGACCTTTGCGGACATCATTTACCGCAACGCCATCCTTTATCCGGACAGTGAAGCCTTTGTGTGCGGTTTTGAGAGAGTGAATTTTAAACAATACAACCACAGGGTCAACAGCCTCGTTCACGGCCTTTTGTCCCTGGGCCTCCGCAAGGGAGAGGTCATCGGCATCCTGTCATGGAACCGGCTGGAATATCCCGTCGTCTTCGGGGCGGCCATGAAGGGGGGGTTCGTGCTCGCCCTCTTCAACCCCCGCCTTCAAGCCGCCGAACTGACTGACATGATAAATGACTCACAGGCCAAAGCCGTGTTCCTGGGCCCCGAATTTAATGAAATCGTAAAAAAGATTCAAGATCGACTCTCAAATACAAATCTGTTTTTAATATTTGGCGAGGCGACCGGACCGATGATCGCTTACGGAGACGTGCTGGCGGGTCACTCACCGGCAGAACCAGAGCCAATGGTCCGGGAAGACGATCCCCTGGTCATCCTCTACACCAGCGGGACGACCGGTGCTCCTCGCGGCGCCATCTACACGCACAGACAAAAAATGGAAAACGCCTGCCTCAAGGCCTTGGACATCGGCCTGGAGTTTGGCGATCGTCATCTCGTCGTCCTGCCGATGTTCCACGTCGGCGGAGACAGCCACATCTGGCCCTTTTTCCTCATGGGCGGCGCCAACGTCATCATGCCCCGGCCTTCCTTTGATCCGGCGGAGACGCTTAAGACCATCATCGCGGAGCAGATCACCGACGTCCACATCGTGCCGACGCAACTCGTATCCCTGCTGCACCTTCCCGACATCGAGCAGTATGATCTCAAAAGTCTGAAGAGAATATGGTACGCCGCCTCGCCCATGCCGACCGAAGTTTTGAAGCGAGGCCTCTCGGTTTTTGGACCGATTTTTCTTCAGGGTTACGGCCAGACCGAGTCCGGCCCCCACAACACGGTTCTGAAAAAAGCCGATCATCGCCAGGGGGGAGGACTCGCCGCGGAGCACAACCCCCTCGCCTCCTGCGGGCAACCGTGCCTCGGAGTTCACATGCGCATCGTCGATGAGGCTGGCGGCGACGTCGAGGGGGGGAGGATCGGGGAGATCATCATAAAGAGCAAAAGGATCATGACCGGATACTGGCGCCGACCCGGTGAGACAAAGGAGGCCATCAAGGACGGATGGCTTTACACGGGGGACATGGGATACTACGACGAGAAGGGATTCATCTACATCGCCGACCGGAAGAAGGACATGATCGTCACCGGAGGTGAAAACGTCTACCCCAAGGAGGTGGAGGACGTCCTTTACAGACATCCCGCCGTCAAGGAAGCGGCCGTCATCGGCCTCCCGGACCCCTATTGGGTCGAAAAAGTTCACGCCTTGGTCGTTCTCGAAGAGGACGCCCAGGTTGTCGAGGAGGACATCATCAGCTTCTGCCGCGAATGCATCGCCCATTACAAGACGCCCAAGTCAATCGAGTTCGTGGCCTCTCTGCCCAAAAATCCCCAGGGCAAAATACTCAAAAAGGAGATCCGCTCAAAATACTGGCCACGATGAGCCGCCATTCCAATAAAAAAACGCGGTTTTTTAAAAGGCTCTCGCCTCGCCCGGTTGATAAACCTTTAGCCTGCTCCGGTGGTTCGGTTATAATGCCGCTTGATGATGTTCGGCCGGGGGGGTGAGGCTTGAAGCCGAAGATGAGACCGCTCGGCGCCCGGGGGGAGCCGGAGGTCAATTATCCACCCTTGCCTTGAAAAGAGGGCCCGTGAGCACGCTTTACTGGCTGCCGTCACTGACCTCGGGGATAATATCCACGGCGGTCGTCTTCTATCTCTGGCCCCGGCGCCGCGTCATCGGGGCCAAGGCCCTCACCGCGGCCATGACCGGCGTGGCGGTGTGGTGCCTCGGCAACGCCTCGCAGTTGGCCAGTCCTGACCTGGCGTCCAAGATACTGTGGTCCAAAACGCAATACCTCGGCATCACGGCGCTGCCGCTGACTTTGCTGGCCTTCGCCCTCCAATACACCGGCCGCGGGAGATGGGTCACCCCCCGCAACCTGATTCTGTGGGGGATCGTGCCCCTGGTGACATTTTTCCTGGTCTGGACCAATGAAGCCCACCATCTCATCTGGAGCAGTCAGTGGTTGGACACCAGCGGGCCCTTTCCCATGGAGGCCTCGATTCATGGGGCCTGGTTCTGGGTCTGGTCCCTCTACGCCTATGCCCTGATGGCCATGAGCACCTTCTGGCTCGTTCAGACGTTCATCACCTCCCCCCATCTCTACCGCATGCAGCTGCTCGTGGTCTTGATCGGTCTGGCCGCGCCCTGGGTGGCCAACGGGTTGTTCATTTTGGGCTTGAGCCCATTTCCCCATTTGGATCTGACGCCCCTCGCCTTCACCATCACCGGTCTGGCTCTGGCCTGGGGGGTGTTCCGCTTTCAACTCTCGGACATCGTGCCGGTCGCCCGGGCGACCGTGATCGAGGGCATGGGCGACGGCGTGGTCGTCTTGGACCTCCTAAACCGCGTCGTGGATCTCAATCCGGCGGCCCAAAAGATAGTTCGCCGCTCGGCCGTGGACATAATCGGACGACCGGCCGCGGCGGCGTTCGCCAACCGGCCAGATCTAATCCAGCGACTCGGCGAGGAAGCCGGACCGGCCGGAGAGCTGGTCTCGGGCGAGGGCGAAGACCAGCGCATCTTCGATCTGCGCATCTCGCCTTTGTATGATTGGCGGGAGCGCCGCATCGGCCGGTTGATCGTCTTTCGCGACATGACCGCGGTCAAGGGGCGCGAAAAAGAGCTGGTCGAGTTGACCCGCCAGCTGACCGACGCCAACCAAATTCTGCGCCGCCTGGCGGTCATCGACTCGCTGACCGAGATCGCCAACCGGCGCTACTTCGAAGAGGTCATGGACGAGGAATGGCGTCGGGCCAGGCGAATCAAAAAGCCGGTGGCTTTGATCATGATCGACATCGATTATTTTAAAAATTACAACGACGCCTATGGTCACATGGCCGGCGACGCCTGCCTGATTCAGGTGGCCAAGGCCCTCTCGGCCTGCATCCGGCGGCCCGGCGACTCGGTGGCCCGATTCGGCGGGGAGGAGTTCGCGGCCGTGCTGCCTGACACCGATCTGGACGGCGCCGCCCTGGTCGCCGAGGCCATGAGAGCCGAGGTGGAGGGGTTGGGCCTGAGCCACGCCCACTCGGAGGTGGGCGACAAGCTCACCGTCAGCATCGGCGTGGCCAGCATGGCTCCCTCGGCCGGCCAGGAGATGAGTCTGCTGATCAAGGCCGCCGACGAGGCCCTCTACGCCGCCAAAGGGGCCGGTCGCAACCAGGTCAAGACCCACCGCGGCTCTTGAGGAGTGGCCCACCCTCTCTTGGCCGATCCCTGAAGCAATCGAGGGCTCGAAGGCGGCCTTGATTTTTAGGCTTAAGCAATCAGGCTGATCAAGAGAAGGTCGCCGAAGGCGATGATGATCGTCCCGGCCAGGCGGTTGATCCATTGCAGACGCTTCTCGGTCATGCCGGCTCGAAAGAACCCGACGCCGCCGCTGAGCCCGAGCCACCACAAGGCCGAACCGACGAAGACGCCGCTGACCATGGCCGCGGCCGAGAGGAGGTCGCGGCCCGGGCCGACCCCCAGACCGGCGAAGATGGCCGCAAAGGCGAGGATGGTCATGGGGTTGGTCATGGTCAGAAAAAAGGTGGAGGCAAAGGCGGCCCCCAACCCCGTGGCCGTGGGTCCGTTCGTCGTCTGGGCCGGCTGACGCCGAAAAATCCTCAAGCCCAGGATGAGCATGAAGACGCCCCCGCCCAGACGCAGCCAGAACTGTTGGCCGACGAGGATCTCAGCGATGAGGGTCAGCCCCAAGGCGGCGATTGAGCCGTAGACTGCGTCCGCCGCGGCGGCGCCCAGGCCGGAGACGAGCCCCGTCAGCCGTCCCTGGGCCAGGGTGCGGCTGATGCACAAGACGCCCACCGGCCCCACCGGGGCGGCGATGCTCAAGCCGATGATCAGGCCTTTGTAGAAAAAGACAGGGGGCATTTCAATGCGTGGTTGAGCCTTTGGGCTTTAACGATATCCAAGCTGATGATGAAAGAAACAATTCAGCGAGTGAATCTAAAAAATTATCGTACAGTGATTACTGCATGATTAAAGCTATCGTCGCCTCCTCTTGGCTGTCTCGGCTTCCATGCCGATGTATATTGGATAAAGCTGATTAACGAACCGATAAGCTCCTCTTCCCTCCTCAGGGTCAGGTTCGATGACGCCCAGTTCTCTGAAGCGTTTTATGAAGTTGTGAAACACTTTCTTTTCGTTGGCGTTCAGCTTCGGCTCGACATCCCTCCTGGTGAAACGCCAGATTAAAGGCGGCAGCTTGCGGAGGATCGAAAGGTAGTTTTTACTGCGGATGGCCCGATAAACCTTGGGGTCAAGATGCTTTTTACCAATGTTCTCGGCCGCAAACATGACTCCCATTAAGGCGTCGTCAAAATCTACGACGCCATCTTTGTCCAGCCAGAAAGCGGCGTCTCCGATCTCCTGCATCACCATCGGCAATCCGCCGGAGAATCTGACCATGAAATTCAATGCCTCGGCGTGGAGGGTCATGTTCGCCTTTTCGTATGAGCGCTCGAAGAACTGTTTCACCTCCTCGTCGTCGAGCTTGTGGATGTCAGTGACCCTGAATATTCTCATCAGTGACGGCTGGAGACGGGCCAAGGAGTCCCGCCTCTCGGGCAGCCCGATGAGCATCATGAAGACCGGGTAGTGTTTGTATCCAGTGGCCACCATATCGACGAAGCTCTTGTACCAATTGGCGAAGTCCTCGCTTTGGGCCAGGCCGTTGATGTCATCCAGGATGATGATAAGTCCTTTTTTATTATCTTTTATTTTATCCCACAGACCCGCCAGGGCTTCGGGGAAGCGTTGCGACAGGGCTCGCAGATTCTCCTTCGGCGGCGAAAAGCTGACCGAGACGCCGAAAAGGCCGATCTGTTGGATGTGGCTGCCGAATAGGGCTGACACCTTTTCATACCAGGGTTGCTGTGTCGCCTCCTTCAACAACTGATCGAATATACGGCGAACCATGTCGTCAACACTCGACACCCCGCCTAAAAAGACGTGCAGCCCTAACACGTCGAGGTTCTTGGCCGCCCAAGACTGCAAGAAAGAGCCAACTGAGCTCTTGCCTATTCCGCGCTCCCCAGCCAGAAAAACGTTTTCCTGGCGGCCTGATAGAGAATTTTTTATGTATTTGATTAATTGTTTGATCTGCTCGGACCGGCCGACGAAGAGTTCAACGGGGACAGGATAACCGGGGGTGAAGGGGCTGTTATCTGGTTTGTTCATTCATCTTCTCCCGGTGCCGACCTGAAGATGCGTTTATTTTAAACGGTTTCCATGCTCCGTCAAGATGCCGGGTCGGTTTCCATCACTATACTTGCGCGCCGATCAAGTGTCAAAGGACGAAGACCGCCGCGCCCTTCGAGTGGAAAAAGTTCCTGATCCACCAGCTCCCCCTAAAACATTCTACTGTTCAATAAGGCAAGTAATACCATTTTCCCTTTGTGATTTAACGAATGGCGAAACGGTGATCGAAGACGCCCCCACGCCCAGGGCTAGGCAGACTAAGGCTTGTTTGTTTCATTTCAATGGGAAAATGGTATAAGTACTAGTCGAGCCCTTTAACATCATATGCTGCGCTTCTCCAAAACCTCGCCTCTGGTCCTCGAACTAAAATGTGGTTTCGCCTCAGCCTCAATTCGCTTGCCGCATCGCCGAAGGCTGATAATGCATTCCTTTTGGTTTTGGGTTATGATGGCCGGAATTTTGAAATGGAGGTCTTAACGATGTCTCCAATCACCACCTCCCTGCCCGTTCCTGAGTTCCAAGACGTTCTGAAGGCCCGCAAGCTCATCCGACCCTATCTCGCCCCGACGCCGCTGTTCAGCTACCCGGCCCTGAACGACCTCGTCGGGACCGAGGTCTTTATCAAGCACGAGAACTACCAACCGGTGGGCGCCTTCAAGGTCCGCGGCGGCCTGAACCTCGTCTCCCAGCTCTCGCCTGAGGAGCGCCGAGCCGGCGTCATCAGCGCCTCCACGGGCAACCACGGCCAATCCATCGCCTTCGCGGCCAGAATCTTCGGCGTGCCCGCCCGCATCATCGTGCCCCAAAAGGCCAACCCAGGCAAGGTGGCGGCCATGAAGGGCATGGGCGCCGAGGTGATCTTCCACGGCCGCCACTTTGACGAGGCCCGGCTGCTCTGCGAGGCTCTGGCCGCCGAAAAGGGCTACCGCTACGTCCACTCCGGCGACGAGCCGCTATTGATCGCCGGCGTGGCCACCGAAACCCTGGAGATGCTCGAGGTCGAGCCCGAGCTGGCGGTGATCATCGTCCCCGTCGGGGGCGGCAGCGGGGCGGCCGGGGCCTGCATCGCCGCCAAGGGGATAAACCCCAAGATCAAGGTCATCGGCGTCCAGTCCGAGGCCGCGCCGGCGGCCCACCGCTCCTGGCAAGAGGGGCGGCTGGCCGAAGCCCTCAGCGCCACATTCGCCGAGGGCCTCTCCACCGGGGTCGGCTTCGCCCTGCCGCAAAAGATCATGGCCCGGATGCTGGACGACTTCATCCTCGTCAGCGAAAAGGAACTCAAACAGGCCATGGTCTGGATGATCGAGCGGGCCCACACCCTGGCCGAGGCGGCCGGGGCGGCGCCGCTGGCGGCCGCGCTCCGGCTCAAGGAAGACCTGGCTGGATTCAAGGTCGGCCTCATCTGCTCCGGCGGCAACACCTCCCTGGACCACCTCAAGCTGGCCCTGGACGCGGCCGGCTGATCGATATGATTGGAAGCCAAGTGAACAAGGTGCCCCCGAGCGAGATAAAAAGCCGCCTCGAAAGGCTCCAGCCGCGCCTCGAAGCCGCTGGTCTGGACGGCGTCTTCATCGAACAAAACGTGGACCTGTTTTATTTTTCGGGGACGATTCAATCCTCGGTTCTCTTTGTGCCCGCTGCGGGCGAGGCCCTGCTGATGGTCCGCAAGAGCCATCAGCGGGCCACAGCGGAGTCGGCCGTCAAGGACATCGCCCCTCTGCGGGCCTACGGTCAGATTCCGGGCCTCGTGGCCGAGCGCGGGCACGCCAATCTGAGGCGCCTGGGGCTGGAGCTGGACGTGCTGCCGGCCAATCGCTTCCTGTGGTATCAGACCAAGTTTCCCCGGGTGCGTCTGGTGGACTTTTCCGAGGAGATACGGCGGCTGCGCATGATCAAGTCGGCCTACGAAGTGGCCCAGATTAAAAAAGCGGCCGCCATTCTGGACAAAGGGTTGCGAGAGATAAGAAGCTACATCCACGAGGGCATGACCGAGCTGGAGGTGGACGGGTATCTGGCCTTCATCGCCCGCCGCGAGGGACACATGGGCGTCATGCGCATGCGCGGCTGGAACCAGGAGATGACCCACGCCCACGTGCTGTGCGCCGAGAGCGGCTGCCAGGTCAGCTTCGGCGACACGCCCTTGGGCGGCCCCGGCAACACGCCAGCCATGGCCCAGGGGGCCGGTTTTCGCCGCTTCAGCCGAAACGAGCCCATCGGCGTCGACTACGGCGCGGGGGTCAACGGCTACCTGGCCGATCAGTTCCGCACCTTTGTCATCGGCCGATTGCCCCGGCGACTGCAAAAAGCCCACGACTGCTGCCTCGACATCCATCTCTTGTTCGCCCAGGAGGCCAGGGCCGGCTCGGCCGCGGCCGATCTCTACGAAATGGCTCGCCGAGAGGCCAAAAAGGCGGGCCTGGGCGAGCATTTCATGGGCCAGGGCGAAGGCCGGGTCAAATTCGTGGGGCACGGCTTGGGCTTGGAGATAGACGAATATCCCATAATCACCAACAAATCAGCCCTGGTCCTGGAGGAGGGCATGGTCTTCGCCCTGGAGCCCAAGTTCGTCCTCCCCGGCCTGGGGGCCGTGGGTCTGGAGGACGACTATCTGGTCACGACAAAAGGGCTCGAGAGGCTGACCGTGACCGATCAGGTGGTCATGATTGTCAATGAATCCTCGCCGGCCACGAGCTGCGATTAATTCTAAGGAGGGGACGTGGCGCTCAAATTCGATCACATTCATTTACGCTGCCAGGACTTAGAGGCGGCGGTGGATTACTACGTCAAGGTCTTCGGCGGCCGGGTGGTCAGACGAAGTGAAGTTCGGGGCATGCCCGTGGTCAGGGTCGAGGTCGCCGGCCAGATGTTGGCCCTCTCGCCCCGGCGGGCCGGGGACGAGGTGGAGCCTTTGAGCGGCCGGCCGCGCTGGGGGATGTATCAGTTGGGGTTTGAAGTGGTTGACATCGAGGCCGCGGTCGAGGAGTTGAAATCAAAAGGGGCCGCCTTCGAGGCCGAGCCGGCCCTTTTAACCCCCGCCGTCAAGGCGGCCTTCATCGAAGCGCCGGACGGGGTCCAGATCGAGATCTTGGAGTATCTCTAGAATCTCAACGAGCCAGGGTGGGCGCTCAAAGCTCGGGCCTCACCGTCCCAGGCCGGTCTTTATCCGCCCGGAGCGCAGGCCGTCTCGGACCTCTTCGAGCTTCGCCTTCACGGCGGCCGGCACAACCGCCGCGGCTTGGTGAAACGGGGCCAGGTCGACGCCGTCGTTGGCCAGGCCAAAGACCTCGATCCCGCCTTTGAACCGCCCCGCCGCCGAGGCCTTGAGGGCGGCGTAGATGGCCACGTCCACCCGTTTCAGGGCCGAGGAGAGGACGCGGTCAGCCCCTCGAACTTGGCCCGCCTCAAAGGTGGTCAAGTACTCGTCTCGATCCACGCCGATGACCCAGGCCCCTCTTTGGGCCGCCTCCAAAATGGCCGCCGAGCCGGTCAGCCCGGCCGCGCCGAAGATGACGTCCGCGCCCTGGTCCACCTGAGCCCTGGCCGCGGCCCGGCCCTTGGCTCGGTCGGTGAAGCTATCGATGTAGAGGCCCAACACCCGGCCGGCGGGGCAAACAAAGCGCACGCCGGCCTCAAAGCCCCGGCGGAAGCGGATGACCGGGGGGATCTCCTTGCCGGCCACCACGCCCACGATTCTGCTCTCGCTCATGGCCCCGGCCAAGACTCCGGCCAGAAAACCGGCCTCGTCCTCGGCGAAGACCAGGCTCAGGACGTTGGCCCGGGGTTCATCGAGGGCGAAATCGACCGTCACGAACTCGAGGCGCCCATGCCCGGCGGCCGCCTCTGACACGGCCTGGCCAAGGGCGAACCCCACGGCGACGATGGTCTGGCAGCCCTGGGCGATGAGCCTGGCCAGACCCGGCTCGTAATCCGACGCCGGGCCGGTGGCGACATAAGAAGTCTGGAGGCCGAACTCTGCGGCGGCCCGCTTTAAGCCCTCGTGGGCCATCTGGTTGAAGGCGTCGTCACTTACCTTGCTGTCCGTGGTGATGAGGCCGATCCGTCTCGCCTCGGCCAGGCAGACGGCCGGCTGGAGAAGCAGACCCAGAGTCATCAGCGCCGCGGTGAAGCGAATCAACTTTTTCATCCGTCCCCTCGTCATCCTCGTCCTGAAGTAGATGAATCTTCAATCTTCCCGAGAAGGAAGCTATCTCCCCGCCTCCGGCCCGGCAAGCGGGCCATCGAGCTGTTGTCGCGTCTGAGAAGCAGAGACCATAAGTCAATGCTGTGGCTCGGGCGGGGCGGCGGTCTGCTGGCGGCTCACAAGTCGCCGTTTTTAGCCACCTTGTGCTCTCCGTTAAGTCTTCGGCTCTTCAAGCGCTTTGCTTTTTTCAGCCACATGGGTGAGGCCCAAGGGCGGCTGGCTCCGATGCTCGCTCGACCAGCAGACCACCGCCCCGCCCTCTTATACAAACTACTCAAGAGACGCAATCCTGGATCTGCTCAGTTGTCGGTCAGATAATGTTCGTCGTACTCGATCTCCAGGCGCAGCTTATGCCGGGCCTCCTCCAGGGCCAGGCTGGTCAGGGCCTGGCGCAGCTCGGCCTTCTCGACATTCTGGGCCAGGTCGCTGTAGAGTCTGAAAGACTCCTTCTCCCTTTTCATGGCCAGGATCAAGGCCTGCTGGTCGTCCATGTCCGGCTTTGGAGAGACGTCGACGAGATAGTCCGAGATCTTCAAATCAGTCACCGCCACCCCGGGGCGCAAGCTCAAGCGGCCTTCCCGGATGGCCTTCAGCTTGGCCTGGTGACCCTGCTCTTCTTCAGCCAAGTCTTGGAGCACCTTGACGGTCGAGGCGCTCTTGACCCGGCCGGCCAGGTCAGTGTAAAAGGCGGCCGCCTCTTTTTCTTTTTCAATGGCGTAATTCAAAATCTCATCCACGGAGCCAAATTTCGGCATCGATTTTTCCTCCCTCGTCTTCTCAATCCCTCGCCTGGCACCGCCTCACCGACAAAAATGAGCGCCTCGGCCGCTGAGTTCAGGGCGATGCTTCCCCCAAAAGCCTAGGCCTCGCCGCCCGGCCTGTCAAGGGGCGGGTTGAACGGCCGGCCAGAGTCTTAGCCTTGGGCCAGCCTTTCGACCACCCGACGGCCATAATCTCGGCTGGCCTCATCGACGGCGATGACTTCAATATCCTGGGGGCCGGCGCAACCCAGGCCCAGCTCGACCGCCCTCTTGATCTGCTCCTGTTCAAAGATGGGTCGGTTCATGATGGCCGCGTTGCTGCCGAGGAGCTTGAGCAGCGCCACTCCCACGGCGTCCACGGCGACGCGGTCTTGGGCGGCCAAGAAGACCTCGCCCTTCTGGCGGCGGCCGGTCATGGGTCCGCCGTCCACGAAGGCCTCCACGCCGTCGAGGACGATCAGGGCCGGCTCGAAAACCTGGTTGATCTCGGCGATCATGAGACGCATCTGGGGCGAGGCGTGGAGCTGGCTCATGTATTCAAAGCCCTGGCGCGAGGTGGGCACCGCGCCCACGGCCAGCTTCAGCGACAAGGTGAACACCCCGCCGTACTGGTGAGTCTTGAGGCAGCAGGTCTCGACCACGCACTCGGCCTCGATGATCGGCCGGGCGATTCTAAAACCGTTGGGCCAGTGAGATTTTGAAGGTTTGAAGAGGACCCAATCTTTTTCCTTCAGCTCGTCGAAGTTGATGACGCGCACGCCCCGCTCTTCAAGAAGGGGCGTGATCCCCTTGCGGGCCATGACCTCGGCCGTGGGCGACCAGCTCCGCTCGCCGAGGCTCAAAGACCTGGCCCCCAGAGCCCACAGCTCCTCGACCAGGGCGACGAGGGTCTCGTTGTCCGTGGAGCCGGGGACCCTGTCGGCGGTGTTGAAGTTGGGCTTGATGAGCACGTCCCGGCCCTTGACGGGGTTGAGGCCCAGGGCCTCGAGGGAGGCCCTCACGCCTCGGGTCCGCTCCGCCGGCTTGACCAAAGCAACGCGATTCATGCCCGCCTCTCCTCAGGCTGTTTCAAGGGCGGCCGCGTTTCGGCCGGCGCTTTGACCTGGCCCGGCCTCACGGACGGCTCATTTTGTCGAATAACGCCCCAGATCGCCGTCTCCGCTTCGAGGGCCTCGATCGACACGGCTCTCGGCTCAATCCTCCGACCGTTCAGCCTCCTTGACGTCGATTATTTATTGTTATCACATGCAATACTCTGCGTCCAGGTCTGGAGGCGTCGAGGTGAAAGGCGGACTGTTCGTTCGGCGCCCCGGCCTTTCAAGAGAGTTTTGGTAAAAATGACCAAATATTGGCTTTTATAACCAATAAGAAAGCCTTTATGGCCGTGGAATAGAGGCGTTCAGGGATGATTATTTAATAACTAAATGTAATTATGTCTATTTTTGGATTGAGGCTTCCGTGGCACGCTGATTGCGAAGCAGAGAAGGAAAATCCGAGGTCACCGGCTAAAAATCTGAAAGGGATCACCCGTGGGCACTGTTGATCTTAAAGCTGAAAATAGAGTGACTTTTCTAGACAATTTACGTTACTTCTTTATTTTTTGTGTTGTGCTGCAGCATTCAGCCAATGCCTACATCAACTTGAATTGGTGGCCGGTGGCTGATGAGGCGAGTTCGTTGGCCGAATGGCTGGCGGCTTTTTTTGACGCCTTCACGATGCCCCTCCTTTTTTATATCGCCGGCTATTTCGCCACGCCCACGATTCAAAAAAAGGGGGCGGCCTCCTTTCTGAGGGGAAAGCTGAAGAGGCTGGGCATACCTTGGTTGATATGCATTATTACCATCTGCCCGGTCTTGCCCCTCGTCTATCATTACACACGAAATAATTATACATTATCAACGAGTTATTGGGATTCATGGTTGACCTTATTTAAAAACGCCGCCTCGTTGAACGTCGGGATCATCACCTCGATGAATGATCTTATGATGAACAACCAGTTCTATCAACGTTACATGTGGTTTCTTTCGTTGCTCTTATTATTCTTCTTTTTATTCAGCCTCATTTTCAGGCTTAAAAAAACCTGGTTCGAGGCCTCGAACCAGCCTCTCCCGTCTGAAGATCACTCCATCCGCTCGAGCCTGAAACTGTTGGTAATAATTGGTATTATAACCTCCTGCGGCTCGTTTGCTGTGATCGGGCTGATGTTTTTATTGATCCCGGGATTGGCGAATCCTGAACCGCTGTTCACCCTCGACAATGTCATACAATTTCGGCCGTCGAGGATCTTTCTATTTGTCGTCTACTTTGGCTTGGGAATTATAAGCTATAGAAATAAATGGGTTGAGAGGGGCAAGTTTTTCGGGCATTTCAAGACCTGGTTAATATCACTATTAATAATATCAATACTCTTCATTTATGCGCGCCGCCAAATGCTGGCTGGACCGGAAGACTTGGAAAAAATTTATGGTCCAATATTTTTCCTTGCTCTTAACTTCCTCACGATATCGACTCTCGGTTTTTTGTCTTCACTAGCTCTCAGATTCTGGAATACTCCCTCGGCGCTCGATCAAAATTTGGCCTCGAATTCTTATTACATGTACCTTTCACACTACATTTTCGTAATCTTATTCCAATTGATTCTGTTGTCTTACACCGGAATCCCGGGGGGGTTGAAATTTGGAATCGTCGCCGCTTCGTCCCTTCTGGGCGGTTATATCGTTGGCCAGTTCTTGATCAAACCATTCCCCCGTCTCGCTGGCGCGGCGGCGTTTGGCCTTTTGGCCGTCATGGCTCTGGTGATTCATCCTTGAACAGATGATCCGTTGATATGATGCACATAAAGCATGGGCGCCGCTTTTCCATCAGAACACTTCAGCCATCATGCAGCGGGCGCTGCCGCCGCCGATGTCCTCGATGGTGTGGATATCCACGGCCACCAGTTTGCCGAATCCGGCCAGCTCAGTCCGCTGGGCGGCGGTGAAGTGATCGTGGGCCCGCCGGGACATGACGATTATGCCGCCGCTGTTCCTGGTCCGCAGCTCGAGGATGTTGACGCACATGTTCTCCATCTGCCCGAGATGGATCTCCATGACCTTTTTGCCGAGGCCTTTCAGCCGGGCGAGAACCCGCGCCCTCTGGGCGGGGTCCTTGATGGCTTCGGCGCAGATGACCGCGAATCCGACGCCGAGGCTCATCATGACGTTGGTGTGATAGACCAGCTTGCCGTGGCCATCGTAGCTGTCGAAGGTCACCGCTCGGTAGCCCATTTGGCCGCAAAAATCCTGGAGAATCCCCTGGTCGGTCCGAGGCGAGAGCGAGGCGAAGGCCACTTTTTGGACCCGGTCCAAAACCATGCTCCCGGTGCCCTCCAGGGCCCGGTTCTCCTTTTCGTAGCCGGTCAGATCCACCAGCCAGCTGACCGGAAAACCGTGTTCCTTGAATTTTTTCAAGAGCAGACCGACCCTCTCCTCGGCGCGGCGGTTGGGCGTGAGCATGGGATAGACCACCAGGACGTTTTGGCCCTCACGGTCGCGGTGAGTGGAGAACCAGTTGTTGGGAAAGACCGCGTCCGGGGTGATGACGTCCTTGCGGCTGGGGACGTGGATGACCGTGATCCCTTCTTCCTCCAAGGTCTTGACCATGTGGTTGAACTGCGCCACGGCCCGCCGGGTCTGCTCCTTTGGATCAGTCAGCTGGTGCTGAAAGACGTTGGAGGCGGCGGTCTCGACGTTGTACTGGAAATCATCCGGCGAGACCATGAAGACGGTGTCCGTGGTCTGCCCCGGCCCGGCGGGGAAGCACTCCGCGGACAAAAGGAGGACCGCCAAGAGGAAGCCAAGAACCAAAGCCGCCGGCCGCTTAAACATGCCCGACCTCCTAAATGCCTTCGCGGTGAAGGACCTGGGTGGTGCAGTGGGCCGCGCCGTAGCCGCCGGTGAGGGCGCTGAAATCCATCCAGGTGGCCTCAACGCCGTGTCCTTTGATGGCCTTTTTATATTCCTGGCTCACGCCGTCAATGGCCAGAATGCGGTCGGTTCTGACGGTCAGAAAGTTGATGCCGTAAAGGTTCTGGTCTTTTCTGGTCACCGGGATGAGGGTGTAGCCCAGATCTTTCTCCAGATAATCCTGGAAATCGCGGTCCCTGATCCTAAGCTCGTACTCGCCGTTCACCAGCTCGTAAACATCGACCCGGGAGGACACGCCCTCGATGGCCGGGCGGCCAGGCCGGTGCAGGCGCATGTCGATCAACACCGCCAGGTGGGGGCTGATGATGTTGAAGTAGGTGTCCAGGTGCATCTGTTCTTGATTCTTCCAGCTGTCTTTGACCACGGCCACGCGGGGCAGACCAAAGACCTTGTTTTTCAGGAGCTGTTCGACCCCCGCGGCGTTGGTGCGCAGCCCCTGGCCGATGAAAGCGACATCGCCGGCGGAGAAATAATCCCCGCCCTCCAGGCGGCCTCGGCCGGTGACCTCATAAACAGGTTCGATGTTGAGCTTGGCCAGGACGAACTTCATGATCTTGGTCTCGATGGCCCGCTGCGCAGAGTTCATCCGGCACAGCACCACGCCTCTGGCCGTGGTGATCATCTGGTCCCGGCAGAAATAGAGGTTCATGACCGGCGCTTCCTCATAGGTGGCGCCCAGTTTGGTGTTGGTGTCCGTCTCATAAAGATGCACGGTCGGCCGCAGCAGGATTGCCCGCACCAGCTCAGGGGGACTCAGTTGGGCGATGGTGTCTTTTTTGTATTTTTTCTGTTCTTCTCGCCTATGAGGAGGCAGAGCCGACGCGTCGATGGTCAGGAACTCCTGGGCGAAGGCCCTCAGTTTGTCGAGTTCCGGGCCAGGCACGGCCTGGCCGTTCTCATCCACCACGCCCTTGAGCAGGGTCTCGACCACGGTGTGGACCGCGGCGCCCTCGCTCTCCAGCCGTTCGATGTACCGGCGGTGCTGGGCCGCGGCCAGCTTGAGGCTGAAGGGTTTTTCGTAGAGGGCGGCGGCGGGGTGGACGACGCCGAGAAAGATCTCCTCGCCCGGAGTGTGCATCAGGATCATTTTGGCCGGGAGCCATTCGGCCGCGCTGCCGAGTTTTGTCTTTTCAAAAGCGGCGCCTGAAGCCTCGGCCGCGGGCCAAGCAGCGAACAAGGCGAGCAATATCGCCATGGCGACGCACAACGCCGGGCGTACTTTTAGCCTGCTTTTCATCTCTGATTCTCCTTTAATTGAGCCCACCGGTTCTCTGGTGCCACCGCCGCCGATTCTCCCCGCCCCTCAGGAGACCCCGGCGGCCCTGGCTCTGACCTGTTCTGGATACCAGACCGTGAACTTGATGGCGGCCACAAAAGAGGCCGTGGGGATGAGCCAGCTGAACCAGGTCTCGTGGTGCGGCCAGAAAAGGGTGGCCGTCGAAGACAGAGTCTGCAGGATAAAAGAGGCCGTCCAGACCCAGGTGATGATCAGGTTGGTCGTCATGAACCGGGGCGTCTCCCAGTACTCCTCGGCGATCTGCTCCCGGGCGTACTGGAGGGTGAAGGGTCGGCCGATGAGGATGGAGACGAGGGCGATGGTCGTCAGGGAGGCGTTGCCCAAAACGTGAACCCAGCGCTCCAGCCACGCCGGATCAAGGCTCAAGGCGGCCAGGCTCATGACGCCAAAGAAGAGCAGGGTGCCGATCTCTAAAACCTTGAGCCGACGGCGGATGACCTGGCGGGCGTTGATTATCAGGCTCGAAGCCGCCGCGGCCAGGATGGCCACGAGGAAGGTGTCGTTGCTGGCCAGGATCCAAAAGATGATCCAAGGCGCGAATCCGAGCAGGATGCCCATCACTCACCTCTCCTGACAGATCTACATGAGCCGAACTGCGCTCCGCCTCAAAGGGGCGCCGATCATTCGTCACTTCGTCTCAGACGATCGGACGACACCTGTTCCAGCCTAACCCCCCCTTGATGGTCAAATCAAGCTTGAACCGGTTTCAGGAGCTTCTGGGCCGATCATGAGACTGTGGCGAAACCACATTTTGGTTCGAGGATCAGGCGGACGCTTTTCTGTTTATTCCTTTTTCCTCAAATCCCTGACGTGATGAAGCACGTTGGACAGGCCGACGGGGAGGCAAAGCGCCGTGCCGATGCTCACCGGCACGGTGACCCAATAGCGGGGGATGCCCAGGCCCCGGGAGAGCATGGCGATCTGGCCCAGGCTCAAATTAATGGCCAGGGGCAGAAGATAGATCAGGAAGGCCAGGATGAGGACATCCACCAGCAGCCCCACATAACGGGCCGCCTCCTGGCCGATGACCTCCTGGATGAGGTGCATCTGAATGAAGGCCTTGTCCCGGTAGAGCACGGGCACGATGAGCATGACGGCGTAGACGAAGAGAATGAGGGAGCTCTCCAGGACCCAGTCGAACGGTCGGTGAAAAAGCCACCGGGCCAGGAGGTTGGCGCAGTTGATGAGTACGATGGTCAGCACCGTCCCGGCGCTGGCCCAAAGCTCCAGGCGGCGCAGGACCTCCAGGAATTGATCGAACCGACTCAGCATCAGCCCCGCCTTCACTGCATGTTCAAATTCAAAAGCTCGGGAACAATGGTCGAGAGAAAGGGAATGTAGGTGATGAGCATCAACGCCACCAACAGAGCCAAAAAGAAGCGCATCGATGAGTTGATGATGTCCTTCATGGGCACGTCGGTCACCGCGCCCATGATGTAAAGAGCCATGCCCATGGGCGGGGTGATCATGCCGATCATGAGGTTGAAGACGACCATGATGCCGAACTGGATGGGGTTGACGGCCAGCTCCTGGGCCATGGGGGCCAGAAGAGGCACGACGATGAGCATGGCCGGTATCTGCTCCAGAAGGCTGCCGATGATCAGAAGAAAGAGGTTGATGATGAGCAAGAGCACGTATTTGTTGGAGCTTAAGGACAGCAGGCTCTCGGAGATGACGATGGCCGTCCGTTCGGTGGTCAGGATCCACACGAAGGCCGTGGCCGTGGCGATGATGAACATGATGATGCCCGAGGACTTGGCCGTTTCGACCAGGACGCGGGGCAGGTCCTTGATGAAGGCCCGGCCGCGGTTGACCACGCCCAGGACAAAGGTGTAGAGGCAGGCGATGATGCCGGTCTCGGTCGGCGTGGCCAGGCCGGTGAGGATGGTGCCTAAAAGAATCACCGGCAGGAGGATGACGAAGAAGTTGCTGATGAAGCTGCGACAGGCCCGCCTCAAGGAGAACTTGTCCGGCTCCGGGCCGATGACCTCGCCCTTGGCCACGACGTAATAGATGTAGGCCATCAGGATGAACCCGGTGACCACGCCCGGCAGGATGCCGCCGAACCAGAGGGCGGCGATGGACAGCTCGGCGATGTGACCGTAGATGATGAGCATGATGCTCGGCGGGATGATGGGCCCGAGCATGCACGAGGCGGCGGTGACCCCCACGGCGAACTTCTTGTCGTAGCCGGCCCGGGTCATGGCCTCGATCTCCACCAGGCCCAGGCCCGAGGCGTCGGCCACGGCCGCCCCGGAGATGCCGGCGAAGATCATGCTGGCCATGACGTTGGCGTGGGCCAGGCCGCCCCTGATCCAGCCGACCAGCTCGTTGGCGAAGCTGAAGAGCCTCTGGGCCACGCCGCCGTAATTCATGATCTGAGCGGCGAGGATGTAAAAGGGAATGGCCAAAAGGGTCCAGCTCTGGATGCCGGCGACCATCTTCTGGGGCAAGATCTGGCCCGAGATGCCCGTGATGACGAGGCAGACCGCCGAAGCCATGCCCATGGAGATGGACACGGGGACGTTGATCAAGATGAGGACGACGAACAGGCCCAGAGCGAGAAAGCCGAGCATGGTTTCAACCGCCTTTCGGCCTCAAAGGGGCGGACCGGGGGGCTCGCCCCTCCGGCCCGCTGGCGAATAGCTATTTGACGGCCTGAGCCTTCTTGACCCACTCCTCCTTGACCAGCCCGTCGGCGATGAGGGCGGGCAGAACCTTGTTGCGGAAGGCGTCGACGAAGGGCTGGCGGTTGACTTTGATGTAGGCGGCGTTGTGCACCTTCAAGAGCTTGTTCTCGATGGTGTCGTCCACCCGGGTGCGGGCCTGCTCATTGTACCATTTTCCGGCCTCGCGGCAGCCGTCGACGAGAACCTTGCGCTCCTCGTCGCTCAAGCCCTGCCAGACCTTCTCGTTGATGGAGATGAGCTCCAGTTGGGGGAACTGCCTCAGCTCGGTGATGTAGGGCGCCACCTCGGAGAACTTCTGGGGCCAGACCAGGTCAAAGGGGGAGGTGATGGCATCGACCACGCCCTGCTTCAGGGCCAGGTAGGCTTCGGCGAAGTCGATGGTGTGAATCTCGGCCCCCAGACCGGCCCAGGATTTTTGAATCATCCGCGCCGGCCACAGCCTCAGCTTCAAGCCGTTGATGTCGGCCGGGGTGAAGATGGGCTTCTTGGCGCAGATGACCCTGAAGGGGCCGCGGGCCCACATCAGATCGAGGTTGATGATGCGCTGATCGGCGTTTTTTATCAGCTCGGGCATCAGCTCCTGGCCCAGAACCTGCTTCATCCACTTCTGGAAGTGCTCCCGGTCGTCGAAAAGGAACGGAATGGTCGCCACGCCGATCTCTTTGACGTGGGCTTCGAACCAGGTCTGGCTGCCCAAGAACATCTGCTGGGTGCCGAGCTTGACGCCCTCGACCTGATCCGGGGCGTGGCCCAACTGCTCGTTGGGGAAGACCTCCACCTTCAAGGATCCGCCCGAGGCCTTTTCGACGTAAGGCTTGAAGACCTGGACCAAGGCCTGGTTCTGATTCGACCCCGGCGCCAGGATGTGGCCGATCTTCAAGGTTTTGGCCAGGCAGAGCCCTGGGGCCAAGACCAGGCAGGCGATGCTCAAGCCCAAGACAAGAGACAGTAAAAGAGTCCGTTTACTTAGTGTCATGATTGCCCCTCCTTCCCTTGTGGTTGTTTCTTGCCCCGCTTCAAGACGGCGTCTTTCAGCGAGGCGGTGACTACAGAGCCGAGGACTTCCCGGCCGCGCCGGCGGCGGCCGGAGAGCCTCAGCTCTCAGTAATAATATTGCTCCGGCGATCGTCCCTCCTTCATGAACTTGCGCAGCCCCTCGGTCTCTTCAGCCGGGGGCTTGCGCCACAACCCGGCCCGGCTGACGGCCGGATAAGCGGCCTTCTGACACAGATCAACCATCATCTCGGCCTGCTTGAAGGCGACGAGCATGGGGTCGATGACCGGCACGCCGATGATCTCCACCGGGTCCTTTTCAAAGACCTTGGTGAAGATGGAGCCGATGATGGTGCAGCCCGGAATGATCACTTCGGCCTGATCCTCCTCGACGCACTTCCGGCTGACCTCGACCACCCGGCGGGCCACCTCCTCGGTGGGCGTGATTTCAGGATAGAGGTCGCAGGCGGTGATGCCGATCCACCTCAAGGAGGCCACCTTGGAGCGCACGCCGTAGAGGTCCACCAGCCGCATGTCGATGCCGCCGACGGTCATGGGGTCGGTGGAGACGACGCTGAAGCGCTTGCCCATCATGCAGGCCAGATGAGCCGAGGCTTCAAAGGTGGCCGTGACCGGAATGTCGACGATGGCCCTGGACTCCAAGAGCCCGGGGTCGAGCATGCACGACAAGACCGCGGCGTCGTAGCCTTGCTTTTCGGCCTTGATTATTCTCTCCACGGCGGCGTTTATGCACTTGAGGGTGTTGTAGATGTAAGTATTGTAGTTTAAAGGGAAGACGTCCTCGAGACACTCGAAATCAAACTCCGTGTCCGGGCGGGCGACGCTCTCCAGGTTTTCCCGGCCGAACGGCTCCGTCTTCCCGAAGGGTGAAAGCACCAGGATCTTCATGACGAGACCTCCTTGGATTTGTCGTTAGCCCAGACGCTCCTCCCTGAGGCGAACGGTGGCTTCTTTATCCACCTCTTTGGTCCGGGCGTCAACGACGACGCCGTATTTGCCCCTGGCCCGGACAACATCAATGAGGCCCTCGATGACGTCGCGCCGCACCGAGGCCGGATCACGGGTCAGGGGATCGCCGAAGCCGCCTCCGCCGGCGGTGCGCAGGACGATGCGCGTGCCCGGAGCCACCTGGGTGGTTATCTTGCTCGGCAGGGCTTTCTTTTGCCCCGAGGGCGCCTCGATCCAGCAATCCGAGGGGCCGCCCGGCTGGCCGCCCTCGAGGCCCCAGGGCAGGATGCGGCGCCTCTCGGTGCCGATGCTGATGGAGGCCTGGTGGTCGATGACCGTCAGCTCCCTGGTGAGGCCCAGACCGCCCCGAAACCGGCCCGGGCCGTCACTCAAGGGCACGAGGCCGTATCTCTCCACCCGCAGGGGATAGGTCGTCTCGATGACCTCCACCGGGGTGTTGCGGGTGTTGGTCATGTTGGTGTGGACCCCGTCCATGCCGTCCTGGTTGTAAACCGCGCCGGCGCCGCCGCCGTAAGTCTCGACGTAGGAATAGTACTCGTGCGAGCGGGGATCCAGGCCGCCGATGGTGAAGATGCTCATGCTCCCGGTGGAGGCGGCCGGCACCTGCTTGGGCACGGCCTGGGCCAGGGCGCCGAGGACCACGTCGGCGATGCGCTGGGAGGTGTTGATGTTGGCGTTGGAGACCGGGGCCGGAAAGTTGGAGTTGACCAGGCTGCCGGGCGGGGTGATGACTTCCAC